>JBGQFW010000152.1:0-8218 GCA_041497115.1 Methylomirabilia bacterium
CCGCGGCGGCCGCGTCGCCGGCGAAGCGGGCGCGAAACGCGGAGTCCTTCTTCAGCCGGTACAGCAGGCTGTTGACGGCGTAACGGCTCACGACAGCCTCCATTCCACCGCCGCCATGTTGATGCGCGGCAGCTCGCCGAAATAGCGCACCTCGGCGCGGGCCGGCGTGACGGCCCCGATCAGGACCATCCAGTTCAGGAACTCGTGCTCGCCGCTCCGGTGCAGCTCGTCGCCCGTCAGCGCCCGCAGCGGCTCGTGCTCGCCCGCCTCCATCCAGCCGACGAGCCGGCGATCGAAGACGGTGTCGGTCTCGCCCACCCGGGCCAGCGAGAGCTCGGGGAAGTGGGACAGCCCGCCGGTGGCGATGATGCCGGCGTTCCAGGGGCTCGCGGCCACGACGCGGGCGATGTGCTGCCCGAGGGCGAAGCAGCGGCGCGCGGTGGGCTGGGGCGCGACGAAGCAGTTGATCCAGATCGGCACCAGCGGCTGGATCGGCCGCGCGCCGTGCATGACGTTGACCGGGCTCAGGAACGCGTGGTCGATCGGCGCCTCCCAGGACATCGCGAGATCGAAGCCGGCGTGCAGCCCCTGCTCGAGGATCGCGTTGGCGAGGGGCTCGTGGAGCGGGTACCGCTCGGGCATGTGCTCGAGGACGCGGTCGAAGGCTTCCGCGTCGTCCTGCCGCATGCGCTGCACGTCGCGGCCGATGCGGACGCACATCGCCGGCACGGCATTGAACGAGAACGCGTTGAGGTGATCGTCGGCGACCACGATGAGGGCGTCGGCTTTCGCCGCCGACAACCGCTCGCCCATCGCGGCGATCTCCGTCATGCACTCCTGGACGGTGCGGCGCCCGAGGGCTCCGCACGCCCGGTCGTAGTAGTCGGGGTCCAGCACGTGGGACATCGCGCCGGCGAAGACGATCCTGCCCATCGGGGCCTCCTCGGCCCCCGAGTCTACCCTTGGCAAGATCGCGGGCGCGGACTATCGTGGTCGCATGAAGACGCTCACGCCCGACTGGACGCAGGAGCTCGACCGCCGTCGCGCGGGGCTGGTGGCGCTGCGCCGCGATTTCCACCGCCACCCCGAGCTGTCGTTCGAGGAGAACCGCACCGCCGGGATCATCGCCGACCGGCTGCACGCCGCCAAGCTGGAGGTGCGCACCGGGCTCGGCCGCACCGGCGTGGTCGGCGTGCTGCGCGGCGACCGGCCGGGCCGCACGATCGCGTGGCGCGCCGACATCGACGCGCTGCCGCTGATCGAGACGCTGGAGGCGCCGTTCGCCTCCGGCGCGCGCGGCGTCATGCACGCCTGCGGCCACGACGGCCACACCGCGATCGCCATCACGCTGGCCGAGATGCTGGCCGCCCACCGCGCCGCGCTGCCCGGCACCGCCGTCTTCATCTTCCAGCCGGCCGAGGAGGTGTTCGGCGGCGCCGAGCCGATGATCGCGGCGGGCGTGCTCGAGCAGCCGCGCGTCGAGGAGGTCTACGGCCTGCACCTCACGACCCAGACGGCGGTCGGCCAGGCGCACGTGACGACCGGCCCGTCCATGGCCTCGGCCGATTTCTTCGACGTCGAGGTCACCGGGCGCGGGGGTCACGGCGCCTACCCGCACCTGTCGGTGGACCCGATCACCGCCGCCGCCAACATCCTGCTCGGCATGCAGAGCCTCGTCTCGCGCGAGACCTCCGCCCACGCGCCGGCCGTGCTCACGGTGGGACAGATCGTGGGCGGCACCAAGCACAACATCATCCCGGCCACCGCCGTGATGCGCGGCTCGCTGCGCACGTTCGACGAGGCGGTGCGCGCGCAGGTGAAGCGGCGACTGGGCGACTTCGCCGCCGACATCGCCCGCGCCTACCGGGCGGAGGCCAGGCTGACGTTCATGGCCGACGGCTGCCCGGTGGTGATCAACCCCGCCGCGCAGACCGAGCTCGTGCGCGCGTGCGCGACGGCGGAGCTGGGCGCAGGCGGGCTGGCCGAGGGACCGCCGGTGATGGCCAGCGACGACATGAGCCTGTTCCTCAACGCGCGGCCCGGCTGCTACTTCCGCATCGGCATCGCGCCGGCCGACGGCCGCCCGCACCCGCACCACGCCCCCGAGTTCGAGATGAACGAGGACGGGCTGCCGGTCGGGCTGCGCCTCGGGCTGGCCGTCATGCTCAACGCGCTTGGCGACTGAGACCGCCGCGCGCCCGTGGCCGCTCGCCGACGGCGACTACGACGTCGTCGTGGTGGGCGGCGGCATGGCGGGCGCCGGTGCCGCCCGCGACCTGGCGCTGCGGGGGCTGTCGGTGGCGCTGGTGGACAAGGGCGACTTCGCCTCGGCCACCACCGCGCGCTCGTCCAAGCTCATCCACGGCGGCCTGCGCTATCTCGAGCTGTTCGACTTCGGCCTCGTGCGCGAGTCGCTGACCGAGCGCGAGCGGCTGAACCGGCTGGCCCCGCACCTCGTGCGGCCGCTGCCCTTCCTGGTGCCGATCTATCGCGATTCCTCGCGCGGCCTCGTCAAGGTGCGCATCGGGCTCACGCTGTACGACTGGCTCACGCCGGGCCGGGACCGCGAGCGCTACCGCGTGCTGAAAGCGGTGGACGCGCTGAGCCTGGAGCCGTCCATCCGCCCCGAGGACCTGCGTGGCGCCGGCTACTACTTCGACGACCTGCTGCTCTATCCCGAGCGGCTGTGCCTGGAGAACGTGCTCTCGGCGTGCCGCCACGGCGCCCGCGCCTTCAACTACACGCAGGTCGAGGAGGTGCGGCGCGACGCCGGCGGCGCCATCGCCGGGGTCCGCGTGCGCGATCTGCTCACCGGCGGAGTCGCCACGCTGGGCGCGCGGATCGTCGTCAACGCCGGCGGCCCCTGGGTGGACGACCTGCGCGCGCTCGCCGGCGTGCGGGACCGCGGCGCGCGCATCCTGCGCCGCACCAAGGGCATCCACTGCCTGCTGCCGCGCCTCACTGACCGCGCGATCTACCACTCGACGCGGGACGACCGCATGATCTTCGTCATCCCGTGGCGCGACTTCTCGCTGGTCGGCACGACCGACACCGACTTCGAGGGCGACCTCGACCGTGTGCACGCCACCCGTGACGAGGTGGCGTACCTGCTCGCCGAGGTGCGCCACGTGGTGCCCGACCCGCGCGTCGTCCCCGAGGAGGTGCTCTACACCTACGCCGGCGTGCGCCCGCTGTCGTTCGAGGAGGGCAGCCGCGCGTCCGACGTCTCGCGCGCCCACAAGGTGGTGGAGGAGGCGGACGGGCGGTTGCTGTCCATCACCGGCACCAAGCTCACCTGCTTCCGCAGCCTCGCCGAGAAGGTGGGCGACCGCGTCGTCCGCGCGCTCGGCCGGGGCGAGCGCAGCCGCACCGCCATGCTGACGCTGGACGGCGCCGACGAGGAGGTCCCGCGGATGGAGGCGCACACGTGGCTCGACGTCTCCGACGACGTCGCCGCCAGCGGGCTGACGCGCGAGACGCTGGAGACGCTGGTCGCGCTGTACGGCCGCAACTACCGGCGGGTGGTGGAGCTGGCCGGCAAGGTGCCGGGCGGCGCCGAGCGGCTGTGCCCGTCCAACCCCGACGTCGTGGCGCAGCTGCACCACGCCGTGCACGACGAGCTGGCGGTGAGCCTTCAAGATTTCCTGCTGCGCCGCACCGGCATCGGCACCAGCCGCTGCCAGGGCGGCGACTGCGCGGAGGCGATCGGGCGGCGCATGGCGACGCTGGCCGGCTGGAGCCCGCGGCGTCTCGAGGCCGAGCTGGACGCCTTCCGCTCGCACGTCGCCCGCTCGCACCGCTTCCGCGCATGACGCTCGTGCGGCACGCCCTGATGGCGCTCGCGCTCCTGGCGGCGTGGGCGCCGGCGGCGCTCGCCACTGACGAGGTCCAGGCGATTCCCACCCGGCGCGGCGTCACCCAGCCGTTCGTCCTCGTGCGGCCGCCCGGCGATCCGGTCGCCAGCGTGATCCTCTTCGCGGGCGGCGACGGCGCGCTCGGGCTGCGCGCCGGCGCGATCAAGGGGCTCGGCGGCAACTTCCTCGTGCGCAACCGCGAGCGCTTCGCGCGCCACGGGCTGCTGGTGGCCGTGCCCGACGCGCCGTCGGACCACAAGAACCTCGACCGCTTCCGCACCAGCGCCGACCACGCCGCCGACATCCGCGTCCTCATCGCCGCGCTGCGGGCGCTCGCGCCGGCGCCGGTGTGGCTCGTCGGCACCAGCATGGGCACGGTCTCGGCGGCCGGCGTGGCCGCGCGCCTGCGAGCGGAGGGCGGCCCCGACGGGATCGTCCTCACCTCGACGGTGACCCGCTACAGCCGCGAGCACGGCGACTCGGTGGACGAGGTGCGCGTGAAGGACATCGCGGTGCCCACGCTGCTGGTGCACAACCGCGACGACGCGTGCCCGGCCAGCCGCTACGGCGATGCGCTCTTACTGCTGCCCGACTTCGCCAAGACGCCGCGCCACGAGCTGCTGACGTTCGAGGGCGGCGACCCGCCGCAGTCGCCGCCCTGCGAGGCGGCCTCGGCTCACGGCTACCTCGGCCTCGACGCCAAGGTGGTGAAGGCCATCGCCGACTGGATCAAGGCGACGCCGCGCCCGTAACGGAGACGTCATCGGGGGCTGTGCTATAGTCCGGCACGATCGTCACCGCCCCACCCGACATCGAGGAGGACACCAATGAAGGTGTTCAAGCCGCTGAGCGTCGCGCTCGTCGCGCTGCTGCTGCTGCCCGGCGCCGCGCTGGCCAAGACCGAGGTTCACTTCTGGCACGCCATGACCGGCGCGCTCGGCGACGCGCTCGAGGCGCAGGTGAAGCAGTTCAACGAGAGCCAGGGCGAGTACGAGGTGAAGCCGGTGCGGAAGGGGACGTACCCGGAGGTGCTGACGGCGGCGATCGCCGCCTATCGCCAGAAGAACCCGCCCCACATCGTGCAGGTCTTCGAGGTCGGCACCCAGACGATGATGCTCTCGGGGGCGGTCTACCCGGTGTGGGAGCTGATGCGCGACAACGAGATCAAGATCGACTGGAATGACTTCATCAAGCCGGTCGTGGGCTACTACACCAAGGACGGCAAGCTCTACTCGATGCCGTACAACTCGTCCACGCCGATCTTCTACTACAACAAGGACGCGTTCCGGAAAGCCGGCCTCGACCCCGAGAAGCCGCCCAAGACGTGGCAGGACGTGGAGGCGTTCTCGAGGAAGATCATCGCCGCCGGCGGCGCCAAGTGCGGCTTCTCGACGGGCTGGCCCTCGTGGACGATGGTCGAGAACATGCACGCGACGCACGACCAGCCGTTCGCCACCAAGCACAACGGCTTCGACGGCGTCGAGGGCGTGGAGCTGCTGATCAACCGTGAGTTCGGCCAGAAGCACATCGGGGCGCTGAACGGCTGGCAGAAGGACAACATCTATTCGTACGGCGGCCGGCAGGGCACCGCCGATCCCAAGTTCGTCAACGGCGACTGCGCGATGTACATCCAGTCGTCGGCGGTGATCACCGGCTTCACCAAGTCCGCCAAGTTCGACTGGGGCACCGGCGAGCTGCCGCACTGGGGCGCGCCGTACAAGAAGGCGACCTCGATCATCGGCGGCGCCACGCTCTGGGTGCTCAAGGGCAAGCCGACGGCCGAGTACCGCGGGGTCGCGCGGTTCCTCGAGTTCATGGCCAAGCCCGAGCAGCAGATGTGGTGGCACGTCAACACCGGCTACCTGGCCATCTCCAACACCGCCGTCCGCAACCTGGAGCAGGGCTACCACTTCGTGAAGAACCCCAAGCAGTACACCGCGTTCGCCCAGCTCACCGGGCTGTCGCCCACGCCGCCCGCCGCCCTGAAGGACAAGAAGATGGTCGCGGCCAAGCCCGAGCGGGTGGCCACCGCGAACAGCCAGGGGCTGCGGCTGGGCAACTTCGTGCAGATCCGCGACGTGATCGAGAGCGAGATGGAGAACATCTTCGGCGGCAAGAAGTCGGTGAAGCAGGGGCTCGACGACGCGGTGGCCAAGTCGAACGCGCTGCTGAAGGAGTTCGCAGCGACGTACAAGCAGTAGGTCGCGGCTTCGGAGAGTCCGGCGTGAAGCGGACGGTCTTCCCCAGCCGCTGGCTGCCCTACGTCCTGGTGCTGCCGCAGATGCTCGTGACGATCGTCTTCTTCTTCTGGCCGGCCGGGAAATCCCTCTACCTGTCGGTGTTCAGGTCGCCGCCGTTCGGCGGCCACGACGTCTTCGTCGGCCTACAGAACTTCGTCACGCTGCTCGAGGACCGCGAGTACTACGAGAGCGTGGTGAACTCGTTCGTGTTCGCGGGCGGGGTGACGGTCATCAGCGTAGTCGGCGGCCTCGTCGTGGCGGTCCTGGCCAACCAGAAGATCCGCGCGCTCGGGCTGTATCGCTCGGCGCTGCTGTGGCCGTACGGCATCGCGCCGGCGGTGTCCGGCATCATCTTCCTCTTCATCTTCCATCCCGCCTACGGGGCGCTGCCGTACTTCCTGTCGTTCGTGACCAACTACGAGTTCAACTGGCTGCTCAAGGGGTGGGTGGCGATGACGCTCGTCATCATGGCGACCTCGTGGACGCACCTGGGCTACAACATCGCCTTCTTCCTCGCCGGGCTGCAAGGGATCCCGGCCTCGGTGATGGAAGCGGCCAGCGTGGACGGCGCCGGACCGCTGCGCAAGTTCACCGCGATCATCGTGCCGCTGATCTCGCCGATCACCTTCTACCTGGTCATCGTCAACATGGTCTTCGCGTTCTTCAACTCGTTCCCGGTCATCCACGCCGTCACCCACGGCGGCCCCGGCAACGCCACCGAGATCATGGTCTTCAAGCTGTGGAAGGACGGCTTCATCGGCCTCAACCTCGGCTCCTCCGCCGCCCAGTCGGTGATTCTCATGGCGGTCGTGGTGACGCTCACGATGCTGCAGTTCCGCTTCGCCGAGAAACGGGTCACCTATTGAGCGACGCGCGGACGACGACGGCGGTGACCGGGGGGGCGGTGGCCGCGCGGCGGCCGGCCGTCACCGTTCTGCCCGCCACGCTCGAGCGGCAGCGGAAGCGGCCGGACGGCGCGGCGCTGCTCGTCCACGCGGCGCTGCTGGCCTGCGTGGTCGTGATCGCGTTCCCGCTCTACTACGCGTTCGTCATCTCCACCCAGGAGCTGAGCGAGGTCATCCAGAAGCCGCCCCGCCTGCTGCCGTCCACGCACCTGATCGAAAACTACGTGCAGGCGTGGCAGACGTCGGGGATGGGCCGGCTGCTCCTGAACTCGGCGATCGTGGCGGTGACGGTCGCGGTGGGCAAGATCAGCATCTCGATGCTGTCGGCGTTCGCCGTCGTCTACTTCCGCTTTCGCGGCTCGTCGGTGGTGTTCTGGATGATCTTCCTCACGCTGATGCTGCCGATCCCGGTGCGCATCCTGCCGACCTACGAGGTCGTCGGCAACCTCGGGTGGCTCGACACCTACGCGGGGCTGACGGTGCCGCTCATGGCCTCGGCCACCGCGACCTTCCTGTTCCGCCAGTTCTACCTGACGGTCCCCAACGAGCTGGCCGAGGCCGCCCAGATGGACGGTGCCGGGCCGCTGCGCTTCCTGTGGTCGTTCCTGCTGCCGCTGTCGTGGGCCAACATCGCCGCGCTGTTCGTCGTGCTCTTCATCTACGGCTGGAACGAGTACTTCTGGCCGCTGCTCATCACGAACACCGAGGAGATGCGCACGGTCGTCATCGGGCTGGAGCGGCTGATCCCGCGCTCGGGCACCGAGCTGCCGACCTGGAACCTGATCATGGCGGGCGCGATGATGGCGCTGATCCCCCCGGTGGCGGTGATCGTCTTCATGCAGCGCTGGTTCGTGAAAGGGCTCATCGAGAGCGACAAGTAGTGGCGACCCGCTACGTCGCCCACCGCGGCGGCGCCGCCCAGTGGCCGGAGAACTCCCTGACGGCGTTCCGCAACGCCATCGCGCTCGGCGCCCGCCTCCTCGAGCTGGACGTGCACCTCACCGCCGACGGCGAGATCGCGGTGATTCACGATCCCACGCTCGACCGGACGACGAGCGCCACCGGCCCCGTGGCGCGCGCGACCGCCGCCGACCTCCGGCGCGCGCGGCTGCGCGGCCCCGACGGCGCGTTGACCGGCGACGGGGTCCCCACGCTCGGGGAGGTGCTGGCGCTGGCGGCGCCCGCCGGCGTCGCCCTGCTGGTGGAGGTGAAGACGCCG
>JBGQFW010000153.1:0-8066 GCA_041497115.1 Methylomirabilia bacterium
ATTTGCTCGGCCGGGATCTGCGCGGTGTCGAGCTTCGCGTCGTCGCGGGCCATTCTTGCGGCGGCGACGGCGAACTGGCTGAAGCGGCCCGCCATCCGGCCGGCCGCGCCCGGCATCCACTGCTTGACGTCGAAATCCTTGACCTCGCCGACGATCTGACATTCGCGCGGGAGCTTCGAGGCGTCGAAGAGGGTGGGAGCGCCGATGCCGGAGCGGCCGGCTTGTGCAGCAGCCCAGAAGCGCTCTACGCCGACGCCAATCGGCGATACGATGCCCAAGCCCGTGATGACTGCCTGTCGCTTCATCGGGCGGCCTCTCTTCGCGCGATCAGCGATGTCAATTCCCCCGGTTACGGTATCAGGCGACGGCCCAAAGGACCAAGGTTCCGGGTGCGGGCGGCTGTAGAATAGTGGGGCGGTAGAGCAATGTCTATAGACCCGATAAACCGTCGCGATTTCCTGACAGCCGCCCTCGCAATCGCCCTCGCGCCGGGCCGCTTGCTGGCCGCCGAGCTGGCCCCCCGCCAGGGTCTGTACAGCGTGGATATCGGCGTCCTCTACCGGATGTTCACCTTCCATCTCGAGGGGAGCTTGCAGGAGCAGATCGACCGGGTGGCCGGGCGCTACGAGGTCCGCAGCGTGGGGCAGGGCGACGGCATCGCCAGTCGCATGGAATCGGTCGGAGTGCTGCGGGACGGCCGCTGGACGCCGGTGCGCGGCACATCCTGGGGCCAGATTCGCGGGCGCGAGTCGCAGGGCCAAATCACCTACGACCACGAGCGGCGCCGGATCGAATACCACGGCCGCAGCGAGACCTTTTTCCTCCGCCGGCTGCGCGTGGTGGACGACGTGCTGGCCATGCCGGAGGGGCTGCACGTCGACGACGCGTTCTCGGCCCTGCTGAACTATCGCGAGGGGCGCTGGACCCCCGACGCCGGCGGCCGCCTGCGCACCCACGTGGTGCGGCGCCGCCGGGCCGACGACGAGGGGCCGGACGACGTCGCCGGCGCCTACCGGGCCGAGATCGTGCCCCTCGATCTCACCGTCGAGGCCGACCCCGAGAGCCACAAGCCGGCGATCCTGCTGGACCTCAGCCGCTTCTCGTCGTGGGCCCGCGCGAACCGTCCGGCCCGCGTCGTCTTCGACGAGGACCGCCGCCTGGCGCTCATCACGGGCTCACTGATCCTCGGCACCACCATCGCCATCCGCGTCGCCTAGATGCACGACCTCGTCGCCATCGGCGAGGTGATGCTTCGCCTGGCGGTTGCATCCCCCGCGCGGATCGAGACCGCCCGCCAGCTCGACGTCCAGATCGGGGGCGCCGAGGCCAACGTCGCGGCGGCGTGCGCGCGGCTCGGCCTGCGCGCGGCCTGGCTGTCGGCGCTGCCGGCCAACGCCTGGGGCGAGCGCATCCGTCGCGAGCTGGTCGGCCACGGCGTGGACTGCGCCTCCGTGCAAATGGTGGACGGCGCCCGCGTGGGCGTGTATTTCCTCGAGTTCGGCTCGCCGCCCCGTCCGATCCGCGTCCTCTACGACCGCCGCGACTCCGCCTTCGCGCGGCTGACGCCGGAGGCGCTCGACTGGGAGACGGTGCGGCGGGCGCGCTGCGTGCACGTGAGCGGCATCACGCCCGCGCTGGGGCCGGGGCCGCGGCGCATCGTCGAGCAGGTCCTGCGCGAGGCGGCCGCCGTCTCGTTCGACGTCAACTACCGCGCGGCGCTGTGGCCGCCGGCGGAGGCCCGCGCCTTCGCCGAGCGCGTGTTGCCGGCGGCCCGCCACGTCTTCCTCGGCCAGTCCGAGGCCGAGACGGTGTTCGGGCTCGCGGGGCCGGCCGAGGCGTCCGTCGAGGCGATCGCCCGCCTGGCCCCCAAGGCCACCGTCGCGCTGATGCAGGGCGAGGCGGGCGCGCTGGTGCTGGACGCTGGGCGCCTGCGGCGCCCCGGCCGGCGTCACGCGGTGCAGGTGGTGGATCCCGTCGGCGCCGGCGACGCCTTCGTGGCCGGGTTCCTGTGGGCCACGCTGACCGGCCGCGGGCCGCAGGAGGCGGTGGACGCCGGCGCGGCGGTGGCCGCGCTCAAGTGCTCGACGTGGGGCGACATCGCGCTGGTGGACGCTCGCGACGTGGCCGACCTGCTGGCCGGAGGTCCCGACGTGCGCCGTTGATCGGGGCGGTCGCGTTGCTGCTATAGTCGAAGCTGCATGGCGGGGGACCGCATCCTCGATGGCCTCAACGACGCGCAGCGCGAGGCCGTCACCCACGACACCGGCCCTCTCCTCATCGTCGCCGGCGCCGGCACCGGCAAGACCACCGTCATCACCCGCCGCATCGCCTGGCTGATCGCCCATCGCGAGGTCCACCCCGAGGAGATCCTGGCGCTCACGTTCACCGACAAGGCCGCCGCCGAGATGGAGGAGCGCGTCGATCAGCTCGTCCCCTACGGCTACGCCGACGTCGAGATCGCCACCTTCCACGCCTTCGGCGACGGCCTGCTGCGCGGCCACTCGCTGGAGATCGGCCTCAAGAACGACTTCAGCGTGCTCAGCCGGGCCGAGCAGGTGATCTTCCTGCGCGACCGGCTCTTCGAGCTGCCGCTGGCGCGCTACCGGCCGCTGGGCGATCCCACCCGCCACCTGCAGGCGATCATCACGCTGGTCAGCCGCTGCAAGGACGAGGACATCTCGCCCGACGACTACCGGCGCTGCGCCGCCGCGCTGCAGGCGGCCGCCGCCGCGACGCCCGAGAGCGAGGAGGCGCGCGACCGCGCCGACGCCCAGGCCGAGCTGGCCGAGACCTACGCGAAGTACCAGGAGCTGATGGCGCGCGACGGCGCCATCGACTTCGGCGACCAGATCGTCCTCGCGCTGCGGCTGCTCCGCGAGCGCGCGCACGTGCTCAACTTCTACCAGCGGCGCTTCCGTTACATCCTGGTAGACGAGTTCCAGGACACCAACTACGCGCAGTTCGAGCTCGTGAAGCTCCTCGCCGCACGCCACGGAAACGTCGCATGTGTCCTCGATGACGATCAGGCAGTGTATCGGTGGCGCGGGGCAGCGATCTCGAACGTCGTGGCATTTCTCGAGCATTACTGCGCCACGCGGCAAATAGTTCTCACCGAGAATTACCGTTCGGACCAGCGCATCCTCGACCCCGCCTACCGGCTGATCGTGAACAACAATCCGGATCGCCTCGAGGTGCGCAGCGGCATCGACAAGCACCTCGTCGCGGTGCGGGAGCGGAAGGGCGCCGACCCCGTCCACCTGCACTTCGAAACGGCCACGCAGGAGGCGGACGAGGTCGCGCGGACGATCCACGCGCGTGTCGAGGCGGGCGCCTGGGGCTACGACGACGTCGCCGTGCTCGTGCGCTCCAACGGCGACGCCGACCACTTCCTGCGCTCGTTCAACATGCGCGGGGTGCCGTGGACGTTCTCGGGCAACGCCGGGCTCTACGGGCGCCCCGAGGTCCGGCTGCTGCTGGCGTTCCTGCGCGCCGTCGTCCATCCCGACGATTCGGTGAGCGTCCACTACCTGGCGTCGTCCGAGCTCTACCAGGTGCCGATCGAGGACCTCACGCGCTGCGCGACGCACGCCGACCGCAAGCACCGCTGGCTGTTCGACGTGCTGCGCACGGTCGGGGAGATCCCCGAGCTGGCCGGCGAGATCTCGGGCGAGGGGCAGGTCGCGGTTCGCCAGCTCGTCGGCGACCTCGTGCGCTACATGGAGCTCGGGCGCGAGATGCCGACCGGCGAGCTGCTCTACCAGTTCCTCGCCGACTCCGGCTGGCTCACGCGCATGTCCAAGGCGGCCAGCGCCCGCGACGAGGCCGAGGTGCAGAACATCTCGAAGTTCTTCCGGCGCATCCTCGACGCCTCCAAGGCCCTCAAGTACGACAACGTGCGCGAGTTCGTGAAGCACCTCGACGCCCTCATCGATGCCGGCGAGGATCCGGCGGTGGCCGAGGCCGACGTCGAGACGCCGGCGGTGCGCGTGCTGACCGTGCACAAGGCCAAGGGGCTCGAGTTCCCGGTGGTCTTCGTCGTCAACCTCGCGCAGGGCAAGTTTCCGGTGCAGCGTCGCCGTGACGCGCTGGAGCTGCCGACCGAGCTGATGAAAGACCTGCTGCCGACCGGGGACTTCCACATGCAGGAGGAGCGGCGGCTGTTCTACGTCGCCATGACGCGCGCGCGGCGCGAGCTCTTCTTCACCAGCGCGCGCGACTACGGCGGCGCCCGCGGGCGCAAGGTGAGCCAGTTCGTGCTGGAGGCGCTGGCGCTGCCCAAGGACGCGGCCCGCCCGTTCAAGGCGCGCGCGGTCGAGGAGATCGAGCGCTTCGCGCCGCCCGCCGAGACGCCCGGCGAGGCGTCGCCGCCGCTCGCCCCCGACGAGGAGCTGCTGCTCAGCCACAAGCAGGTGGACGACTACCAGACGTGCCCGCTCAAGTACCGCTACGTGCACATCCTGCGCGTGCCGATCCGCCGCCACCACACGGTGGTGTACGGCAGCACCATCCACGCGGTCGTGGAGTTCTATCTCAAGCGCCGCGTCGAGGGCAACTACACGCCGCTCGAAGATCTGCTCGCCGAGTACGACCGCAAGTGGGAGAACCAGGGCTTCCTCACCTGGCAGCACCAGGAGGCGCGCCGGGCGGCCGGTCGCGAGGCGCTCACGCGCTTCTGGCACCACGAGGAGGCGGAGGGGCTCAAGCCGACCTGGGTGGAGAAGGAGTTCGGCTTCGCGATCGGCCCCAACCGCGTGCGCGGCCGCTTCGATCGCGTGGACGAGGACCTGCTGGGCGCGGTGATCGTGGACTACAAGACCAGCGAGGTGACGCGCCAGAAGGACGCCGACCGCCGCGTGGCCGACAACCTGCAGCTCAAGATGTACGCGCTGGCCTGGCGCGAGATGACCGGCCGGCTGCCCCAGCGCGTCGAGCTGCGCTTCCTCGAGACGAACGTCGTCGGCCGCCACGAGCCGACCGCCGCCGACGTGGACACGGCGATCGCCGCGGTGGACGAGGCGGCCGCTGGCATCCGCGCCCGCCACTTCGACGCCCGGCCCTCGCGCAGCGCCTGCCGCTACTGCGCCTACAACCAGATCTGCCCGTTCACCGCCACGCGCGAGTGACCGCAGAAGTCATGAAGTCATATGGATAGGGGGGTCGAAGAGAAACTAACGGTCAGGGTTCGCTGTGTTATTATCGAATCGTGATTGAAACGAAAATAGAGATCGCTGCTATTAGCGCAGGCGCTAATAAGCCGGACCTGAGTGGCCGCCGGTAAGGCGCCCGGCCGCCTCGTCCGAGCCGCCGGCGGTTACACGGCGTTCATGCCCGACCCGCGGCCCCCGGCGATCGCCTGGACACCGACGCTCGTCAGGGCGCTGTCGGAGGCCGATCGCCTGATCGGTCGTCTGGCCGGAGAGGGCGGGCGCCTTCCGAATCCACACCTCTTGATCAGGCCGTTCGTGCGCCGCGAGGCAGTTCTATCCAGCCGGATCGAAGGAACACGCGCGACGCTGGGGGAGTTGCTGGCTGCCGAGGCTGGCGCCGCGCTCGACCGGAGCCCGGGCGACCTGAGGGAAGTCGCGAACTACGTGGCCGCGCTGGAATACGGCGTGAAGCGCCTCCGGACGCTGCCGCTGTCGCTTCGTCTCACGCGGGAGCTTCACGCGAAGCTGATGGCCGGAGCTCGAGGAGGCTACGCAACGCCAGGCGAATTCCGCCGGACGCAGAACTGGATCGGCCGGCCTGGGGCCACACTCGCCAATGCAACGTACGTGCCCCCTCCTCCGGAGAGGCTGATGGATTCCCTGGGCGCCTGGGAGAAATTCCTCCACGACCGGTCGCTGCCGGTCCTCGTGCAGGCGGCTGTCATGCACGTGCAGTTCGAGGCGATCCACCCCTTCCTCGATGGCAATGGGCGCGTCGGCCGGCTGCTTATTACCCTGTTCCTGGTCGAGCGCGACGTGTTGCCGACGCCGCTGCTTTACCTCAGCGCCTTCTTCGAGGCGACGCGGGCGGAATACTATGACCGGCTCCACGCAGTGCACGCACACAGCGAATGGGGAGATTGGCTCACCTACTTCCTGAACGGCGTGGCGCGACAATCGGAGGACGCGCTGAGCCGGGCTGCGCGCATCAATGCGCTGATCGCGCGGTGGCGGGCTAAGGTCGCCGGCTCCTCGGCCATCGCGCTCAAGCTTGTCGATGTTGTCGCCGAGAATCCGTACTGCACGATCCGGCGCGTGGAGCAGCGACTCGGCGTAGCGTTCACGACGGCGCAGCGGGCGGTCGAGAGGCTGCGGTCCGCTGGGATCCTGAGGTTGGTCAACCAGGCGAAGCGAGACCGCGTGTACTGTGCAACCACCTTGCTCGACATCCTGGAAGAGCCGGCGCGTCTCGCGCCGACCGAGGGCGCCTGATGGCTCGAGCGCGCGCCGGCGCGATCGCAGAGTTGCGAAGGTTGATGCGTGAAGCGCCGTAGTCTGCTCATCGTCCCGCTCCTCCTCGTGACCCTGATTGGCCCCGCCGGCGCCCAGGTCATCATGCGGCCGGGCGGCAACGCGAGCGGCGTCACCATCATCGAGCCCACCTGGGAGCCGCCGTATCGCCTGACGATCCAGGTCTACGTGACCGCGCAGGACGGCCGGCCGGTGGTCCCGGGACTCGGCGCCAACGTGTTGGTGATCGATCCGCAGGGGCGGCGCACCGGCATGGACGAGGGCGGCATTCTGCACCAGGAGATCCCGCGGGCGGCGTGGCAGCCGCTGGTGAACCCGCAGCCGACCGCGCCGATCGGGCCGCGCGGCCTCGGCGGCAGCGGCGTCACACTCGAGGACGCGGCCGACGGCGGGTACGTGCTGGAGATCGCCGGCACCGAGCGCGTGAGTCTCGATCTCGCCGTCGCCCAGTGGGACAAGGCGGGCCGCCGCCGGTGGCTGCACCTGGCCAAGGCCTCGACGGAGCCCGGCGCGGTCGATCGCTGGGACATTCCCTACACGGCGGCCGCGCGCCCGGCGTTCGACCTCGCCGAGCGGCGCGACGACTCGTACCTCTCGGTCCGCGTCTACGGGCGGCGTAGCGACGCCGTCCAGGAGCCGGTCACCGAGCTGCTGATCAGCGATCCGCGCGGGCGCCGGCTCGGCCGCGATCCGACGGCGAAGCAGGACTACCAGGAGATTCCGCGCGGCGCCTACGGCGGCGGCACCGGGCCCGTCGAGGCCCGCGAGCTCGAGCTGATGCGGCTGGCCGCCGGCGCCTACGCGCTGGACGTCATCGGCACGACGGCCGGCCGCTACGAGCTCATCGTCTACGCGGCCGATCGCGCGGGCCGGCCGCCGACGAGCCTGGAAGGCGGCGAGGTGCCGACCCGCGCGGGGCTGATTCACCGGTACCGCCTCGAGTGGCCCGACGCGCCGGGCGGCGAGCCGCGGCTGGCCGGCGCGTGGGGCCAGGGCGACCGCCTGCTCAGCTACGCGTATCCCGTCGCCTCGCGCACCGAGGTGCCCGCCGGGCAGACGTCCGTCGCGCTCGTCGTCTTCTACGCGCCGGGCGTCGTCGCGGGCAGCTTCCACGCGACGCTGGGCGGCCGCGACGTGACGGCGCGCTTCCACCCGGCGCCCGACGGCCACGAGGCGGTCACGCTGCCGCTCGCGCCGGGGTCGAATGCGCTGGTACTCTCGGTGACGGGAACGATGCCGGACGGACGGACCTCCACGCACACCGACTCGCTCGAGCTCGTGAGACGGCGATGAGCCGCCACGCGGGGCCGCCGCGCCCGCCCGACGTACCGCCGGTACCGGAGCCGACCTACGCGGAGCGCGCGCGCACGCTCGCCTATCTGGGCCGCACCGGGACGCTGGCCACGCTGTCGCGCCGCCATCCCGGCCATCCCTTCGGCTCGATCATGCCCTACGCGCTCGACGCGACCGGGCGCCCGCTCTTCCTCATCAGCTCGATGGCCATGCACACGCAGAACCTCGAGGCCGATGCGCGGGCGAGCCTGCTGATCACCCAGCCGGACTGGAGCGGCGATCCGCTGGCGGCCGGCCGTCTCACGCTGCTGGGCG
>JBGQFW010000154.1:0-7797 GCA_041497115.1 Methylomirabilia bacterium
CGGGCGATGGTGGAGTAGGTGGCCGCGCGCTACCCGGTCGACCCGGCACGCGTGCTGCTCACCGGAATGTCGGACGGCGCGACCTACGCGCTCGTCTGCGGGCTCCGCGCGGGCATGCCGTTCACGCACCTGGCGCCGGCGTGCGGCGTGCTGCACCCCGCGCTGCTCGCGGGCGGCGGTCTCGCGCGCGCGCGTGGCCGGCCAATCTATCTGGTCCACGGCGCGCTCGACTGGATGTTCCCGATCTACACCGCCCACATGGCTCGCGAGGCCCTCGAGACCGCGGGCGCGCGTCTCGTCTATCGTGAGATCGCCGATCTCTCCCACACCTACCCGCGTGACGAGAACCCCCTGATCCTCGATTGGCTGGCGGATCGCGGGGCAGGGTGACGGGTGGGGCCGCTCGACCACGCGGCTGGCGCTCGCTTGACCCGCCTCGGCTGGGCTCCATCCGGCCACGGGGCGCTCGTAGTCGCGCGGCGGGAACGGGTCTCGGCGGCCCCACCCGTCACCCTGCCCCACGATCCGGTCACCCCGGAACGTCCTAGCTTGGGTATTTCTGAACGAGGATACCGAGGTCGGACGGGTGGCGCTGGGGGCTGTGCTCGCGCAGCCGGCGAAGTGGGACCCCCGAGTCCCGTCCGCAGCTCGAAGAGCTGCGATCGGGCGAGTGGGTGACGGAGCCGGGGTGCGGGCACAGCCCCCGGCGCCAGGACCCGTCCGCCGCGTGTGGGCGTTCATGGATAGTCCAGGCTAGAGCGGGCGGTGTATAGTCGCGCGCGATGGACATCTCGTGCGCGTTCGCGCCCGTGCCGGAGACGCCCGAGCACGTCGCCCTCGCCGAGCGGCTCGGCTACCGGCGCGCCTGGGTCTTCGACACGCCGGCCCTGCAGCTCGACGTGTGGATGACGCTGTCGCGCGCCGCGACGCTGACCTCGCGCATCGAGCTGGGCCCCGGCGTGCTCATCCCGAGTCTCCGCCACGTGGTCGTCACGGCGGCGGCGATCGCGACGCTGGTGGACCAGGCGCCCGGTCGCGTGAACGTCGGCATCGGCTCCGGCTTCACCGGACGGCTGGCCATGGGCCAGCGCCCGAACTCCTGGAGCACCGTCGCCCTCTACGCGCGCCAGCTCCGCGCGCTGCTCGCGGGCGACACCGTGGACGTCGACGGCGCGCCGACGCGGCTGCTGCACGGCCCGGCGCAGGCGCCGGCGCGGCCGATCCGCGTGCCGTTCCTCTTCGGCGTGCGCGGCCCGAAGGGCCTGGCCGTGGCGCGCGAGCTGGGGCAGGGGATCTTCACGGTGACGCCCACGGGCGGATTCGCGTGGTCGGCGCTCCTGACGCACGGGACCGTGCTCGAGCCCGGCGAGTCGCTCGACTCACCGCGCGTGCTGGCCGCGGCCGGCGCCGGGGCCGCTGTCGCGCTCCATCGCGCCTGGGAGTTCCAGAGCGCCCCGGGGCTCGATCTCGACGCACTCCCCGGCGGGCCGGCATGGCGGGCGGCGATCGAGGCCATTCCGGCGCGCGAGCGTCACCTGCGCACGCACGAGGGCCATCTGACGTTCCTGAACGATCTCGATCGCCCGGTCGTCGGCGCCAGGCTGATCGAGGCGTTCACCTTCACCGGCGAGACGAACGCGCTCCGCGCGCGGCTCGGCCGGCTGGCAGACCAGGGCGTGACCGAGATCGCCTACCAGCCGAAGGGGCCCGACGTCGCGCGCGAGCTCTCCGCCTTCGCCGCGATGGCTATGGCTTGAGGATGACCCGTGTGGCGGCGGTGCCCGCGTTCTTGCCCTGCCACTCGGCGAAGGCGAACGCCTTGTTGACGTCGGCCAGCGGGAAGCTATGCGACACGACCTTCGAGAGCGGGTACTTGTCCTTCGTGCGCACGAGGAAGTCGAGCGCCGCCGGCATGATCCAGGGGTTGTAGTGCATGAGCCCCGTCCAGTGGATCTGCTGGGTGATGACCTTGGTGGCGGGGAAGCTCACCGGCTGCGGGACGATGTTGCCGATGTCGACGAACTTCCCATTGAACCGGACCATGTCCAGCCCCTCGACCGTCGCCGCGGCGATCCCCACGACCTCGACGACCACGTCGGCGCCGCGACCGTCGGTGAGCTCCTTCACGCGCTGCACGCGCGCCTCGGGCGTCCCCAGCTCGTTCATGTCGATCGTGTCCGTCGCGCCGCACTTGCGCGCCATCTCGAGGCGCAGCGGCTGCTTGTCGATCGAGATCACCCGCGAGGCGCCCTTCTCGGCGGCCACCGCCGCCGCGTAGATGCCGAGACCGCCCGCGCCCTGAATGACGACGACGTCACCGAACTTCATGTCGGCGTACTCGAGGCCGTGGAGCACCTGGCAGAGCGCGCAGTTCACCGGCGGGATGGCATCGTCCGGCAGGACGTCGGGCACCGTGAAGACGTAGTGGCCGGGCGGCAGGTAGTAGTAGTCCGCGTAGCCGCCGTCGCAGTACGGGTACTGATCGAGGTTGAACTGCATGCTCTTGCGCTGGCGATGCGGGCAGGCGTGGTGTTCACCGCGGATGCACCAGTAGCAGCGGTTGCACGGATTGAAGAACGGGAAGGCGACGCGGTCGCCCTCCTTGAGCGGCCGGCGCAGCGAGTCGGTCGCGACGCCCTTGCCCAGGCTCGCGACGACGCCCGTGAACTCGTGGCCGGGCACGCGGCGGAGATCGGGGCCCTGGTAGTTGCCGTCGTTGCGCCAGTAGTGGAGGTCCGAGCCGCAGATGGCCGCGGCAGTGTTCTTGATGAGGATGCCGCCGGGCTCGACCTCCGGGGTGGGCAGGGTCTCGAGCTCGAGCGGCTTTCCGGGCTGGTTGAGCACGACGGTCAATCCCTTTGGCACCGGGTCTCCTCCTCGCGCAATCGATGAATCGTGTCGAATGCGGCGGTATGCTGGCGTCGAGCGCATGATCTCACGACTGACCGCGCTGCGTCTGGTGGTGACCCTGGCGGCCCTCGGACTCGCCCCCTGCGCGAGTCTCGCCGACCCCAGCGCGCCGGCCGTCGAGCAGCGGCGCCAGGCGCCGCCCGTGCCCGACGCCGAGAGCGAGTACAACCGCGGCGTGCGGGCGCGCGTCGTCAAGGACTGGCCGGCGGCGGTCGACGCCTTCCGCCGCGCGATCGCGCTGCACGCGGCCTTCGCAGAAGCCTGGAACGAGCTGGGCTACGCCCTCCGCAACCAGGGCCGGTACGCCGAATCGCTCGACGCCTACGGCGAGGCTCTGCGCCTGCGCCCCGACTTTCCCGAGGCGCTCGAGTACCTCGGCGAAGCCTACGTGAAGCTCGGCCGCCTCGAGGACGCGCGGCGACTGCTCGAGCGCCTGCGCGTCCTCGACCCCGGCCGCGCCGAGGAGCTCGCGGAGGAAATCCGCAAGGGCCCCTAGAACCGCGACGCCGCGATCGTGATGTCCGCCTGCGCCCAGGCCTTGGTGAAGGCGTCCTCGGTCTGCCTGGCCTCGGCCGCCTTCCCCTGCGCTCTGAGACTCAGGGCGAGCCCGAAGAGCGACCAGCCGTTGCCGGGGTTCCGTCTCAGGTCCTCGCGATAGACCTGCTCGGCGTCGGCGGGCTTCCCGGCCTGGAGCAGCACGGCGCCCAGCGCCTGGCGCACCGGGAAGTACCAGGGTGGCGGCTCGGTGAACCAGTGGGTGTCCTGCTCGGCCACCGCGGCACGGAGCAGGCGCTCGGCGCTCGCGGCGTCACCCGCCTTGGCCGCGATCTCGCCCGCCAGCACGTTCGCCGCCATCTGGAGGACGTTCTTGGCGCGGAAGAAGAAGGCCACGGTGCGCTCCGCCGGCACGGCCTGGAGGATGGACTCCAGCTCCCCCAGCTCGCGCCGGGCGTCGCCCGCTTGCCCCTTGGCGTTGAACGCGAGCCCGCGCGCGTAGTGCCAGACGCCGCGCGTGTACGGCCACTCGCGCGGCGGCGCCGGATGACGGAGCACGTCGTCCCAGCGGCCGAAGCGCACGAGCGCCACGATCGGCGCGACGGGGGCCGTCTCCATGTCCGGCATCTGCTTGATCATCTCGGCCGGCGCGTTGTCGGCGAACTCTCGCGCGGCGCGGATCGTCTCCGCGCTGCGTCCCTGCATGCCGGCCGATTGCCAGATGAAGTCGATGTTGTGCGGGTAGTAGAGCCCGCGATAGATCGGGCTCGGCTGCGCGGTCTTGAAGTAGGCGCGGTCTGCCCGCACCGCGGCGGCATTGGCGGTGACGGCATCCGCGTACCGGCCCACGCGCCAGTAGATATGGGACGGCATGTGGACGAGGTGGCCGGCGCCCGGCACCAGCCGGCCGAGCCGATCGGCGGCGGCCTCGCCGCGCCCGGGCTGGCGGCCTGCCTCGACGGCGTGGATATATAGATGTAGCGCGCCGACGTGGTCGGGGTTCCGCGCGAGGACCCGCTCGAGCGTCTGGATGATCTCCTCGGTGCCCGGATGGGGCGTGCCGTCGGGCGCCCACAGGTTCCACGGCCGGAGGTTCATCATGGCGTCGGCGAAGAACGTCGCGGCCTCGAGATCGTCGGGGAACCGGCGCGCGACGTCCCGGAGAGCGTCGGCGTAGGCGCGATCGAGGTCCTCGCGCTTGGCCTGCGGGTCGGCCGAGTGGCGCCGGGCGATCGCCTCGATGAGCGCGCCCTCCACCGGCCGGGCGCCGGCCGCGAGCCGCTGTGCCTGCTGCACCGCCGCCAGGGCCCGTTTCTCACGGTCCCCGTCGGTCGGGTGGTTGTAGTTCCCGCCCTCGGTGAGGGCGATCCCCCAGTAGCACATGGCGCAGGTGGCATCGGCGCGCGCGGCCTCGCGAAAGGCCTTCTGCGCCTCGTGGTGATTGAACGCGTAGACGAGGCGCAGGCCCTGATCGAACCAGCGCTGAGCTTCCGCGGACCGGACCGTGATGGGGTAGGAATAGCTGCCGAGCGAGTCGTAGAGGACCGGACGGCCTTCCGGGGCCGGGTGCCCGTGAGTCATATCGGTCCGCTGGGCGGAGCACGCCGTCAGACCGAGCAGCAGCGAAAGAAATGCGATCCACCGAAGTCCGCTCATGTCGTCTGCCCTCCCGTCCTGGAATCCTAGCCGATCCGCGCGCGGAAGTCGCCCGGCTCCTGTACCCTGTGCCCCATGCGGTTCGGCATCTGCGTGATGGCGAACGTCGACGAGATCGGATTCTTCAGCCACGCCGAGACCCTGGGCTACGACTCCCTGTGGGTGACGGATAGTCAGATGCTGTTCTCCGACTGCTACGCCGTGCTGGCGCTGGCCGCACGACAGACGACCCGACTCCGCATCGGCCCGGGCACCGCGATCTGCGGCACCCGGATCCCGCCGGTGCACGCGGCCGCGATGGCGACGCTGAACCGGCTGGCCCCGGGACGCGTGCATCTCGGCATCGGCACCGGCAACACCGCGATGCGGACGATGGGGCAACGGCCGATGCGGGTCGCCGAGTACCGTGAGTACCTCCGCGTCCTCAGCGCGCTGCTCCGCGGCGAGGTGGTGGACTACGCCTTCAACGGCGTCACCCGGCCGGTCCGGATGCTCATGCACGAGCGCAAGTACATGAATCTCACGCCGCGGATTCCGCTCTACGTGTCCGGCTTCGGACCGCGCGCGATGGAGCTGGCCGGAGAGTTCGGCGACGGCCTCGTGTTCGCCATCCCGCCGCGCGGCATTCCGGTGGCCGAGGCGCTGGGCCACGCGCGCCGTGGCGCGGCGCGTGCCGGGCGCGCGCTCGACGGGTTCCGCAACTGCGCGCTGACCAACATCGCGCTGCTCGAGCCGGGGGAGCCGGTCGACTCCGAGCGCGTGGTGCGCACGATCGGGCCGAACGTCATGGCGAGCGTCTACTATTTCTACGACGAGGTGCACGAGCGCGGCATCGAGCCCCCCGCGTTCCTGCGGCCCATGTGGAAGCAGTACTGCGCGCTGGTCGAGGCGACGCCGCCCGAGCATCGCCACTTCCGCACGCACGAGTTCCACTACACGTACCTGCACCCGGGCGAGGCCGCGCTGATCGACGCCGCCCTGATCAAGGCGACCTGTCTCGTCGGCACGGCCGACGCGCTGATCGAGCAGATCCGGGAGCTCGAGCGCCAGGGTCTCCAGGAGCTGATGTTCGCCACCGGGGTCGACGAGAAATGGCGGTTCGCCGAAGAATTCTCGCGCCGCGTGCTGGCGCGCCTCTAGCCTGGATCGTTCATGAACGAGCATATCGAGATCGGACGGGTGGCGCCGCGGGCTGTGTCGGCGCAACCGGCGAAGTGGGACCCCCGAGTCCCGCCCGCAGCTCGAAGAGCTGCGATCGGGCGAGTGGGTGACGGAGCCGGGGCGCGGACACAGCCCGCGCGCCAGGACCCGTCCGCCTCGCGTATGGTCGTTCATGAACGATCCAGGCTAGGAGCCGAGCGTCATGGCCAGGCTGAACGCGCACTTCCTGAACCTGACCGCCGGCTATCTCTTCAGCGAGATCCGGCGGCGCACCAAGGCGTTCACCGATGCCCACCCCGACGCGCGCCTGATCAACCTGGGCATCGGCGACGTCACGCGGCCGCTGCCGCCGGTGGTCGTTCGCGGGCTGCACGCGGCCGTCGACGAGCTGGCGCACGCGGAGACGTTCAAGGGCTACGGCCCCTACACGGGGGGCGGCGCTCACGCGCTGGGTCGAGTACGCCCGCGCCAACGACGCCGTGATCCTCTACGACGCCGCCTACGAGGCCTACATCGTCGACGCGGACATCCCGCACTCGATCTACGAGATCGAGGGCGCGCGCGAGGTGGCGATCGAGCTGCGGAGCTTCTCCAAGAACGCGGGCTTCACCGGCCTGCGGCTGGTCTCTCCTCCTGGGACTTCTTCGACCGGCTCCTGGCGGAGGCGCACGTGGTCGGGGTGCCGGGCTCCGGCTTCGGCCCGAGCGGCGAGGGCTACTTCCGCCTCACCGCGTTCGGCTCGCATGAGCAGACCGAGGAGGCCGGCGAGCGGATCAAGCGTCGCGCGGGCTGACGCTACTCGAGCGCGAGGACGGCGGCGCGGAGCTCGGTGACGTGGACGGCCCGCACGAGCGTCGCCCCGGGCGTGACGAGGGCATCGCTCCAGGGGGGCGCCGCGCGCCCGCGCGCGGCGAAGACCGCTGTGAGCGCCACGCGCAGTTCGACGAGATGGTCGCGCCGGATCGTCGTCACGCCCACGCCGAGCGCGGCGTCGGTCCAGGCGACCGGCGCCAGCCCCTGGCGGGCGCGGAGCGTGTCGGCGGCGGCGCGCAGGTCGGCGACGTGCGCGGCGCGGACGACGCCCTCGAGGGGCGTCAGCACGGCGTCCGTGAAGACGCGGGTGAAGCGGGCCGTCACGGAACGCGCCTGATCGAGGAGGACCACGCACGCGCCACTGCCCGTGCAGGCGCCGCTCCAGCCGGCGAAGGCCGCGCCGGCGGCCGGCGCCGCGGTGAGCGTCACCGACGTCGCCGCCGGGAAGCTCGCGGCGCAGACGGGGCTGCACGCGAGGCCGGCGGGCGTGCTCGTCACGGTGCCGGCGCCGGCGCCCTGGACGGTCACGTCGAGCGTGAACGTGATCGGCGCGAACGTCGCGATCACCGTTGTCGTCGCGACGGGCGAGACGGTGCAGCCGCCGGTGCCCGTGCAGCCGCCGCCCGACCAGCCGCCGAACGTCGAGCCGGCCCCCGGCGCTGCGGTGAGGACGATCGCGCCCCCCGACGGGAAGCTCGCCGAGCAGGTCGCGCCGCAGCTGATCCCCGCCGGCGCGCTCGTCACCGTGCCCGTCCCGAGGCC
>JBGQFW010000155.1:0-7493 GCA_041497115.1 Methylomirabilia bacterium
CGACCGCTCGAGCCTGGCGGTCGCCTGCCACTCCGCGCGCAGCGCGGCGTGGCGCGCCCCGAAGCGCTCGGCGCGCTGCCGGCGCTCGGCCGCGCGCCGGTCGTGCGCGAGGCGATCCTCCACCGCCGCCAGCAGCGCGGGCAGGGCCAGCCCCGCGTCGGCGGCGATCGGCAGATCCACCGGTACCAGCGACTGGAAGGTGTGCGCCCAGCTCCGGATCGCGTAGTCGTCGAGGGAGATCGCGATGACGCGCGCCGCCTCGTTGATCAGCCGCACCGCGCGGGTGGCGCGGTCGGTCTCGCCGAGCGCGCCGAGGAAGCTCGTGACGTCCAGCGCCAGGACGACGTCGGCCTCGGCCACGACCTCCTGGCGCGCGCCACTCATATCGAGCGGATGGCGGCCCGGCACGCTGGGGCGGCCCTGCGACTCGGCGGCCAGATCCACCAGCGGCGCCGCCAGCGCCTCGGCCAGACGGCAGAGGACGGGCGTGGCCTCGGGGCGGCGGCCCAGCGACTCGACGACGATCAGTGGGAAGCGCGCCTCGACGAGCCGCCGCGCCGCCTCGTCCAGCGCGCGCGGGTCGGCGTGGGGCGGCGACGCCGGCGCAAAGCGCGCGACGTCGGGCACCGGCACGGGCCGCTCCAGCGCGTCCTCCTGCAGCCCGGCGTCGAGACAGAGGTAGACGGGCCCCTGCGGCTCGGTGCGCGCCAGCCGCCAGGCGCGCAGCAGCGCCTCGGGGATCGCCGCGGCGCTGGCCGGCTGGTCGTCGAGCTTGACGTAGTCGCGCACCTGCGTGCCCTGCACGAGCGCGGTGTGGATCCAGTCGATCCACGGCCGCCGGCGGGTGGCGTCCATGGGGCCGGTGGCGCCGAGGACGAGGATCGGCGCGCGGTCGCAGAACGCGTTGAAAATCGCCATGCTCGCGTGCTGCAGGCCGACGATGTCGTGCACGACGGCGGCCATCGGCGCGCCCTTCGCCTTGGCGTAGCCGTGGGCGAGGGCCACGGCGATCTCCTCGTGCAGCGTGAGGATCAGCTCCGGCTTGCCCCCGCCGTAGTTGACGAGCGAGTCGTGCAGCCCGCGGTAGGTCGCGCCGGGATTGATCGCCACGTGCTCGACACCGACCGCGCGCAGGAGATCGACGACGAGATCGGAGCCGTAGGTGGTCAGAAGCGATCCTTCTTCTCGCGCAACGCCTTCAGACGCGCGCCGCGGACGATGCCACGGTAGCCACGCACCGGGCGCTCGGGCACGAGGAAACGCGCACCCCGCGGAAGGACCAGCCGATACTTGCTGGAGAGAACTACCGTCTCCATCGTCTCATCCCAGGACTATCGATGACGACCGGGTAAGTCAAGCCGTGCGCCCGCCGGCCCGGTCGCGCCAGCGCAGGTCGCGCGGGGAGGCGCGGCGCTGCAGCCGCCGGCGCACCAGGCGCAGCGCGCCGTCGTAGCGCTCGAGGGCGAGGTAGCTCGCCACCATCGTCTCCTCGAACAGCTCCCACTGGGCGTGGCTGCCGCCGACGCGGTGAAGCTCGGTCTCCACCGGTTCGAGACGCGCGAGCGCGCCGGCGTGATCGCCGGCCACGAACGCCGCAATCCCCTGCACCATCGGCAGCGCCACCGTGCCGGCGATCGGATGGCCCCGGGCCTCGAGCGCGCGCAGCCCGTCCATCAGCCGGGCCAGCGCCGTCGTGTCGCCGCAAGCGGCGTAGGCGAGCGCCGCGTGGATCTCGCCGAAGACGAACCCCGGGCGCGAGACGCGCCCGGCAAGATCGGCGAGCGAGCGCCACGCCCGCGCCTCGGTGGGCTCGCCGTCGAGCCGGAACCGCCAGAGCAACGCCGCGCCGTCGATCATCGCCAGGCGTGGATTGACCGCGCGCAGGATGTCGCGCTCGAAGATCTCGCGCGCCTGCGCGTAGCGGCCGCGGTGCAGCTCGAACATCGCCAGGTGCCAGGCCAGGTGGCAGTGAAACGACGCGCGCCGGTCGTAGCCGGCCAGCCAGCCGGCCAGGAACGCGGCGCCCCCGTCGGTGTCGAGCGTGTCTCGAAGTGGATGTGCGCCAGGTTGTGGCTGGCGTTGGCGTTGCCCGGGTACTGCCGCAGCGAGCGCTCCGAGAGGCGCCGCGATTCCTCGTAGCGGTCCACCTCGTGGTAGGTGAAGGCGAGCGCCGACTGGAACCACCAGTCGTCGCCGTACGCGGGGGCCAGCCGCTCGATGAATGTCATCCGCTGCGCCTCGCGGTCGCGGCCGCCCGCGAAGCCGATCGCGCTG
This sequence comes from Methylomirabilia bacterium, assembly GCA_041497115.1. Taxonomy (GTDB): domain Bacteria; phylum Methylomirabilota; class Methylomirabilia; order Rokubacteriales; family CSP1-6; genus AR5. The sequence goes on from JBGQFW010000155.1 coordinate 2,275, forward strand.
CCCGCCTGGTTGACCAGCAGCGCGTCGCGCGGGAACTCCGCCACGTGCTCCTCGACCAGCGCGAGCCCCCGCGCGGTCTCCCCGCCGACGAGCGCGCCGAGCGCCTCGACGTGCTGTCGCTCGCGCCGGGTCGCGCCGGTCACGGTGTCGCGCGCCCGGCCCAGCGCTGCGCGCGCCGCCGGCGCGTCGCCCTGGGCCACGGCGAGCAGCGCGACGCCGGCGTGCGCCACCGCGAGGTCGGCGTCGGCCCCCAGCGCCGCCGCGAAGCTCTCCTCGGCGCCGGCGCCGTACGCGAGCAGCCGGTCCATCCCCTCCTGGAAATGCGCGGCGGCGGCGGCCGAACCGGTCGTGACGGGCAGGCCGTAGCGGTCGGTGAGGGTCATGGCAGCTTGAGGTCCTTCATCGCCTGGCGCACGAACGTCATGTCGTAGGTGGCGGCCACGTCCACCTTCTGGCCGGCCGGGAAGACACCGAATGAGTCGAGCACCTTCATCACGGTCTCCACGCCGCCCGGCGTGACGAGGCCGGTCGGCGCGAAGATCTCGCGGCTGGCCCTCAGCATCTCGACGTACTGCGCGCGGTCGCCGACCAGGTCTTGCGGAATCGCGGCGACGATCTCCTCGGGCGTCTTCGTCTGGATGAAGTAACTCGCCTTCACCAGCGCGGTCACGACCTTCTGGACCACCTGCGGGCGCCTGGCGATGACGTCGGGGCGCGTGATGGCGCCGCTGAACGCGTACTCGCCGCCGAGGATCGCCTGCGTCTCCTTCAGCGACGACATGTTGCCCAGCGAGAACGCCGAGCCGCGGGCGACGAGCCGGCTGAAGAACGGCTCGCCCGCCATGCCCGCCACGATGCGGCCGCCCTCGAGCGCCGGCGGCAGCGTGCTCAGCCCGACGGCGATGACCTTCACGTCCTTGGGGTCCACGCCGTTGCGCTTGAGCATGTAGTCGAGCAGGACGTGGGAGGCCACGCCGATGCCGGAGACGCCGACCGGCTTGCCCCGGAGGTCGGCGACGCTCTTGATCTCGCCCTTCTGCGACGCCGCGACCAGCAGGCCGAAGCCGGGCAGGCGCGTGCTCGAGAACACGTAGACGAGGTCCTTGCCCTGCACCTTGGCCTTGATCGCGTGCTCGAGCGCGTTGGCGGCGAAGTCGGCCGAGCCGCCGATGAGGGCGGCGATCGACTTGCCGCCGGTGTCGAAGTTGAACCCCTTCGGCTCCAGCCCCTGCTCCTCGAAGTACTTCTGGCCGAGGGCGACCGACCACGGCAGGTGGGCGAGCAGGCCGATCTGCGCGTAGGCGAACGTCACCGGCTCGCCGGCCGCCCTCACCGATGGGGCCAGCAGCACGAGCGCCATCACGAGCGCGAGCAGAGTTCGCATGGGGGGGCTCCTCCTCTAGAGTGGTTTCTGCTTCCAGTGCGAGAACCGGCGCTCGAGCCAGCCGAGCGAGCCGTCCAGCGTCGCCACGAACGCCATCAGCACGACCAGCCCGGCCAGCACCATGTTGGAGTCGAACAGCGACTCGCCGTACTGGACGATCCAGCCGATGCCCCGGTCGGCGCCCAGGTACTCGCCGAGGATGGCGCCGATGACCGCGAACCCCACGCACGCGCGCAGGCTGGCGAAGATCCACGTGAGCGCCGAGGGCAGCAGCACGTGGCGCATGAGGTCGCGGCGGGTGCCGCCCATGACCCGCACGTGGTTGATCAGGTTCACGTCCACGTCGCGCAGCCCGGCGTAGGTGGAGAAGAACACGATGAAGAAGACGAGGCTGACCACCATGGCCACCTTCGAGGCCAGACCGATCCCCAGCCACACGATGAACAGCGGCGCCAGCGCGATGCGCGGCATCGCGTTGCCGACGACGATGAGCGGATGCAGCAGCCCCGACACGAACGGCGAGAGCGCGAAGAGCACGCCGACCAGCACGCCCCCCACGATCCCCACCGCGAGCCCCACCAGCGCCTCGTGCACGGTGGCCCAGATGTGGGGGTAGATGAAGCCGCTCACGAACCAGCCGCCGATCGTGCGCGCGAGCTTGGAGGGCAGGCTCACGAAGTAGGGATCGACGAGACGCGCGCGGGCGGCCGCCTCCCAGCCGGCCACGAGCGCGGCGAAGAACACCACGCGGGCGGCGAAGAGCCGGGCACGCTCAGCGGCGCGTCGACTGGGCATGGCTCTGCAAGACCTCGTCGCGGAGGTCCTTCCAGATCTGCTCGTAGAGGCGGGCGAACTCCTCGCGGAACCGGATCTCGACGACGTTGCGCGGGCGCACGAGGGGGATCGGGTAGGTCGCCTTGACCCGGCCCGGCCCGGCGGTGAGCACGACGACCTCGTCGGAGAGCGCGATGGCCTCCTCGAGGTCGTGGGTGACGAAGAGCACGGTGTTACGGGTGTCCGCCCACAGGTCGAGCAGCTCGTTCTCCATCAGATTGCGCGTCTGCACGTCGAGCGCGCTGAAGGGCTCGTCCATCAGGAGGATCGGCGGCCCGTAGATCAGCGTGGTGGCCAGCGAGATGCGCTTGCGCATGCCGCCCGAGAGCTGGTGCGGGTAGTAGTTCTCGAAGCCGGCCAGGCCGACGCGGCGCATCCACTCGGCGGCGCGCCCCCGCGCGTCGGCGGCGGGCGTGCCGCGGATCGCCAGCGGCAGGGCCACGTTCTGCAGCGCCGTCTTCCACGGCAGCAGCGCGTCGCGCTGGAAGAGATAGCCGATGCCGGGCGGGACCCCGCCCGCCAGCGGCCGCCCGTCGAGCGTGATGCGCCCGTCGCTCAGCGGCACGAGCCCGGCGATCATCCCGAGCAGCGTCGTCTTGCCGCACCCCGACGGCCCGACCAGGCTCACGAAGCGCCCCGCGCCGACCGCGAAGCTGACGTCGCGCACCGCCATGAGCTCGCCGGCCGGCGTCTCGAACCGCCGCGTCACCCGCTCGACCTGGATCATCGGCGCTCAGACCATCCAGTCGCCGCCGTTCGGACAGAGCGTCTGGCCGGCGTAGTAGCTGGAGTCGTCGCAGGCCAGGAACACCGCCGTCGGCGCGACTTCCTCGGGCTGGCCGAACCGGCGCAGCGCGAAGATGGCGGTCTTCTCGCGGCGGAACTCGTCGGTGATCGGCCCGATCAGCTCGGTCTCGATCGGCCCCGGCGCGATCGCGTTGACGTGGACGCCGCGCGGCCCCACCTCGCGGGCCAGCGCGCGGGTGAGGCCGATCACCCCCGCCTTGGCGGCGGCGTAGTGCGCGTGGTTGGGCATCCCCTTCTGGCCGAGCTGCGAGGCGACGTTGATGATCTTGCCGCGGCCGCGCGCGAGCATCGCCGGCAGCACCGCGCGCGTGCACAGGAAGACCGCGCGCAGGTTGTGGGCGATCATCTCGTCCCAGACCGCCTCCGACATCTGATCGAGCGGCGCCGCGTTGAGGATGCCGGCGTTGTTCACGAGGACGTCGATGGGGCCCAGGTCGGTCACCGCCCGCTCGACCATCGCGCGCACGGCGGCGCCGTCGGTGACGTCGGCGCGGAGCGCCAGCGCCTTGCCGCCGGCGGCGGCGATCGCCGCCACGACCGCCTTCGCCCGCGCCTCGCTGCGGTGATAGTTGACAGCCACCGTGGCGCCCTCGCGGCCGAACGCCAGCGCGATGGCGGCGCCGATCCCCCGGCTCGCCCCCGTGACCAGCGCGATGCGCCCGTCGAGCTTGCCCATGCGAGTGGCCGGATGATAGCGCCGTCCGGCCCCGGCGGGCGCGTAGAATCGCCCCACGGAGGAGCGACCATGGATCTGGGCATCCACGGCAGGGCCGCCCTCGTCACCGGCGGCAGCCGGGGCATCGGGCGCGAGACGGCGCGCGTGCTGCTGGAGGCGGGCGCCCGCGTGGCGATCTGCGCGCGCACCCGCGAGACCCTCGAGCAGACGCGCGCCGATCTCGCGGCCAAGACCGGTGGCGAGGTAGTGGCGATCGCCGCCGACATGGCGGTCGAGGCCGACGTCGAGCGCGTCGTGCGCGAGGCGACCGCGGCCTTCGGCGCGGTGGACATCCTGGTCAACAACGCGGGGCAGATGTACTCCGGCCGCTTCGACGCCCTCACCGAGGCCGGGCTGCGCACCCAGCTCGACATCAAGCTGTTCGGCTTCATGCGCGCCATCCGCCTGGTGGCGCCGGGGATGAAGGCCCGCCGCTGGGGGCGCATCGTGAACATCATCGGCGGCGCCGGCAAGGAGCCCGATCCCTACATGCTCGGCAGCGGCATCACCAACAGCGCGCTCCTCAACCTGACCAAGGTGCTCTCGACCGAGCTGGGCCCCGACAATGTCCTCGTCAACGCCGTCTGCCCCGGCTGGGTGGACACCGGCATGTGGCGCCGCAACGCCGCCGGCCTCGTCGCCGAGCTGGGCGCCGCCTCCGAGGACGAGGCGCGCCGCCTGGCCGCCCGCAAGAACGCGCTGGGCCGCTTCGGCCGCCCCGAGGAGCTGGCCGACGCCATCGCCTTCCTCTGCTCCGAGCGCGCCAGCTACATCACGGGCGTCGCGCTCAACCTCGACGGCGGGCGGCTGAAGGGGCTGTGGTAGCCGATGGTTCGAATCCGCGCAGGCCGCCCACGCTGAAACACGGGTCGGCCCCCGTCCCTTCCAACCGCGCGCGGACGCTGTTGCGATACTTCACGCCGGCCGCTAGACCTCGATCTCCTCACGCCCTTGCGCCAACGGATGCAGCACGTCGATCGCGTAGCCCACGTCCAGGCGCTCCCCCAGCCAACCCGGGCACGTCGTCCGCGCGTGCAGGACAAGCCCCTCCGCGTCGTGGCGCACTCGGAGGACCTGCACGGGATCGTCAGGCACCTGCGGAGGAGACGGCACCTCGGGAAGCACTTGGCCATCCGGACGTCTGAACCGAAGCTCGCCGTCGGACTGTCGCTCGCACTGGTAGCCCTGCTCGTGAACCGCGCGGTGGTGCCGGCGACAGAGCAGGGCCAGGTTCGAGAGCGTGGTGGGACCTCCCTGGGCCCAGTGGCGCACGTGATGGCCCTGGCCGAACGGTAATCCGCAGCCCGGGAAGCGGCAGCCGTGGTCGCGATGGTGCAGCGCACGCCGTAACGCCGGGGGAATCGTCCGCGTTCGCGCCCCGACCTCCATTACTCGCCCGTCGCGATCGTGGCGCATGATCACCCGGCTGGCGTCGCACGCCAGGCGCCGGGACGTTTCCGCGGGAACGTGCGCGCCGTC
>JBGQFW010000156.1:0-7438 GCA_041497115.1 Methylomirabilia bacterium
CGCCCACCGCGCGACGCTCGTCCCGCGCTGAGGCGCGCAGCGTCGTTACGCGCTGGGAGGCGATCTCCGAGCGCGTTGTCGGTTCGAAACGGTGCCGTCACGCCACGCGAATGGGGAGGTGCAGGAGGGGGCCCAGCGGGCCCCCTCCTGCGTCAATAGACAAGGGTAGAGAGATCGGCTCCCAACCGTGAACGACGCCGCTCGATCCCGCCTCGCGCGGGCGACGCGCTGCCTGAACGCTAACGGGGCATCAGCGTGGCGCGGTGGGCGGCGGCGTCGACGGTCACGGTGAAGGCGTCGAGGACGTCGCGGCCGAGCAGGCCGTCCACACCCTCGCCCCTGAGCGCGTGGGCGATCACCGCCAGCGGGCCCACGCGCGCCCCGGCCACGTCGAGCCGCGGCACCGCGACGAGCGTGGCGGTGGCGTCGCCCGTCACGCCGCGGATCTGCACCGGGGGACCGGCGGCGGGATCCACGCCGGCGCGCGCCAGCGCGGCGGGCGAGATCAGCGTGCGCTCGGCGCCGGTGTCCACCAGCAGCCGGAGCGGCACGCCGTTGAGCGACGCGTCCACCACCAGCGGTCCCCCGGAGTACGGGACCACGGCGCCGGACGGCGCCGGCGGCGCCACCGGGACGACCGGCCCCGGCGTCGGCGAGCCGATGTCCACCGCGCTCTCGCGGAGGGCGGGCGGGATGGAGGCGGCGTCGCTCGTGTAGTAGACGGTGCCGTCGGGGGCCGTCCAGCGATAGAGCTCGGCGGCGGCCGGCCCCGCCGTCAGCGCCAGGAGGGCGAGCGCGGCGGGCAGGGTGCGGCCGGTCAGACGACCACCTTCTTCGCGCGCAGCGCGGCGACGTCGGCCGCCGTGTAGCCGTGCTCGGCCAGGATCTCGTCGGTATGCTCGCCGAGCAGCGGCGCCGAGCGGCGGACGCCGGCGCGCATCCGCGAGAACTTCACCGGCGTGCCCACCACCGGGATCTCGCCCAGCCGCGGGTGCACCACGCGCTCGATCATCTGGCGGGCGGCGGTCTGCGGGTCGGTCATCACCTGGTCCACCGTGTTGACCGGAGTCGCCGGCACGCCGGCGGCCTCGAGGATCTGCAGCAGCGGCGCGCGGTCGTGCTTGCCGATGACCGCCTCCAGCGCCGACTCCAGCTCGCGGCGGTGCTTGACGCGCTCGATGTTCACGGCGAAGCGCGGGTCCTCCGCCATGTGGGCCAGGCCGAGGGCCGGCGCCAGCCGCTGCCAAAACCGGTCGTTGGCGCCCGCGATGAAGATCCACTGGCCGTCGCGGCACTTGAAGTTGCGGTACGGCGACAGCGACGGGTGCGAGGAGCCGAGCGCCCGGGGGACGGCGCCGGTGAGGAGGAAGCCCTCGGCGTGGTAGTTCAGCAGCGTCACCGCCGTCTCCAGCAGCGAGCCGTCCACGCGCTGGCCCAGCCCGGTCTGCGTGCGGTACAGCAGCGCGTTGACGATGCCGAACGCGCAGAAGATGCCGGTGGTGAGGTCGAGGAACGACACGCCGGCCCGCACCGGCGGGCCGTCCGGCTCGCCGGTGATGGACATGATCCCGCTGAAGGCCTGCATGAGCGCCTCGTAGCCGGCACCGTCCTTGCGCGGGCCCGTGCGCCCGAACGCCGACACCGAGCAGTACACGAGGCCGGGATTGGACGCCGCCAGCGTGTCGTAGCCGAGGCCGAACGACTCCATGGTGCCGGTGCGGAAGTTCTCGACGAGGACGTCGGCGCGGTCGGCCAGGCGCCGGAAGACCTCCACCCCCTCGGGGGCCTTGAGGTCGAGGGTCATGTCGCGCTTGTTGCGGTTGATCACGAGAAAGGCCGCCGACTCGCCGTCCTTGTGCGGCGGCCACGTGCGCGACTCGTCGCCGGCACCGGTGTCCTCGACCTTGATGACGTCGGCGCCGAGATCGGACAGCAGCATCGCGCAGAACGGACCGGCCAGCACGCGCGAGCAATCGAGGACGCGAATTCCTTCGAGGGAGAGGGCGGGAGAGGTCATGGTATGCGCTACTATACCTCCATGACCCGCCTGCGGGAGGCGCTCGGGCGCCGCGTGCTGGTTCTCGACGGCGCCATGGGCACGATGCTCCAGGCCGCCGACCTGTCCGCCGACGACTTCGGCGGGCCGGCCCTCGAGGGGTGCAACGAGCACCTGAACCTCACCCGCCCCGACGTCGTGCGCGCCATCCATCGCGCCTACCTCGACGCCGGCGCCGACTGCGTGTCCACCAACACCTTCGGGTGCGCGCCGTGGGTGCTCGGCGAGTACGGCCTCGCCGAGCGCGCCGAGGAGATCTCGCGGGCGGCCGCCCGCCTGGCCCGCGCGGAGGCGGGCGACGCCTTCGTGCTGGGCGCCATGGGGCCCTCGACGCGGACGATCACGGTCACGCGCAACGTCACCTTCGACGAGGTCCGCGCCGGCTATCGCGTGCAGGCGGCCGGCCTCATCGCCGGCGGCGTGGACGCGCTGCTGCTCGAGACCTGCCAGGACACGCTCAACGTCAAGGCGGCCGCCCTCGGGGTGCGCGAGGCGATGCGGGCGGCGGGGGTGGCGCTGCCGCTCATGGTGAGCGCGACGATCGAGCCGACCGGCACGATGCTGGCCGGCCAGGGCGTCGAGGCGCTGTGGGCGTCGCTCGAGCACCTCGACGTGTTCTCGATCGGGCTCAACTGCTCGACCGGTCCCGAGTTCATGACCGATCACCTGCGCTCGCTGGCCGCGCTGGCTCCCGCGTTCACCAGCGTCTATCCCAACGCCGGCCTGCCCGACGAGCGCGGCCAGTACGGCGAGACGCCGGCCAGCCTAAGCTTCAAGCTCCGGCGCTTCCTCGACGAGGGCTGGCTCAACATGGTGGGCGGCTGCTGCGGCACCACCGCCGCCCACATCGCCGCGATCGCACCCCTGGCGCGCGGCGCGCGGCCGCGCGTGCCGCCGGCGGCGACGGCGCCGGCGGTGAGCGGCATCGAGGTGCTCTACCCCACCGACGACAACCGGCCGGTGTTCGTGGGCGAGCGCACCAACGTGATCGGCTCGCGCCGGTTCAAGGAGCTGGTCGTCGCCGAGCGCTTCGACGACGCCGCCGAGGTGGGGCGCGCCCAGGTCAAGGCGGGCGCCCAGGTCCTCGACGTGTGCCTGGCCAACCCCGACCGTGACGAGGCGGCCGACATGGACCGCTTCATGAGCGAGCTCACGCGGCGGATCAAGGCCCCGCTGATGATCGACTCCACCGACGCCGCGGTGCTCGAGATCGCGCTGCGCCACTGCCAGGGCAAGGCCATCGTGAACTCGATCAACCTCGAGGACGGCGAGGAGCGCTTCGCGCTGGTGACGCCGCTGCTGCGCCGCTACGGCGGCGCGGTGGTGGTGGGCTGTATCGACGAGAACAAGCAGCAGGGCATGGCGGTGACCCGGGCCCGCAAGCTCGCGATCGCCGAGCGGTCCCACGCGCTGCTCACCGAGCAGTACGGCATCCCCGCGCGCGACCTGATCTTCGACCCGCTCGTGTTCCCCGTCGGCACGGGCGACGTGAACTACGTGGGGTCGGCGGTCGAGACGATTGAAGGCCTTCGAGCCATCAAAGCACGTTTTCCGGAGTGCCGGACGATCCTGGGAGTCTCGAACGTGTCGTTTGGCCTGCCGGCGGCCGGCCGCGAGGTGCTCAACGGCGTCTTCCTCTACCACTGCGTGAAGGCCGGCCTCGACTACGCGATCCTCAACACCGAGCGGCTGGAGCGCTACCCCTCCATCCCCGAGGAGGAGCGGCGGCTCGCCGAGGACCTCCTCTACGGGCGCGGCGCCGACCCGGTGGCGGCGTTCGCCGCCCACTTCCGCGACCGCGCGAAGCCGGCGCCGGTGAAGGCGTCGCTGTCGCTCGACGAGCGGCTGGCCCGGTACATCGTCGAGGGCAGCCGCGACGGCCTGCTCGAGGACCTGGACGCCAAGCTGCGCGAGCTCGCCCCGCTCGAGATCATCAACGGCCCCCTCATGCGGGGCATGGACGAGGTGGGGCGCCTCTTCAACGACAACCAGCTCATCGTGGCCGAGGTGCTGCAATCGGCCGAGGCGATGAAGGCGGCGGTGGCGCACCTCGAGCCGCACATGGAGAAGTCCGCCAGCGCCTCCCGCGGCACGCTGGTGCTGGCCACCGTGAAGGGCGACGTCCACGACATCGGCAAGAACCTGGTGGACATCATCTTCTCCAACAACGGCTACCGCGTGATCAACCTCGGCATCAAGATCCCGCCGGAAGAGCTGATCGCCGCCTATCGCGTGCACAAGCCCGACGCGCTCGGCCTCAGCGGCCTGCTGGTGAAGTCGGCCCAGCAGATGGTGGCGACCGCGCAGGATCTCAGGGCGGCCGGGATCGAGGCGCCGCTGTTCGTCGGCGGCGCCGCCCTCACGCGGAAGTTCACCGCCACGCGGATCGCCGCCGAATACGGCGGCCTCACCCTCTACGCCCGGGACGCGATGGACGGCCTCGACCTGGCCAACCAGCTCTTCTCGGCGGTCACCCGCGACCGGCTGATCGAGCGCGTGCGCGCCGAGCAGGCCGCGCTGACGAGTGTCGCCGCCGCGCCGTCGGCGCCGGCGCCCGCCGTCACCCCCGCCCCGGCCGCCCGGGTGGCGCGCGCGGAGGTGCCGGCGCCGCCCGACCTCGAGCGCCACGTGCTGCGCGACGTGCCGCTCGCGCGCCTGTTCCCCTACCTCAACCTCCAGATGCTCTACGGCAAGCACCTGGGGCTGCGCGGGGCGGTGACCCGGCTGCTGGAGGAGAGCGACGCCAAGGCGCTCGAGCTGCAGGAGATCGTGGAGCGGCTCGAGACCGACGCGATCCGCGAGGGGCTGGTGCGCGCGCACGGTGTCTACCAGTGGTACCGGGCGCGGGCGGCCGGCGAGACGCTGACGCTGCTCGGCGCCGGCGGCGAGCCCGTCGCGCGGTTCACCTTCCCGCGCCAGCCCGGCGGGGAGCGGTTGTGCCTGGCCGACTACGTCCGCGACGACCGCGACGACTACGTCGCGCTGTTCGTCGTCACCTGCGGCGCCGGGGTGCGCGAGCGGGCGGCGACGTGGAAGGAGCGCGGCGACTACCTGCGCTCCCACGCGCTGCAGGCGCTCGCCATCGAGACCGCCGAGGCGTTCGCCGAGTGGCTGCACGCGCGGCTGCGCACGCTGTGGGGATTCCCCGACCCGCCCGAGCTGACCGTCGCCGACAAGCTCAAGGCGCGGTACCGGGGGCTCCGCGTGTCGTTCGGCTATCCGGCCTGCCCCGAGCTCGCCGATCAGCTTACGCTCTGGCGGCTGCTCCGGCCGGAAGAGATCGGCGCGACGCTGACCGAGGGATTCATGATGGATCCCGAGGCGTCCGTGTCGGCGCTGGTGTTCCACCACCCCGCCGCCAAGTACTTCAAAGCGGGGGACTGATGGCGAGGGTCGGCCGCGCCGCCCGGCGCGTCGGGCTGCTGATCGCGGTCGGGGTGATCGTGGCAGTCGGCCTCCTCTACATGGCCGCGCCCGACTTCCTCTACCTGGTCGAGTTCAACATCTACGACTCGCACTTCCGCCTGCGTGGCAGCCGCCCGGCCAACCCCCAGGTCGCGATCGTGGCGATCGACGAGGCCAGCCTCGCCTCGATCGGCCGCTGGCCGTGGTCGCGCTCGATCCTGGCCACGCTGGTGCATCAGCTCGACCGGGCCGGCGCCGCCTCGATCGCCTTCGATACGCTGCTGATCGAGCCGGAGCGCTCCCCCGAGCGCGAGATCGTCGAGCGCCTCAGCCGGCGGCTGAGCGGTCGCGACCTCGACCCCGCCGTGCGCCGGGAGCTCGCGCGGCTGGCCAACGAGAGCGACCCCGACGGCGCCCTTGCCGCCGCCATCCGCGCGTGCGGTCGCGTGGTGCTGCCGAGCAACTTCACCCTCGGCGTCGGGATGCCGACCGACGCGCCCGAGCGGAGGGGCGCGCCGATGAAATCGGCGATCGGCTCGTTTAAGAACTACAAGGACCGGGGGGTGACGCCGCCGCCACGGGCGCAGCAGGAGACGTTCCCGATCCCCGGGCTGCTGGCCGCCACCGCCGCGGTGGGCCACGTCAACATGGTCCCGGAGATCGACGGCTCCACGCGTTACGAGGCGCTGCTGATCGAGTCGCGCGGCTATTACTACCCGAGCCTGGCGCTGGAGGCGGTGCGGGTGGCGGCCGGTCTCGACGGCTTCAAGACCAAGGTCACGTTCGGCGAGTCGGTCCAGCTTGGCGAGGTGGTGATTCCCATCGACGCGCGCGAGCGAGTGCTGGTGGACTACGCAGGGCCGCAGGGCACCATCCCCCACATCTCGGCGGCCGAGATTCTGCAAGGCAAGGGGCTGGAGCGCGTGAAGGACCGGGTGATCTTCGTCGGCGCCACCGCCGAGGGGCTCTTCGATCTCCGGGTCACCCCGGTGTCGGCCACCCTGCCCGGGGTGGAGAAGCACGCCAACGTGGCCGCCAACATCCTCGACGGCCGCTTCATCGTGCGGCCGGTCTGGATCGAGCTGGCCGAGGCGGCCGGCATCGCGGCGCTGCCGCTGCTGCTGGCCCTGGTGCTGCCGGGGCTGCGGCCGATCCCGAGCATCGCCGCGACGGCCGCGCTGGCGTTCGGGCTGTTCGGGGTCGCGCACTACGGGTTCCTCCGGGGGCTGTGGATCCCGATCGTCTACCCCGGGCTGGCGCTGCTCCTGACCTTCGTCGCCATCACGATCTACCAGTTCCTCACCGAGGAACGGCAGCGGATGTGGACGAAGAAGGCCTTCCAGCAGTACGTGAGCCCCGAGGTCGTCGAGCGGATCATGGAGGATCCCGCCGCGCTGCAGTTCGGCGGCGAGATGCGCAACCTCACCGTGCTCTTCTCGGACATCCGCGACTTCACGACCTTCACCGAGAAGCACGACCCCCACCTGGTCGTCGCGATGCTGCGCGAGTACCTCACGCACATGACGACCATCGTGCTGGAGGAGGGCGGCACGCTCGACAAGTACATCGGCGACGCGGTGATGGCCGAGTTCGGCGCGCCGATCGCCTACCCCGACCACGCGCTGCGCGGCTGCCGGGCCGCGCTCAAGATGAACGCCGAGGTCCAGCGGCTGCAGGCCAAGTGGACGGCGGAGGGCAAGGAGCCGTTCCGCATCGGGCTGGGCGTCAACACCGGCAACATGGTCGTCGGCAACCTCGGCTCCGAGCAGCTCTTCGACTACACGGTCATCGGCGACGAGGTCAACCTGGGCGCCCGGCTGGAGTCGCTGAACAAGGAGCACCAGACGACCACCCACATCATCATCAGCGACGGGACGCGCGAGGCCGCCGGCAACGCGATCGAGGTGCGGCGGCTCGGCGAGGTGACGGTGAAGGGCAAGACCCGCCCGGTGGTGATCTACGAGCTGCTGGGACTCA
>JBGQFW010000157.1:0-7416 GCA_041497115.1 Methylomirabilia bacterium
CCTACGTGAAGTACGGGCGCGCCGTGCTCGGCCAGCCGCGCCGCACCGGGTTCCAGATCTTCGACCAGAAGGTCGTGGACATCCTGCGCGAGGAATACCGCATCCGCGAGGTCACCAAGGCCGAGGACACGACGATCGAGGGGCTCGCGCGCAAGCTCGAGATCGACCCGGCCGGCCTCGTGAAGACGGTCAGCGAGTTCAACGCCGCCGTCATGAAGGACGTCACGTTCAACCCGGCCGTCAAGGACGGCAAGGCCACCCGCGGCATCGCGCTGCCCAAGTCCAACTGGGCGCAGCCGCTCGACACGCCGCCCTACGTGGGGTTCGCGGTCACCACCGGTATCACGTTCACCTTCGGCGGGCTCAAGATCGACGACACCGGCGCGGTGATCGACTGCGAGCAGCGGGCGATTCCCGGCCTCTACGCCGCCGGCGAACTGGTGGGCGGCATCTTCTATCACAACTACCCGGGCGGCGCCGGGCTGATGGCCGGCGCCGTCTTCGGCCGCCTCGCCGGCCGCTCGGCCGCCGCCGCGAAGGGCTAGACGGTGTAACTCACGAAGAACGAGCCGAACTCGATCGGCTCGAGTGCGTCGGGAAACTCCCCGGGCTTCCAGCGGCCGGGGATCTTCACCACCCGGTAGTCCTTCTCGCGGCCGAACCGCTCGTGCAGCTCGCGCTCGGAGAAGACGCGGCAGTGGTCGGCGTAGCCGTGCACCGGCGTGTACTCGGGCAGGGGGCCCCGCACGCGGAACTCGTGCATCGGCACCACGAAGCCGAAGCGGCCGCCCGGCCGCAGCACGCTCGTGATCGAGCGGATCGTGCCCTCCACGTCGCGCACGTGCTCGAGGACCGCGAACGAGTAGGCCAGGTCGAAGCCGCCGGCCGGAAACAGCGTGTGCACCTCCTCGGCGAGCCCCTCGCGGAAGGCGGCGTTGGGGAAGCGGTTGAGGCGGCGGGCGATCTCGACGTTGGCCGCCGCCACCTCCACGCCCTCCACGCGGATCTGCGGATGGCGGGCGGCGATGGCCATCGCCACGCCGCCCTCGCCGCAGCCGGCGTCGAGCACGCGCGCCGGCGCTACCGCGGCGATCTCGCGCTCGAGCTCCTGGAACTCCGGATCGCGCCCGCGCCGCTCCACCATCTTGCGCGTCTTGCGCCCGAGCGCCATGCGGATGCGCTTTTCGAGCAGCTTGAGGCCGGCGCGCCAGCGCAGCCGGCGGTACTGCGATTCCTGGGCGCCGATGTAGGCGTCGCGGCTGCCCAGGTGGACCAGCCACCCGCGGATGCGGGCGGCCTCGGCGGCGTAGCGCGGGTCGGGATGCTGCGCGTGCGCGGCCTCCACCAGCTCGAGGGCGCCGTAGATGTTCTCGCGGTAGCACTGGAAGCGCACGTCCTGCAGCACACCGGCGAAATCACGCGGATCGGTCACGCCGCTCATCCTAGCATCCGTCGTCACGATCCCCGGCCCGCACGGCCGGCTCGGCGGCGTCGAGGAACCACTCCGGCAGCAGGACCCGATAGTGCTGCAGGAAGCGGGCGAACTGACCGTCGAGCACATAGGTGATGCCGTGGTCGCCGGCGTGGCGGCAGGAGCGGCCGTAGGTCTGCACCAGCGCCTTGGCCGTCTCGACGGCGTACCAGCGCCGGTCGCGCGCCTGACGGGCGGCCGTCCACGGGTCGCCCAGGTCGGGGTAGGGCAGCTTGGTGAGGATCTGGAAGCGCAGGAAGTCGTCGGGCAGGTCCACCCCTTCGCGCAGCGACGGCGACACCAGCACCGTCGGCAGCGTCGAGGCGCGGTGATGGTCGAGCGCCGGCGTCTTGCCGGCGGCCGAGTCGATCCAGAGCAGGCGCCGCGACTCGCGCGGCGCACGCTGCGCCAAATCGTGGACGAGGCGCCGCCCCATCTCGTAGGAGGCCACGTGGATCAGCCCCTTGTCGCCCGGATGCGCGGCGAGGATCGCCGCCACCTCGGCGAACAGCGCCGGCTCCAGCCGCGCCCGGGTCGCGCGCGAGAGCGCGCCCACCGGCCGGTAGACGATCGGGCGCTGCTCGAGGGGAAACGGCGAGGCGGTGGAGAACACGCGCACGTCGGCGGCGTCGAGGCCGAAGCACTCGGCCAGCACCTCGCGATGGCCGAGGTAGGCCGAGGAGAGCACCGTCACCTCGGCGCACTCGGCCAGCAGCTCGCGAGCCATGGCGGCGACCGTCAGCGGCACCAGCGCCAGCGCCGCCGCCGGCTCCTCGGGGTAGCGCACGATCCACTCGCGGTCCTCCGACTCGAGGAAGAAGGTCAGCCGCGCCAGCGCGTCCTCGAGCTGGTCGCGCTGCTCGATCAGGTCCTGCTCCTCCCGCGTGGGCGCCATCTCGAGGAAGACGTCGGCGGGCAGGTCGGGGGGGCGCACGGCGTCGAGCGCGCGGGCCACGTCCTGGCGGCGCTCCTGCAGCCGCTCGACGTGCTCGGCGAGAACGGGCCGGTACTCGTCGGCCAGGGCCAGGCGCGGCAGCGGGCGGCCGAACCACGCGCGCATCTCGTCGTGCGTGAAGCGCGCGGTGAAGACGCCGACGAGCTGGCTCTCGAGGTTGTGGGCCTCGTCGACGACCAGCAGGCGGCGGCGGCGCAGGTGCTCGGCGTGCCAGTGGCGCAGCGTCGCGAAGTACGCGGTGTTGGTGCAGAAGATCGGCGCGCTCAGGGCCGCCTGCTTGGCCCGCACGTACGGGCAGCCGCAGACGGGCCCGCGCGCGCGGCGGCAGAAACCGCGCGAGGTCGGCACGGCGGCGCCGGGATAACGCTCGCACACGTAGTTGTCGCGCCCCTTCACCAGCGCCAGGTCGGCGCCGAACTCGCGCTCGTACTGGTCTTGCAGGAGCTTCTGCGAGGTCAAGAGGTACGCGTCGCCGCTCCAGTGCGCGAGCGTCATCGCGACGTGACTCTTGCCCACGCCGGGGGGCGCCTCCACCAGCAGCACGCGCGGCGCCCGCGGATCGTCGGCGATCTCGGCCAGCGCGTCGCCGAGTCCCGCCAGCAGGCGGGTCTGCTCGGCGCGGGGCGTGAAGCCGGCGGGAAAGTGCTCCAGCAGATCGACGCTCATCGGGTGCGCGCCCACCATAGCAGAGAGCACGGCGGGGACGGAGCCACACGCTCCTCCGGAGCCACACGCTCCTCCGGCCAGGCCACCTGCGGTTCTACCCGATCTCACGGCACCCGCTACAATGAGCGCATGCCCCGACCGGCCAGCCCCCGCCTGGAGTTCTCCGCCGGCGGCCTCGTGCTCGACGACGAGGGCCGCGTGCTGCTCATCCGCGCGCGCGACCTGCGCGACCAGCCGGTGTGGACGCTGCCCAAGGGCGCGCTCAAGACGGGCGAGTCCAGCGTGGAGGCGGCGCTGCGCGAGGTGCAGGAGGAGACGGGCTACCGCTGCGAGATCGTGCGGGAGATGGTGCCGGTGACCTACTGGTTCCAGCGCGACGGCCGGCGCATCCGCAAGACCGTGCGCTGGTACCTGATGCGGCCGGTCGTCAAGGTCGGCGAGCACGACCACGAGGTGGACGAGGTGCTGTGGGCCGAGCGCGGCGACGCCGAGTCGCGCCTGCGCTACGACTCCGACCGGCGTCTGCTGGCCTCCTCGGCCTAGCCCAGCAGCTCGGCCAGGAGTGTCTCGCCGAGGGGCCAGGGGCCGACGCCGGCGTCGGCGTTGACGTGGCCGAGGTCGCCCGCGTCCACCAGGCGGCTGCCCCACGCCGCCGCGAGATCCCGCGAGCGCTCGAAATCCGCGAAGGGGTCGGTGCGGCTGGCCACCACGATGCTGGGGAACGCCAGCGGCGCGCGCGGGATGGGCGCGAAGCCCTCGCTCACCGGCGGGTAGTCGGCCCGCTCGACGTCGGACGGCGCCACCAGCAGCGCTCCGTGGATGGGCAGCGTGCGGTCGAGCGCGCAGTGCACGACGGCGATGCACCCCAGACTGTGGGCGGCCAGCACGACGGGGCCGCCGGCCGCGCGGACGTCGCGGGCGAGCGTCTCCACCCACTCGGCGCTGATCGGATAGAGCCAGTCGCGCTGGACGACGCGCCGGAACTCCGGGTGGGCCTGCTCCCAGAGGCTCTGCCAGTGGTCGGGGCCGGAGTCGCCCCAGCCGGGCACGATCAAGACGCGCGTCGTCACGTCGGCCGTCAGTCTCAGGGCGGGGGAAAGAGCCGCTCGCCGTTCTTCCAGGCGATCTGCTCGGCGACCTCGCGCGGCAGCTGCAGCAGCCAGGTCTGCACGGCGTCGGAGGCGTCGCGCACGCTCTCCCAGCGCGAGGTGACCCAGGTGTCGGTGCCGATCAGGAAGCGGTCGGGGTGGCGCTCGAACAGCGCGCGCCACTCGGGATCGAGCGTGCCGCCGGGGGCGACGTCGGTGCGCAGCGCCAGCTCCACCCAGAGCATCGGGTAGCGGCCCACCAGCTCGCCGACCTGCCGGGCCGAGGCGGACATGCCCGCGTGCGCCCACAGAACCTTCACGCCGGGGTGTGCCTTCAGCAGCGCCTCCACGGCGGCGGCGTCGATGTGGCACCAGAGGAAGATCCCGCGCGCGGCGGCGAGCGCGGCGAAGCGCTGCAGCGTGGGCGCCGTCACGTCGGCCACGCCGAAGTGCATCTCGCCGATCGCGCGATAGATCCCGCGCGCGAGCCGCTTCTCGACGTAGGCCGCCACCGCGGCGTCGCGCGGCCACCCGCCCATGTCCTCGCGTGTGCGATAGGGGCGCAGCGAGGGGACGATCCCGGCCGGCGCCCGGTCGTAGAGCTTCAGCGTGCCGTCGTCGGGCGTGCTCGACACCAGCGCGCGGCGCACGCCGGCCCGCGCCAGGATGGACAGGACGCGCTCCGGCGTGTAGGCGTCCCAGTCGGGGCGGCTGTAGTGGATGTGCGCGTCGAAGAGCGGGTACTGCGCGGCGGCTGGCGTCGCCGCCGTCAGCGCCAGCGCCGCGACGATCAGCCCGCGCATCACCCGGGGCGTCATGGCCCCGAGCCTATCACGCGCCCGGCCGGCAGACCTTGCAGGGGCGATAGCCGACGGACGCCGCGTCGGCGACCGACGCGAAGACCACGCGCCGGTCCTCGCCGATGCGCTGCTCGTGCGCGCAGCCGTGCCGGCACACGATGCGCGTGCTGGTGCAGCCGACCAGCACCGGCGTCGTGCGCTCCAGACGCAGCAGCCGCGTCTTGAGCTCGCCGCCGAACGCGTAGTGGCCCCACGAGCCGTCGCCGCGGATCACCCGGTGGCACGGCACGATCACCGGCACCGGGTTGGCGCCGAGCGCGTTGCCGACCGCCCGGGCGGCGCGCGGGTGGCCGATGCCGCGCGCGAGGTCGGCGTACGACGCGACCTGGCCGAACGGGATGCGCCGGGCGGCGGCCAGCACCTGGCCCTGGAACTCGCCGACGCCGGCGAGGTCCACCGGCACCGTGAAGAACGTGCGGCGGCCGGCCAGGTACTCGCCGAGCTCGCGCCGGGCCTGCGCGACGAAGCGGCGCCCGCCGCCGGCGGCCACGTCGCGGCCGCGCCCGTACCCCAGCCGCGCAATGCCGCGCCCGGTGGCCTCGACGTGGAAGCGGTCGATCAGCGCGGCCAGCGTGGCCGGCTCCTCGCGCAGCGCGGCCCGCAGCCGGTCGCCGAGCCCGCGCGGTGCCGGGACGGCGAACAGCGCTCGCAGCATCGTGTCAGTCCGATCCATCGTGTCCTCCCGCGCGCAGCGTCTGTTTCAAGATCGCCTTGCCGCGCGCCAGCTGGCTCTTGACCGTGTTCACCGAGATGCCGCGGATCGCCGCCAGCTCGCGATAGCCGAGGCCGTTGACGTAGTGCAGCGCCAGGAGCATCCGCGCCTCGCGGGGAACGCGCGTCAGGGCGCGGGTGAGATCGATGCGCGCACTGAGCGCGGCGAGAGTGTCCTTTGACGTTAGGGGGGTCGAGGCGACCCCCCCAACTCCCCCCCGATACGCGTGAGCCCGCGACGTCCCCCCAACTCCCCCCCGGTTCGCGTGGCGCCCGACGTTCGCCGATCCCGCCTCCAGGTCGACCGATATTCCTCGCACTTTCCGTCGCCGGAGCTCGTCGATGCAGACGTTGGTGAGGGCGCGGTAGAGCCAGGTGGAGACGGCCCACCGCGGGGAGTACGTCGCGCGGGCGGCGAAGCACTTGAGCAGCGCGCGCTGCACGGCGTCCTCGGCGTCGGCGCGATGGCCGAGCATGCGGTAGGCGACCGAGTACAGGCGCCCCGCGTATTCCTCGGCCAGCCGGGCAAAGGTGCGCTCGTTCATCTCGCTCAAGGTATACGGGGCGCCGGGGCAAAGGGGTGGAATCGCCGGGCCGGGCTGGTATAGTCCCCTCGGCGCCAGCGCGCCCGGAGGGTGCTGCCATGGCTGACCTCGACCGTCGCGGATTCTTGAGGACTCTCGGAGCGGCCGCCGCCTTCGCCGGCGTCGGGAGCCCGCTCGCGGTGAGCGCGGCCGATCCGATCCTCGCCGGCCGTCCGCTCGTGCGCTATCCCGAGAAGACCGACCTGATCCTGTTGACCTCGCGGCCCGCCCAGCTCGAGACGCCCATGAAGTACTTCGACCGGGCGATCACCCCGAACGACGCGTTCTTCGTCCGCTACCACACGTTCCCGACGCCCTCCAGCGTGGACCTCGGCACCTGGCGGCTGCGCGTCGGCGGGCGCGTGGACCACCCGCTCGAGCTGACGCTCGACGAGCTCAAGACGAAGTTCCCGCGCACGGCGCTCACCGCCGTGAACCAGTGCTCGGGCAACAGCCGCGGCCGCTTCCAGCCGCGCGTGCTCGGCGGCGAGTGGGGCGACGGGGCGATGGGCAACGCCGAGTGGGTGGGCGCCCGCCTGCGCGACGTGCTGGCCGCCGCCGGCGTGCGCCAGGGGTCGGTGCAGGTGACGTTCGAGGGGCTGGACCGCCCGGCGTTTCCCACGGTGCCGCAGTTCGTCAAGAGCCTCGACGTGGCGCGCGTCGTCGAGGATCCCGACGTGCTCGTCGCCTACCAGATGAACGGCGCCGACCTGCCCATGCTCAACGGCTATCCGGTGCGTCTCATCGTGCCGGGCTGGTTCGCGACGTACTGGGTGAAGCACCTGACCGAGATCCAGGTCATCGACCAGGTGTTCGAGAAGTTCTGGATGAAGCCGGCCTACCGCATCCCCGACACCGCCTGCGGCTGCGTGGAGCCGGGCACGGCGCCGGTCCGCACGGTGCCGATTAACCGCATGACCGTGCGGTCGTTCATCGCGGCGCCGGAGAGCGGCGCCGCGGTGGCGGTCGGGCGGCCGGTGGCCGTCAAGGGGATCGCCTTCGACAGCGGCTACGGGATCCGCGAGGTCCACCTCTCCGACGACGGCGGCGCCACGTGGCGACGCGTCCAGCTCGGTCAGGA
>JBGQFW010000158.1:0-7210 GCA_041497115.1 Methylomirabilia bacterium
CTGATCCCTTCGAAGCACGCGTCGACCTACTGGATCGACCTGCCGGAGCAGTGGGACCCGAAATCGCCGTGGAGCGACAGGCGGGTGCGGCTGGCCGCCACCTACGCGCTGGACCGCAAGGCCATCAACGACGTGGCGTGCCTGGGCTTCTGCTCGCCCACCGGCGTCATCGTCCCGCGCGTGATGGACTTCGCGCTGCAGGCGCCCCCGCCGGCCTACGACCCCGCCAAGGCCCGGCAGCTCCTCGCCGAGGCCGGTTATCCGAAGGGCTTCGACGTCGGTGACTTCACGCCCACGCCGCCGTTCGTCACGGTGGCTGAGGCCGCCGCGAACTTCCTGAACGCGGTCGGGATCCGGTCGAGGATGCGCTCCATGGAGCGCGCGACCTTTCTCGCCGCCTGGCGGGAGAAGAAGCTCCGCGGGATATTTCTCGCCGCGGTCGGCAACTCCGGCAACGCCGCCAGCCGCGTGGAGTCCTTCATCTACTCGAAGGGGAGCTACGCGTACGGCGGCTATCCCGACATCGACGACCTGTTCCAGCAGCAGGCCCGCGAGCGGAACGTGGCCCGGCGTGAGGCCCTGCTCCACCAGATCCAGCAGCTCACGATCGATCGGGTGATGTTCGTGCCGGTCATGGATTATCGCCAGCTGCGCGGCGTCGGGCCGCGGCTGGCCGACCACGCGCTCGACACCCTCCCCCTGGTCCCGTACCCGGCCTACGAGGACATGCGGCTCAAGGGGCCATGAATGGGCGCCGTCCGGGCTACTTGAAGGCGGGTATCACTTCGTGCGTGAGGATGCGGGTTGCGCGCGCTCGACGTATTCGAGGAAACGTGTCCGGAGGCCACCCGCGCGCACGTGAGCTGAAAACAGGAGGAGATCCGATGGTCGTCTTGATCAGGTGGTCGCGACTGTTTCTGGTCGCATTGGTCGCCGCGTCGTTCTGGATTTCCACGGCACAGGCGCAGAAGTGGAGTCGGCTCGCGGCGTTCCCCGAGGCATCCGAAGAGCTTTACGGGATCGGGTCCGGCGGCAAGCTCTACGTGTTCGGCGGACTGGCGCCGGGCTGGAAGCCGAAGGGGCTCGTCTACGAGTACGATCCCGGCAGCGACACGTGGACCAAGAAAAAGAAGATGCCGCTTCCTTCCCACCACCTCGCGCTGGCGGAAATCCAGGGCAAGATCTACGTCATCGGCGGATTCAAGTTCCCCGACTCCGGACCGGCCGCGTGGCAGCCGATCGACTACGTGTGGGAGTACGACCCGGCGGCAGACAGCTGGAAGTCGCTCACGCCCCTGCCCACCAAGCGCGGTTCCGCCAACGCCGTGGTCGTGGACGGCAAGATCTATGTGATCGGCGGCGCGGGTCTCCATCCGGGCTCGAAGGAAACCGTGGTCCATCCCGCGCGGCCGCATCGCGCGCTCGGCACCAACGAAGTCTACGATCCGCCCACGAACAAGTGGGAGACGCGCAGCACCATGCCGACCGCGCGCAATCATGCGGCGGCCGGCAACGTCGGGAACAAGATCTACGTCATCGGCGGGCGTATAGGCAACGCGTTCATCTCGCGCGCGAGCAACACCGACATCGTGGAGGTGTACGATCCGGCGACCGACCAGTGGGGCCCGCTGCGAGCCCCTATGCCGAACGCCCGCAGCGGCAGCTCGTGGGGGTTGTTCAAGGGCAAGATCTACGTCGCCGGCGGAGAGCAGCGGACGAACGAGTTTCAGAAAACATTCCGCGCGGTTGAGGCCTACGATCCCGCAGCGAACCGCTGGACGATCCTGCCCTCGATGGAATTTCCGCGCCATGGAATGGCCGGCGATATCATCAACGGCAAGTTCTACTTGGTGAGCGGAGATGCGGCGTCCGGCGGCGCGCCCGGCACGCACATCGACACGGACGTGCACGAGGTGCTGGACATCGAGGGCAAGTAATACGCTCGCTTCGGCGCGTCCCTCGCGTCGCTTATCATTCCTCCCGCGTTTGTGGCGACGGGCCGGGACCCGCCGCACGGCGCAAGAACGAACCAGAAATCGAGCCCCGGCCAGAGTACAGCTTTCACCTCGAGAACAGCCACGTGCGCATCGCGTGGCGCGTGTGCGGCATCGCGTTCGCATACGAGGTCTCGCGACTCATCTTCGGGGGGACGCGCGACTGGCACCTCGGCGAGCACCCGGCGCCGGCGGCGCAAAGGGCTGGGCTCGACCTCGCTTCGATGGACGCGGCGATCGCCGACCACACCTTATCGACACGTTGCGCTGGCGATTGGGCAAGGATAGGCTCAAGCGCCGCTGATGGCGCGGCATCAGCTACGCGACCCTGGAGCCCCCGGCGGGGGGACGCATTCTGGAGGCGAAGCGACAAATCGCGCGGGAAGCTGCGGCAGGTCCAGCGACACTACTGAGGCAACCTCTCGAAGATGCTGGTCATTGGACGTGGTATCGAGATTGCATGCCAATCACCCGTGTTTCTCTGCGCACCGTGCAACCCTTGCCTGAGCCGCCCGTGACTGGAATGGCCGAGCCCGTGTCGACGCTGGACACGCTGCTCCGAAGCGTCGCCGCCCGCAACCCGGGCGCGACCGCGGTGGTAGCCCCGAGTCGAGTCGCGCTCGACTTCGCCGGGCTGGTCGGCCAGGTCGACGAGGTGCGCGCGGCGCTGGCGGTCGCGGGCCTCGGCCCAACCGATCGGGTAGCGGTATCGCTGCCCCAGGGACCGGAGATGGCCGTGGCCGTGCTGGGCGTGGCGAGCGCGCTGCCGTGCGTGCCGCTCGATCCGCGCTCGCGCGCGGAGGAGCTCGCGCCCTACCTTGCGGAGGTCGGCGCCCGCGCCGTGATCGTGCCGCGCGCGGGGGAGCACCCAGCCCGTGCCGCCGCGCACGCCGCAGGCCTCTGCGTCCTGACGGTCGACGTGCCCGCCGGCGCGCCCGCCGGCCGGTTCCTCCTCGCGGCCGGCGCTTCCGGCGTTGCGCCCGCGACCCCGGCCCACAACGGCGGCACCTGCGCCGCACCCGCCGCGCCCCGAGCGGACGCAGTCGCGCTCGTGCTGCCCACGTCCGGCACGACGTCGCGGCCGAAGCGGGTCCAGCTCAGCCACGCCAACCTGTGCGCGTCCGCGCGCAGCATCGCCGCCGCGCTGGCCCTCGGCTCCGGCGATCGCGCGCTGATCGCGATGCCGCTCTTCCACATCCACGGCCTGCTGATGTGGCTCGCGACGCTGAGCAGCGGAGGTTCGGCGGCGTGCCCGCCCGCGTTCGACCCCGCGCGCTTCGCCGCCTGGCTGGAGGAACTCCGGCCCACCTGGTACTCGGCGGTGCCCACCATTCACCACGCGGTGGTCGCGCTCGCGGGGCTCGACCGCGCCAGCGCGGCGCGGGTCGGCCTGCGCTTCGTGCGGTCGTCGTCCGCGCCGCTGCCGCCCCGGCTCGGCGCCGAGCTCGAGGCGCTGTTCGGCGCGCCGGTCATCGAGGCCTACGGCATGACCGAGGCCTCGCATCAGATCGCGTCGAACCCGTTGCCGCCCGGCGAGCGGCGTCCGGGAGCGGTCGGCCGCCCCGCCGGCGCGGAAGTGTCGGTCGTCGACGAGGCGGGCTGTCCGCTGCCGCCCGGCGCCCAGGGCGAGGTCGCGATACGGGGCGCCGGCGTCACCGCCGGCTACGAGGGGCTGCCCGCCGCGCGCGACGCCGAGGGCTGGCTGCGCACCGGCGACCTCGGTTGGCTGGACGCCGACGGCTACCTGCATCTTGCCGGGCGCCTCAAGGAGCTGGTGAATCGGGGCGGCGAGAAGATCGCGCCGGGCGAGGTCGAGGAGGCGCTGGGCGCCCACCCCGCCGTGGCCGAGGCCGTCGTGTTTCCCGTGCCCCATCCCACGCTCGGCGAGGACGTCGCCGCCGCAGTGGTGCTCCGGCCCGGTGCGATGGTCACGGCCCAGGACCTGCGCGCCCACGTGCGCGCGCGGCTGGCCGACCACAAGGTGCCAGGGTTGGTGCGCCTCGTCGAGCGGATACCCACCGGCCCCACCGGGAAGTTCCAGCGGCCGCGCCTGGCCGAGCTCCTCGCGCTCGCGATTCCCCACCCCCGCGGGGCCGCAGAGCCGCCGGCGACACCCACCGAGTTGATACTGGCCGGGATCTGGTCCGATGTCTTGGGAGTCGAGGTGGGCCGGAACGACGACTTCTTCGAGCTCGGCGGCCACTCGCTGCTGGCCCTGCGCGTCCTCGCGCGCATCCACGAGCGCCTCGGCGTGGAGCTCGACCTGCGCGTCGTCTTCGACGGGCCGACGGTGGAGGCGCTCGCCAGGGCCATCGACGCCAGGCGCTCGGCGGCCGCGCCCGCCGATGACCTCGACCCCATCGTCGACGCGCTGGCCGGACTCGGCGACGAGCAGGTGCGCCGGGTCATCGGGGCGCGGGACGATCGGAGCCAGGGATGAGCGACCGCGCCGAGCCCGTTGGCACCGGCGGCGAGCGGGGGGACTTGACTGAGCTGCAGCGGCGGGTGGCGAGCCTGACGCCGGAGCAGCGGGCCAGGATCGAGGAGCGGCTGCTGACCCGCCGGGCGGCAGCGCCCACCGCCGCGCAAATTCCGCGGCGGGCCGCCGGGGAGCGCTGCCCGCTCTCGCTCACCCAGCAGCGGCTGTGGTTCCTCGATCAGCTCCTTCCGGGCTCGGCGGCGTACAACCAGCCGACCGCGCTGCGTCTCGAGGGCGGGCTCGACGCCGCGAGCCTGTCCCGCGCGCTCGACGAGATCGTCGCGCGGCACGAGGCCCTGCGCACCGTGTTCGCGACGGCGGAGGGCGAGCCGTGCCAGGTTGTGCAGCCGCCGAGGCCGCTCGATCTCGAGCCGCTCGACCTGTCCGCGCTCGATGACGCCGCACGCGAGGCGGCGCTCGCGGAGGCGGTGGCGGAGACGGCGACCCGGCCTTTCGACCTGTCCGCGCGCTGGCCGATCCGGGCGCGGCTGATCCGCCTGGGCCCTCTCGACCACGTGCTGCTGATCGTCACGCATCACATCGCCTCCGACGGATGGTCGAACGGCGTGCTCTTCCGCGAGCTCGCGGCCCTGTACGATGCGTTCTCCGACGGCCGGCCGTCGCCCTTGCCGCCGCTGGCCGTGCAGTACGGCGACTTCGCGGTGTGGCAGCGGCGCCAGCTCGCGGGCGGCGAGCTCGATCGCCAGGTCGCGTACTGGCGGCGCCAGCTTGCCGGGCTGCCCGCCGAGGGGACGCTCCCCACCGACCGGCCGCGGCCCGTTGCCCCGACCCATCGGGGCGCTCGGGAGGCGCGGGTGTTCCCCAAGGCCCTGGTGGAGGGGCTGAAGGCGCTCGGCCGCGGCGAGAACGCCACGCTGTTCATGACCCTGCTCGCCGGCTTCCTCGCCCTGCTGCACCGCTACACGGGCCAGCCGGACGTGGTGGTCGGCGCGCCGATCGCGGGCCGCACCCGCGTCGAGATCGAGCCGCTCATCGGCTTCTTCGTCGGCACGCTGCCGCTGCGGGGCGATCTCTCGGGTGACCCCACCGTGCGCGAGCACCTGCGCCGGATGCGCGAGGTTGCCCTGGCGGGGTACGGCCATCAGGACGTGCCCTTCGAGAAGCTGGTCGAGGAGCTGGCGCCGGAGCGCACCCTGAACCGAAACCCGATCGTGCAGGTGATGTTCGGCCTGCAGAATGCCCGCGCCGGCCTGCCCGCCCTGCGCGGGCTCGCGGTCAGCCGCCTCCCCGTGGGCACTGAGAGCGCGAAGCTCGACGTGACGGTGTATGCCGCCGAGGTGCCCGAGGGCCTCGACGTGACGGCCAGCTACAGCACGGAGCTCTACGACGCCGGTACGATCGCTCGGCTGCTCGAGCACTTCGAGCGGCTGCTCGCCGCCATGGTCGCGGCCCCGGACGCCCGCCTGGCGTCGCTCGGGCTCGCGAGCGATGCGGAGCGCCGGCAGGTGCTCGACGAGTGGAATCGCGCGGTGGCCCCCGTGCCGGAGGCGGCTACCGTCGCGTTCCTCGTCGAGGCGCAGGTGGCGCGCTCGCCGGACGCGGTGGCCATCGTCGCCGGATCCACCCGCATGACCTACGCGCAGCTCGACGCGTCGGCGACGCGGCTGGCAGGCCACCTGTACCGCCGGGGTGTGGGGCCGGGGGCGTTCGTCGGCGTGTGCGCCGAGCGGTCGCCCGCGTTGGTGACGGCGTTGCTCGCCGTGCTGAAGACCGGCGCGGCCTACCTGCCGTTGGACGCCGGCTATCCCGCGGAGCGCCTGGGCTTCATGCTCGCGGACGCGCGCCCCCGCCTGGTGCTCGTCCACGAGCGGCTGCGGGCGCGGCTGCCGCTCGAGGGCATCGAGACCGTCGCGCTCGACGACCTCGGCGCCTGGGCCGGTGAGGCGATTGGCGGCCTCGAGACCGGCGTCGGGCCCGACGACGTGGCCTACGCGACCTATACGTCGGGCTCGACCGGCCGGCCGAAGGGCATACTGACGACGCACCGGGGCGTCGTCAACTATCTCGCCTATCTGCTCCGCGAGTACGCGCTGGGGCCCGCCGACGTCGTGCTGCCGATCGTCACCGTCGGCTTCGACGCCTCCGTGCGCGAGATCTTCGGTGCGCTGGCGGCGGGTGCGCGCCTGGTGCTGCTTGGCGACGACGACGTGCGCGACGCGCGCGCCGTGGTGCGTGCGCTGCGTCAGCATCGGGTGACCGCGCTGCTCTCGGTGGTGCCCTCCGTGCTCCGCACGCTGTGCGCGGCGGCCCGCGACACCGGCGATCCGCCGGCCGCGCTTCGGCTGGTGCTGACCTCGGGCGAACCGCTCCTGCTGGCGGACGTCCACAATGCGCGCACGGCCCTGTGCCCGGCGGGCGAGGTGGTCAACCAGTACGGCCCGACCGAGTGCACGATGACCACCACCTTCCATCGGGTGGGGGCCACAGACGAGGGGCGGGAGGTCGCGCTGATCGGGCGGCCCATCGCGAACGCGCGCGTTTATGTGCTTGACGTCGCCGGGCAGCTGGCCGCGATCGGGGTGCCCGGGGAGCTTTACATCGGCGGGGCCGGCGTGACGCGCGGCTACCTCGATCGCCCCGACCTCACCGCTGAGCGCTTTCTGCCCGATCCGTTCGACGCGCCGCCGGGCGCGCGGATGTACCGCACGGGCGACCGCGGGCGCTGGCGCCCGGACGGGGTGCTGGAGCTCTTCGGTCGGGTGGACGATCAGGTGAA
>JBGQFW010000159.1:0-7049 GCA_041497115.1 Methylomirabilia bacterium
AGCCGGCGCCAGGCGATCACCTCCGCGTCGGTGCCGGAGAGCTTCTCCGGCGTGTCGTAGCGCTGGTGGAGCATGACCGCCTCGTCCTGGCGCGAGAAGTTGTACTCGATGATCCAGCGGCGCACCGTCGCGTAGAGCACGCGGTCGGCCAGCCGGCGCAGCGCGCTCCGCGGCCGCGTGCAGTGGTAGTACCACACGCGCGTGAGGTGCTCCTCGACGGGCACGCACATGCGCGTGTAGAGGTCCCAGCCGAACTCCGCGCGGAACATGCCGGGCAGGTGGTGGCCGCCGCACCAGCGCGCCGAGCGCGGCGGCGGGATGTTGCGGCGCGCGCGCTCGGCCAGCGGCCGCGTGAGCCACGTCCACAGCCGCCGGCGGTTGGTCTTCGGCCACGTCCAGCCGTTGGCGTACACGTCCTGTGCGGGGCTGCGCCGCATGTAGTTGCTCTCGGCGACGTCGCCGCCGAAGCCGTTGCCGACGAAGACCGGGTGCTCGCCCTGGGCGCCGCGGGCGATGAAGCCGGCGCGCGCCACCACCACCGCGTTGCGGTGGACGTAGTTGACGTGCGAGTCCATCGAGTTCTCGAGCGCGACCTCCCAGTTGCACCGCCAGTCCACCTGCCCGACCGCGACGAGGGCGTCGTCGAAGAACTCCTCGGGCACGTCCTCCTCGATGGGCGCCGGCTCGGCGTCGCCGATCCACACGAACACCACGCCCTTGAGCGTGCGGGTCGGGTGGACCCGCGCCTCGGTGCCCGGCTTGCCGCACACGCCGGAGTCGGGCCCCTCCGAGAGCACCGCGACGTTCTTGCCGCTCTCGTCGTAGACCCAGCCGTGGTACGGGCAGGCGACGGTGCCCCGATAGTGGCAGTCCCCCTCGCTCAGCCGCCCGCCGCGATGCGGGCACACGTCCTGGATCGCCGCGACGTGGCCGTTGGCCCCGCGGAACAGGCACAGCTCCTCGCCGAGCAGCGTGACCCGCGCCGGCCGGCGCGCGCCCACCCGGCGCTCGAGGATCGCGGGGTACCAGTAGTTGCGCAGCCCCAGCGTGGGGATCTGCGCTCGGATGTCGCCGCTCAGCTTCGGGGCGCTCATGGCCTCGGCCTCCCGGTGGCTTATCCTACCCGACTCAGCGCGCGACGCCGAACGCGGCCGCCTTCCAGCGCGGGTCGTCGGAGGCGTCCAGGCGGTCGCGCACGCGACGCAGCACCTGGCCGGCCGCCGTCTCGCCCCAGAACCAGCGGGCGAGCTCGGCGCCGCCGGCCGCCGGCTGCACGACCAAGCGGCTCTCGAAGTAGAGCGTCTTCAGATCGTCGGCGGCCCAGCGCACGAACGCCGGCAGCGACACGTCCGCCGGCCGCCCGTTCACGTCGCCGTCGTCGCCCGCCGCGAAGCGCTGCAGGAAGCCGACGACCTCGGGGAAGCGCTCGGCCGCGACACCGCTGAGGCCGAAGTTCGTCCGGCCGCCGTTCTTTGCCATCCACTGCGCGTGCGCGGGAACGGCGCCCTGTGTCTCGGCGACGGCGTCGCCCGGGACGCCGGGCGACGGCGCGATCGCCGTGGCCTGCAGGGGCCCCGGCGTCTCGTCGCCGGGCTCGGCGTCGTCGGGAAAGTCCGCGAGCACCGGCCCCGCCGGCGCCGCCAGCAGGTCGAGGGCGGCGCCCAGCACGCGATGCTGCAGCGCTTGGTCATTGGGCCGGCCGAACGCGTAGCCGAAGGGAAACGGCACGAAGAGCGCGCGCGGTGGCTTGATCTTTTCCGTGTGCTCGCGCACGAGGCTGACGGACGTCGTCGCGATGCCGTGCGACTCCAGCACCCGGGCCAGCACGCCGACGGCGTGCGTGCAGAACGGTCAGGTCGGCGTCAGCAGGGCGACGTCGGCGCCGTCCTCGCGCAGGCGCCGGGCCGCCTCGGGCCCCGTCTCGCTCTCGATCTTCGCGACGTCGCGCAGCGCGCCCATGAACGAGTAGGCGTTGGGCGCGAGCCCGCCGAGCGCGCCGCGCGCCACCAGCTCGCGGACGCGCTCGATCGGAAACGTCACGTTGAGATCGCGGATGATCGCCGTCCGGTCGAACCCGATGCTGGTGTGGGACTGGAGGATGTCGGCGGCCGGGGTGTCCGAGGGCAGCGCGCGGAACGTCTGCTCGCCCGGCCCGAAGGGCCGGTCGCCGCGGCGGTGCAGCCCCGCCGTCGTCACGAGGGCCAGCCGGCAGCCGGCCAGTGGCCGCGCGGGACGCACGAACGGCGCGGTGGCGTTGACCTGGACCGGCAGGGCCAGGAGTCCCTTGCGCGAGGCTTCGGGCAGGCGATCCAGTCTCGGCATCAGCGTGTCGCCGGCCGGGAGGCCGCCAGCGCGGCGAAGACGCGGGCGGGGGTCACGGGCAGCGCCGTGATCGAGACGCCGGATCGGGCGAGAGCATCGCACACCGCGTTGGCGATGGCGGCGCCGAGCCCCGGGTTGCCGCACTCGCCCAGCCCGCGCAGCCCCAGCGGGTTCGTCGTGGCGCGGATCTCCTGGTAGAAGCCGTCCACCGGCGGCACGTCGCCCGCGAGCGGCAGCGCGTAGTCCATGAGCGTGCCCGACACGAGCTGCCCGGCTCCGTCGTACACGAGGCTCTCGTGCAGCGTGTTGCCGATGCCGAAGGCCACGCCGCCGACGAGCTGGCCGTCCACCAGGGCCGGATTGACCGCGCGCCCCACGTCGGCGCCCACCACCACCCGGCGCAGCGTGAGGATGCCGGTCTCGGGATCCACGTCGAGCACGACCGCGCACGCGCACCCCGCGTAGGTGACCTTGGGCACCTCGAACGACGCGCCGGCGGCCAGGCGCCGCTCGGCCGCCAGCTCGGCCAGCGTGACGCGGCGGCCGTCGGCGGCGAGCGTGCCGCGCGCGTAGGTCACGGCCGTCTCCGCCACGCCGAAACGGGCGGCCGCGCGCGCGCGCGCCTCGGCGATGAGCTTGTCGGCCGCCAGCTGCGCGGCGTTGCCGGCGGTGATGGTGCCGCGCGAGCCGTAGGTGCCCACGCCGCTCTCGACGGCGGCGGTGTCGGCGTGGCGGACGTCGAAGCGCGCCGGCGGCAGCCCCAGCGCCCCGCCGAGGATCTGGGCGAGCACCGTCTCGAGACCCGGGCCCATGGACGAGGCGCCGGTGTCCACCACCAGCGAGCCGTCGGGCTTCGCCTCGACCTGGGTCGTCTCGAAGGGGCCGAGCCCCGTCTTCTCGACGTAGAGCGCCAGCCCGATGCCGCGGCGGGGCCCGGCCGCGCGCGCGTTGAGCGCCGCCCGCTCGGCACGGGCGGCGCGATAGTCGAGGCGCGCCAGCAGCTCGTCGAAGAGCGCCGGAAAATCGCCGGAGTCATAGACGGTGCTCACGCCGAACGACCTCGTGCCGCAGTCGTAGGGCATCTCCTCGGCGCGGATCAGGTTGCGGCGGCGGATCTCGGCGGCGTCGAGCCCCAGCCGGGCGGCGCCGAGGTCCAGCAGCCGCTCGCGCACGAAGTTGCACTCCGGACGCCCGGGCGAGCGCAGCGTGCCGGCGGGCGTCTTGTTGGTGACGACCGACCAGAGATCGCACGCGTAGTTCGGCACGCGATACGGCCCCGGCAGCAGCGCGGCGCCGAACTCGGCGGGGATCAGCCCGGCGGTGCGCACGTAGGCCCCGATGTCGGCGCGGATGACCGCGCGGATGGCGAGGATGCGGCCGTCGCGATCGAAGCCGATCTCGATCTCGTAGCCGACCTCGCGGGCGTGGTTGGCCGCCATGAGGTTCTCGCGCCGGCTCTCGACCCACCGCACCGGCCGCCCCAGCTTCATCGCCGCCAGCGGCACCAGGATGTCCTCGGGGTAGAGCTCGCCGCGCACGCCGAAGCCGCCGCCCACGTCCACCTCGGTCAGCCGCAGCGCACCGAGCGGGAGGCCGAAGATCGGCGCCAGGATGGTGCGGTTGATGTGGATGCACTTGGTGGAGCCGATCAGGTGCAGCTCGCCGCCGCGCGGGTCGGGCGGCACCACGACGAGCCCGCGCGTCTCCAGCGCGGCGGCGGTCTGGCGCGGGTACGCGAAGCGCTCGCGGATGACGACGGCGGCGGCGGCCAGCGCCGCGCCGGCGTCGCCCACGCGCATCGTGATCGTGGCGACGTTGTTGGAGTCGGTGGCGGGGAACAGCCGCGGGGCCCCCGGCGCCAGCGCATCGGCCACCGACGGGCAGGCGGCCAGCGGCGCGTAGCCGGCATCGATCAGCTCCAGCGCGTCGCGGGCCACGTAGGGATCGTCGGCGACGACGAGCGCCACCGGCTCGCCGACGTAGCGGACGACGTCGCGAGCGATGGCCGGCTGCAGGTAGCGGTCGGTGCCGGCGGGCGCCGGCACGCGGTTGGGGATGATCGCGGCGGCGGGAACGTCAGCGGCCGTCAGCACGGCGTGGACGCCCGCCAGCGCGCGCGCCCGCCGGGTGTCGAGCGAGCGCAGGCGGGCGTGGGCGTGGGGCGAGCGCAGCACGGCGGCGTGGAGCGCGCCCGCCACACGCACGTCGTCCACGAAGCGCCCGGCGCCCAGCACGAGGCGGTCGCCGCCCAGGCGCGGATGCGCCTGGCCGATCATTTCTTCTCGAACGCCTCGATCGCCTTCTTCAGATCGCGATACTCCTCGCACGGCAGGAAGCACAGCGAGTCCAGGCGCGCCAGGTGCTGCTTGGCCTTCGCCACGTCGCCCACCAGCAGGAAGGCCTCGCCGATGTACTCGTGGGCCCCGCGGTGCTTGGGGTTGATTGCGAGCGCCTTCTCGTAGATCGGAATCGCCCGCGCCGCGTCGCCGTTCTTTCGCACGGCGTAGCCGAGCCAGTTGTAGGCGTCGGCGTTGGACTGGTCGCGCGCGACGACTCCCTCCAGCAGCGGGATGGCCGCGGCGAACTGGCCGGCGTCGATCGCCTTCACCGCCGTCGCGTAGTCGGGATCCTTCGCGCGCGCGGTGGCGGAGGGATTGCGGTCGCCGTCGGCGCGCGCCGGCGGCGCGGTGGGTGCCAGCAGCGCGGCCAGCGCCAGCGCGAGCGCCAGCGGGCGGGTGACGCGTGGGCGTATCGTCATGATGTCCTCCCCGTCGTGGTGGCGGCCACTATACCGTAAGATCCCGGGGCATGAGCGAGGACACCCTCCGGACGCTGGCGCGGCAGGTGCGGAACTGGGGCACGTGGGGACCCGACGACGAGATCGGCACGCTGAACTACATCACGCCCGAGACGATCATCGCCGCCGCCCGGCTGGTGACGGCCGGCAAGGTGTTCGCGCTCGGCATCCCGCTCGGGCGCGAGGGGCCGCAGAGCGGCACTCGCCAGCGCTTCAACCCGATCCACGCGATGTTCCGCGACGGCGGCGACCAGCCGCGCACCCCCGAGGAGGTGCGCGCCATGCAGGGGTACGGCGGAAGCGACGACTGGATCGTCATGCCGCTGCAGTGCGTGACCCAGTGGGACTCCCTCGCCCACATCTTCGACGAAGGCAAGATGTGGAACGGCTACGACGCTACGCTGGTCACCAGCACCGGCGCCGCCCGCAACAGCATCGACAAGACCATCGACCGCATCGCCGGCCGCGGCGTGCTGCTCGACGTCGCCCGCCACAAGGGCGTGCGCGCGCTCGAGCCCGGCTACGCGATCACGGTGGCCGACCTCGAGGCCACCGCCGCCGCCGAGCGGGTCGAGGTGCGGCGCGGCGACATCCTCCTCGTCCGCACCGGCCACATGAGCCGCTACCTCGACCGGCGCGACTGGCGCGGCTACGACCTCGACGACTTCCCCGGCGTGTCGGTCCACACCGCCCCGTGGCTGCACGCCCGGCAAGTCGCGGCGCTCGCCAGCGACAACTACGCCGTCGAGGTGCGCCCCTCCGAGCTGCTGCCGGCGTTCCGCAACCCGTTCCACGTGCTGGCGATCCCCAACATGGGGCTCACGCTCGGCGAGATCTTCTACCTCGAGGAGCTGGGCGCCGACTGCGCCGCCGACCGCCGCTGGGAGTTCCTGCTGGTGGCGCCGCCGCTGCCGGTCGTCCGCGGCGTCGGCACACCCATCAATCCCTACGCGATGAAGTGAGGCTTGGGAGACGCCTCATTGTAGGCGATGATAATCGGGCGATGCGCATCCTGGTCGTGGACGACTCCTCGCCCCACCGGCGGCTGCTGACCGCGCTCTTCGGTCGCGCCGGCCACGAGGTGCTCACGGCGGCGGACGGCGTGGCCGCCCTCGAGCTCCTCGAGCGGCAGACGATCGACGCGGTGGTGTCGGACGTGCGGATGCCGCGGATGGACGGCTTCCAGCTCTGCCGCGCGATCCGCCAGGACCCGCGCTGGCGCCGGCTGCCGTTCATCTTCTACAGCTCCATCTTCATCGGCGATCCCGCCC
This sequence comes from Methylomirabilia bacterium, assembly GCA_041497115.1. Classification (GTDB taxonomy): domain Bacteria; phylum Methylomirabilota; class Methylomirabilia; order Rokubacteriales; family CSP1-6; genus AR5. The sequence continues at coordinate 6,391 of JBGQFW010000159.1, forward strand.
AGGACTTCGGCCGCGACCTCGGGGCCACCGCCTACCTCGACGCGAAGGACATCGCCCCCGACCAGGTGGCGCGCGAGCTGGAGACGCTGGTGGCACGGCACGTGCGCGAGGAGTACGACGAGACGCTGGGGCGGCTGCTCGACGACGTCGAGTTCGCGCGGCGCTACCACCAGGTGGTGCTCGCCTCGCTGGCCGACGGCGGCGCCGACGACCTGCGCGACCTGGTCGCCACCAGCGCCAAGGCGCTCGACGACGTGGTGGCGCGCCTGGACACCGACCGGCGCACGCTGGCGGCCGCCCAGCGCACGGTGCAGTCGGCCGAGCTGACGCTGCTGCGCGAGCTGGGCGAGTACCTCGGCGACCGGATCAACAATCCCCTGGCGGTGATCCTGGCGAGCGCCCAGCTCCTGGAGATGAAGGAGCGCAGCACCGCCACCACCGAAGCGGCCGACCGGATCTCCGCCGCGGTCAGCAAGATCAACGAGGTCGTGCGCGAGATCGCCGCCCGCAGCGGCGAGCTGCCCCGGGCGTGATCGAGGGGCGCCACGGCTCCGCCGGGGCGCTCCGAGCGACATGGGGGGTTGGGGGGCCCGTCGCGGCCCCCCATGTAAATCAATCGCGCCCTTCGAGGCCCCCCATGTAAATCGGCGCCCGGGCCT
>JBGQFW010000160.1:0-6976 GCA_041497115.1 Methylomirabilia bacterium
AAGATCGCGTTCTGCAAGGCGCCTGCCTTGAGCAACGCCTCTTCCGCCTGCTTGCGCGCCGTGTTATCGGTACCGATCAACAGATAGCCGATGATTTTTTCTTGAGCGTCGCGCAGCGCCGTGACCGACACGATGGCCGGAAAGCGGCTGCCGTCCTTGCGGATATACGTCAGCTCGTAGATGTCCTCGATCCCGCGCGCGGCCTTGAAGACCAGGGCCTCGAAGCCCGGCGTGATCGGGGTCGCGAGCTCGACGCTCAAGGCCTTGGCGCGCGCGATCACTTCCTGCGAATCGGAAATGTCGGCCGGGGTGATCTTGTTGACCACATCGGCAGCGGCGTAGCCGAGCATCCGCTCGGCGCCGACGTTGAAGATCTGGATGACGCCGTTCTCGTCGGTGGCGATGCTCGAGAAGTTGGCGCTGTTGAAAATGGCGTTCTGCAAGGCCCCCGTTTTGAGCAGAGCCTCTTCACGTCGGACCTCGGCGACGACATCCACCGCGCCGGCAGCTTCATCGGGAATGTTGCGATCGTAGTTTTGCGCACACATATTCAAGGACTTCCATGGTAGTCCCCGCCCGCTCCCCGTGTCAGTGGACCAAGGTCCCATACGCCGCGGTCCGCGTCGTGGGTAGCGTTTGACACCGGGCGCCCGGGCGTGCGATACTGCCCTCGGATCTGGTTCAGCAGTTCGGTAACTCGGGTTCAACAAACACCGAGAAATGACGCCGCGCGAGAGACCCAGCTCGCGTGGCGTTTTTGTTTGCCCCCACCCCCGGGTGGCGGTCAACCCGCTTCGGCGGGAACATCAGGGGCATTGCCCCACAGAGGAAGGTCGGATCATGGCGCAGGGACGAGTGAAGTGGTTCAACGATGCGAAGGGCTTCGGATTCATCACCCAGGAGAGCGGAGACGACGTCTTCGTGCACTTCAGCGCGGTCGTCGCGCAGGGGTTCAAGAGCCTGGCGGAGGGTGACGAGGTCGAGTTCGAGGTCACCCGCGGCCCCAAGGGGCTGCAGGCCACGAACGTTCGCAAGCGCTGAATCCGGACACGGCGGCAGGGTTTCCTGCCGCCGTTCCCTTCTAGCGTGTCACCCTCGCGCCGTCAGCAGGCCGGGCGGCGCAGCATCACCGGGTCGATCGTCCGCGTCAGCTGCCGCCCGTCGCTCGTGGTGCCGGTCAGCCTGCCGCCCTCCGCGATCACCTTGCCGCGCAGCATCGTGAGGACCGGCCAGCCGGTGACGCTCCATCCTTCCCACGGGCTGTAGTCCGTCACGTGGAAGTCGTCGCGCGTGAGCGTCTTGTGCACGGCGGGGTCGATGAACACGAGGTCGGCGTCGCTGCCCGCGGCGAGCGCGCCCTTGCGCGGATAGAGGCCGAAGATCTTCGCGGCGTTGGTCGCGGTGATGTCGGCGTAGCGCTCCAGCGTCATCCCGCGCTTCACCACGCCCTCGCTGTAGCCGATGCCCATCCGCGCCTCCGCCCCCACGTTGCCGCCGGTGACGTCCTCGATCGTGCGGCCGCGCAGCTTCAGCTCGAGCGAGGTCGGGTACTCGTCCGTCGCCAGCGTGGCGAGGCCGTCGTGCACGAGGCCGTGCCAGAGCGCCGCCTGGTCCTCGGGGAATTTCAGCGACGGGTAGGTATGCGAGCAGAAGCCGCGCGGGGTCTTGTAGTACTCGGCGTTGAAGCACGCGTACTGGTGTAGCGTCTCGCCGTACACGGGCTGGCCGGCGGCGCGCGCCTCGCCGATCGTGTCCACCCCCTCCTTGGCGGAGGTGTGGACGAAGTAGACGGCCGCGCTGAGCGCGCGCGCCAGCGCCACGGTGCGGCGGAACGCCAGGAGCTCGGAGAGCTTGGTGTGCACCAGGTGCAGGTTGGCGCCGTCCATCCGCCCCTCGTGACGGAACCGCTCGTAGTTGAACTGCACGAGGTCCTCGTCCTCGCCGTGCACCACCATGAGGCCGCCGGCGGGCGCCACCTTCTCCATGGCGAAGCCGATGCGGCCGAAGTCCAGACGATTGCCCTGGCGCTTGGGATGGGGCGGCAGCACGTTGGTCGTGAACACCTTGTAGCTCGGATAGCCGCCGCGCACCGCCTCGGGGATCTGCTCGAACACCTTGAGATCGAGGCTACCGCAGAGCGTGATGTGGAAGGCGTAGTCGGTGTGCGAGTTGCCCTTCCAGCGCGCGGCGCGCTGCTCGATGGCCGCCTGGATGTTGTCCACGCCGGGGCGCACGTAGACGAAGTCGAGATGCGTCGTCGTGCCGCCGTGGGCCATGCCGCGCGTGTCGTCCTCGGGGCCGAGCGTGGCGGCGGGCTGGTCGGGATGGCTCATGATGGCGTGGGCCAGGTGCGTGTGCGGATCGATGCCGCCCGGCACGACGATCTTGCCGGCGGCGTCGATGACGCGCGCGCCCTCGCGCGGCAGCGAGCCCGGCAGCCCCAGCGCGACGATCAGCTCGCCCTTGATGCCGATCTCCCAGGCGCCCGCGCCCTGGGGCGTCACGACCTGCCCGTTGCCGATCACCGTGTCTAGCATGGGCGGAGCCTAGCCGAGCGCCCGACCGCGGTCAACGAGTGCTACGATCCTGTGCCGTGGCCGACGACACCGTCTATCTCAGCGCCACCCGCCAGGCGACCCTCATCCGCGCCAAGCAGGCGTCGCCCGTCGAGCTCGTGCGCGCGTATCTCGCGCGCATCGACCGGCTGGACGGCCGGCTGCGCGCCTACATCACGGTGACGCGCGAGGCAGCGCTGGCTGCGGCGCGCCGGGCCGAGGATGCCGTGATGCGCGGCGCGCCGCTCGGCCCGCTGCACGGCGTGGCCTTCGCGGTGAAGGACCAGTTCGCCACGCGGGGCGTGCGCACCACCGCGGGCTCGCGCATCCTGGCCGACAACGTGCCCGACGAGGACGCCACCGTCGTGGCGCGCCTGACCGGCGCCGGCGGCGTCCTGCTGGGCAAGCTCAACCTCACGGAGTTCGCGCTGGGGGGCACGATCCACTTCCCGTTCGGCCAGCCGCGCAACCCGTGGAACACCGACCACGACACCGGCGGCTCGTCGGCGGGCTCGGGCGTCGCCGTCGCCGCCGCGCTGTGCGCCGTCTCGCTCGGCGAGGACACCGGCGGCTCGGTGCGCACGCCCGCCTCGTGGTGCGGCGTGGCGGGCCACCGGCCCACGTGGGGGCTCGTCTCGCGTCACGGCTGCATTCCCCTGGCCTGGTCGCTCGACGCGCCGGGGCCGCTCGGGCGCACCGTGGAGGACTGCGCGCTGGTGCTCCAGGTCATCGCCGGCAACGATCCACGAGACCGGCTCACCACGCGGCGCACGCCGCCGGACTATCGCGCGGCGCTCACCGGCGACGTGCGCGGCCTGCGCGTGGGGGTCATCCGCGAGCTCACGCACGGCGGGGAGTCCGATCCCGAGACGCGCGACGCGGTGGTCGCGGCGACGGCGGTGCTGGCCGGGCTCGGCGCCGTGGTGGACGACGTCTCGCTGCCGCTGGTGATGCGCGCGGGCGCGGCGTTCATGGCGGTGTGCGACTCCGAGGGCGCGGCGCTGCACCAGCGCTGGCTGCGCACGCGCGCGGCCGACTACGACGAGGGCACGCGCCGCCGCCTGCTGGCCGCCGGGCTGCTGCCCGCCGCGCTCGTGCACCGGGCGCAGCAGGCGCGCGCCCTCATCCGCGCGCAGATCATGGACGCGCTCGCCACCCACGACGTGCTGGTGGCGCCCACCTCGCACCGCCCCGCCCCGACGATCGCGGCGTTCACCGCGCCCATCACCAGCAAGGCGGAGGCGGCCGCGCGCTTCTTCACGCGGCGCTCGTTCACGACGCCGGCGGCGCTGGCCGGCACGCCGGCCCTGGCGGTGCCGTGCGGCTTCAGCGCGGCGGGGCTGCCGCTTAGTGTACAGATCATCGGGCGGCGCTACGAGGACGCGACGGTGCTGCGCGTGGGCCACGCCTACGAGCAGGCGACCGACTGGCACCGGCGACGGCCGCCGCTGTCGCAGGAGGGCTGAATGGCCGATCTCACCGAGGCCGAGGTGCGCGCGCTGGCGCAGGCGCTCGAGCTGCCGCTGACCGCGGAGGACGCCGCCGAGGTCACTCACCGGTTGAACGCGTTCATCGAGGCGCTGGCGCCGCTGGCCGATCTGCCGCCGGGCGGCCCCGAGCCCAGCCCCGCGCCGGTCGATCCCGACGCGTGAGCGGGCCGCGCGCCCGCCGCCCGCAGCGCGTCCACCCTCGCCGTGATCCGCCCCACCAGCGCCTCGTACGAGGCGCGCGCGAGGATGTCGCGGAACTGCGTGCGGTAGTTGTCCACCCGGCTCACCTGCTCGACTAGCACGTCGTACACGCGCCAGCCGTCGCCCGCGCGGAGCAGCCGGTAGTCGATCGACACGTCGGTGTCCTGGCGGGTGACGACGCGCGTGCTCACGGTGGCATGGTCGCCGTCGACTCGCTCGCCGGTGTACTCCACGCGCGCGGCGTCGTACGCCGCCAGCCGCGCGGCGTACGACCGCTCGAGCAGCTCCCTGAAGAGCGCGGTGAACCGGCTCCGCTCGGCCGGCGTGCGGTCGCGCCAGGCGAGCCCCAGGGCCTGGCGCGCCGCCTCGTCGAAGTCGAAGCGCGCCTCGACGGCCCGGCGCAGGGCGGCGTCCCGCTGGGACGCCGTCAGCGCCGGATCGTTCACGACATGCAGCACGCGATCGATCGCGGAACGCAGCTGGCCGGTCGGCGTCGCGCTCCACGCGGGCGGCGCCGGGCCGGCAAGCGCGAGGAGCAGGACGCCGAGGGCGGCGGCCGCGATCACGCCGCGCGCCGGAGGGGCTGCGCCGCCGCGCCGGGACCGCGGCCGCCCGCCATCCACCGGGTGATGCGGCTCCACGCCAGACCGAGGACCACGCCGTACGCGAGGTGGCCGACCAGCAGCGGGAACGCGACGTCGCGCGTGCGATCGATGCCCGCGACCGAGAGGGGCCAGACGCCGAGCACCGCGGGCAGCAGGACAAGCCCGGTGACGATCCACCAGCCCATCCCGTAGACCGCCCCCCACACCATCGTCGCGGCGTCGCCCAGCGACGGGCCGCTCAGCAGCCGGCCGAAGAGCGCGCCGATCAGGACGCCATACACCGAGTAGGCGAGCCAGCCGGCGAGGGGCCGCGACGCGTGCACGGCGCCGGCGGCGAACGCGATCATGGGCTGCCCCGACGCGCTGGGCATCACGCGCATCAGCGCGTCGAGCACGAGGCCGGCGATCAGGCCGCCGGCCGCTCCGGCCGCGATCTTCCTGTTCATGACGGGACACCTCCTGATCTCCGTCATGGCCCCCGAAGGTGAGAGGCGGATGAATCTGGCGTGAGAATTCCGAGAGACCGGGCGGATAGTCTGGCAGCCGGCGGCGCGCGGCTGGCTCGCCGAGCCCGACACCGTGGTGGCCGCCCTCGCCGCCGACGGGTTCCACGAGTACAAGCGCGAGCTGCTGAAGTTCGGCGGCCGGCGCGCGCCGACCGGCGGCATCTGGCAGGGGCTGGACGAGCGGACCGGCGCGGTGGCCTCGGCGCTCTGGATCGCCCGCGACGAGGAGCGCGAGATCATCGTCTTCGTCGAGATCAACGGCACGCCGCTGCACGGAGGGCACGGTGGCTGACTGGTGGAGCTGGCGGGCGCTCAGCCGGCCAGCGACTCGATCGCCCGCACCTCGTCCGCGGACAGCGTCACCACCTGACAGGCCAGGTCCTGCGTCATGTGCTCGGCGTCGGTGGTGCCGGTCAGCGGCAGCATCCCCACCGCCTGCGCGAAGCGGAAGACGACCTGGGCGCGCGTGGCGTGGGCGCGCGCGGCGATGCCGGCCACCAGCGGATGACCCAGCACCTCGGGGTTGGCGGTGAGCAGCGAGAACCCCTGGTAGACGATGTCACGCGCGCGGCAGAACGCGCGCACGTCGCGGTCCCACCCCGCCCGCGCGAAGCAGCGGTTCTGCACGAACGCCGGCGGCTCGGCGCCGGCGGCGACCATCTGCTCGAGGTGGCGCAGCGAGACGTTGCTGACGCCAAGGAGGCGCGTGCGCCCGGCGTCGCGCTCGCCGCCCATCGCCGCCCACACCTCGGCGTCGTGGCGCGACCAGCCGTGGCTCGCGGCGGGGCCGTGCAACACGTAGCTGTCCACGTGATCGGTGCCGAGGTGCTCGAGCGAGCTGGCCATGGACTGCGCCACCTGCGTCGCCAGCGGCGCCGCCGGATCGTAGGGCAGCCGGTGGTCCTGACCCGCCTGGTAGGTGAACTTCGTCTGCAGAAACAGGTCGGCGCGCGTCACGATGCCCGCACGGTAGGCGGCGGCCAGCCCCTGCCCCACACCGGCCTCGACGTAGTGGCGCCGCTGGTTGGCCGTGTCGATGCCGCGGAAGCCCGTGCGCAGCGCCAGCTCGGTCAGCGCCGCGGTGTGGTCCTCCTTCCAGGCGGTGCCGTAGAGGAAGTCGGGCACTACCCCGCCGGCGCCACCGACACGCCGCGCGCCCCGGTGCGCTCGATGGCGCGCGCGACGAGACCGGAGCGCTTGGCGTCCTCGACGACGCCGCGCAGGTACGCGAGCCCGGCGGCGCGCCCCCGGGGAACGCCGATCGCCTGGCGCACCGCCATGAAGCGGCCGTCGAGCATGCGCGAGCCCGGCAGCTTCTCGGCCAGCCCGATCAGCGCCTGGCGCAGCCCGGCGAGCGCGTCCGCCCGGCCCGTGGCGAGCAGCTCGAAGGCCCCCGCGCCGTCGGGCGCCCGCACGAGCTGCGCGTGCTGCAGGCTGCGCGTGAGGAACAGCTCGTAGTTCGCCCGCGCCGGCGCGGCCACGCGCACGCCCGCCCGATCGACCTCCGCCACCGCGCCCAGCGGCGAGCCGGCCGGCACCAGGTACGTCGCCTCGATCTCGAGATACGCCGCGGTGAAGCTGATCTCGCCCTCGCGCGCCGGATCGATGCCGAGGAACGC
>JBGQFW010000161.1:0-6884 GCA_041497115.1 Methylomirabilia bacterium
CGGCGACGGTAGGATGGGGCGTGCCGTCCACGCCGGTGCGCCCGCACCCGAGCCTCAACGCGATGCTGCTCTGCGACCTCACCCTGCGCGAGCAGGGCACGGGCAAGCTCAGCCTCATCGGGATCTTCGAGAACATCAGCGCCCAGCGCTTCCCGGTCGTCCACCGCGCCCTGTCGGTCTACGCCAAGCTGGCCGATGCGGAGGGCGCCTACACGATCGGCCTCGAGCTGCTCCGCCTGGAGGACAGCCACGTCGTGGCCAGGGGCACCCTCAAGGCCACCTTCGCCGACCGCATGACGCCGGGCGAGCTGATCTTCAATCTGGAAAACCTCGGGTTCGAGCGGCCGGGGCGCTACGAGTTTCGCCTCTCCGCCGACGACCGCTTCGTGGCGGGCAAGTCGTTCACGGTCGTGGAGACGGCGCCGGCGGCGGGATGACCGCGGCCCTCGAGCTCGAGCCGATCGCCTGCCCGCTCTGCGGGGCGCCGCGCGCGACGCAGCTGTGCGTCGAGCGCGATCTCGCCCTCGGCGTGCCCGGCCGCTTCCCGCTGGCACGGTGCGAGACGTGCGGGCTGCTCTACCAGAACCCGCGCGTGCGGCGCGACCAGCTCGATCGGATGTACCCGGCCGACTATCCGCCGCACGCGCGCGACCCCGACCTCGGCCGCGTGCTGCGCGATCGCTCGCCGGCCGTGCGCTGGCTCCTGGCCCGCCGGCTCGGCTATGCGCATCTCGACACGCGCGACATCGGCGTGCTGGATCGGGTGCGCGCACGCCTGCGCCGCCGTCGCGTCGTCAAGAACTTCCCGCCCTGGCAGGGGCGCGGGCGGCTGCTCGACGTGGGGTGCGCGACCGGGCGCTTCCTGCAGCAGATGGCGGCGGTCGGCTGGCGCGTCAGCGGCATCGAGCTCGATCCGGCGGCGGCGGCCAAGGCGCGCACGGTCACCTCCGACGTGACAATCGGCGATCCGGCCGAGGTCACGCTGCCGCCGGCAAGCTTCGATCTCGTCACCGCGTTCCATGTCGTCGAGCACCTGCCCGATCCCGCGGCGGCGCTGCGCCGGATGCTCGGCTGGCTCGCACCGGGCGGTCTCATGATCGTGGAGGTCCCCAACATCGGCGGCTGGGGCGGCACGCTCTTCGGCCGCTTCTGGTCGGGGCTGGACTTCCCGCGCCACCTCATCCACTTCACGCCGGCCACCATGCGGGGGCTGGTCGAGCGCTGCGGGGGCCGCATCGTAGACGAGTGGCACTGGTCCAAGCCGCGCTGGATCATCCGCAGCGCGCGCTTCTGGCTGGCCGACCGCGGCACCGCGCCCGCCCGCGCCGCGCTCGCCGCGCTCGACAGCCGGCTGGGCGGCGGCGGCGCGAAGCTGGCGCTGGAGATCGTGCTGAAGGCGGCGGGGCCGGCCCGTCGCGGCGAGGTCGCGCGCTACTTCATCCGTCACGCCGGCGAACCCCCGTGCGGGTCCTGATCCTCACCGCCAGCTACGGCTCCGGCCACAACGAGGCCGCGCGCAGCCTCGCCGCCGAGTTCGCCGCCCGCGGCGCCGCGGTCACCGTCGTGGACCACTTCCGCGAGCTGGTGCACCCGCTCTTCGAGCGCGCCAGCCGCGCCGTCTACATGGCGCTGCTCCGCCGGGCGCCCGTCGTGTGGGGCGCCGCCTACGCGCTCGGCGACTGGATGGCCAGCGACTCGCTCCTCGCGTTCGGCGTGCCGCGCCTGGGCGTCACGCGGCTGGGCGCGCTGCTCGACCGTCTGGCGCCCGACGCCGTCGTGTCGGTGCACGCCACGCCGGCCGTCGCCATGGCGGCGCTGGCCGCCGAGGGCCGCCGCCTGCCGCCCCACACGACGGTCGTCACCGACTTCGTCGCCCACAGCCAGTGGATCGCGCGCGGCCTGGACCGCTACTGCGTCGCCGCCGAAGAGGTCGGCCACGAGCTCGTGGCGCGCGGCATCCCGCGCGAGCGCGTGAGCGTGACCGGCGTGCCCGTGCGCGCCGAGTTCGCGCAGGCGATCGATCCTGTCGCGGCGCGGGCCGCGCTCGGCCTCAGCGCCGGCCGGCCGGTCGTCCTCGCCATGGCCGGCTCTCACGGCTCGGTCGGGCGGCTGCCCGACGTCGCCCGCGCGCTGGTCCGGGCGCCGGCGGCGATGCAGGCGCTGATCGTCGCCGGCCACGATGCAGCACTCGCCGAGCGGCTGCGCCGGCTCACGGCCGGCACGCTCGTGCGCGTGATCGGCTACGCGTCCAACGTGCGCACGCTCATGGCCGCCGCCGACCTGCTGATCACGAAGGCGGGCGGCATGACGCTGGCCGAGGCGCTGGCGGCCGGCCTGCCGATGCTGCTCTACGGCTCGCTGCCGGGACAGGAGCGGCGCAACGAGCGGTTCGCCTCGCGGGCCGGCATCGCGCTGGCGGCGCGCGGGTACCGCGACCTCGGGCGCCTGCTCGAGCGCGCGCTGGCCGAGCCCGAGCTGCTCGATCACCTGCGCGGGCAGATCCAGCGCGTGGGCCGGCCCGACGCGGCGCGGCGCATCGTGGACGCGACGCTGGCCGGCGTCCGCGCGTGATCCGCCGCGCGCTGGCCCTCGGCGCCGCCGCCTGGGTCGGCTGGGCCTGGCTGCCACACCTGGTGACGCCGCTCGCCACCTGGCGCGGCCCCCGCGCGCCGCGCCGTCTCGCGCTGACGTTCGACGACGGCCCCGACCCCGAGTGGACGCCGCGCGTGCTCGACCTGCTGGGCGCGGCGGGCGTCCGCGCGACGTTCTTCCTCATCGGCGAGCGCGCCGCCCGCGCCCCCGCGCTCGTGCGCCGCATGATCGCCGAGGGCCACGAGGTCGCCAACCACTCGTGGTCCCATCGCAACCCCTGGTTCTGCGGTCCCCGCGCGACCACCGACGAGATCCGCCGCGCTCACGACACGCTCGCCGACCTCACCGGCGCGCCCCCGCGCCACTTCCGCCCCCCGTGGGGCATGGTCAACGCCGCGACGTTCCCCGTCCTGAACCGCCTCGGCGAGCGCTGCGTCTTCTGGTCCATCCAACCCGAAGGCCAGCGCCCCACGCCCGCGTCAGAACAGGTCACCTACGTGCTGCGCCGCGCCCACGCCGGCGCGATCGTCGATCTCCACGACGCGGAGGGCACGCGTGACGCTCCCGCCCGCCTCATGACCGCGCTCCCCCCGCTCCTCGCCGCCCTCCGCGACCGCCGCTACGACCTCACGACCATCACCACCCTCCTCACCCCCTGACCGCGAAGCCCGGCCGAGCGCCGCGTGAGACGGGTGGAGCCGGGTGGGGTCTGATGGAACCCGTTCCAGCCTTGCGTGAGCGCACGCCCCCCAGTCAGATGGAGCCCAGCCAAGGCGGGTCCGAGTCGGACAAAGACGACGTGGTAGCCACAGACCCCACCCCGCTCCGCCCGCCTCACGCGGGACGCGGGACTAGCGCGAGTCGCGGCGGTGGGCGAGGAAGCGGAGGAACTCGCGTCCTTCGGTCAGACGGCGGCGCATCACGGCGGGGTCGCGGATCATCTCGGCGCCGATCGCGAAGATCTTGCGCGGGCGGAAGTAGAAGCGGCGGTAGAACTGCTCGAGCGAGGCGAAGATCTCGGTGCGCGCCAGGTGCGGGTAGCCGAGCACGCTGGTCTGCACGCCGCCCGCGTCCACCAGCGCGCCGTCCTCGAGCCAGCCGCGCTCCTGCGCCTCGCGGTAGAGCGCGGTGCCGGGATAGGGCGCCGCCAGCGAGACCTGGAGCGTATGCGGATCGATCTCGAGCGCGAAGCGGATGGTGGCCTCGATCGTCTCGCGCGTCTCCCCCGGCAGCCCCATGATGAACGTGCCGTGGATCTTGATCCCGAGCGCCCGGGCGTGGCGGGTGAACTCGCGCGCGCGATCCAGGCGGATCCCCTTGCGGATGTTGTTGAGGATGGCCTGGCTGCCCGACTCGTAGCCGACCAGCAGCAGCCGCAGCCCGTTGTCCTTGAGGACCTTCAGCGTCTCGTAGGGCACGTCGGCCTTGGCATTGCACGACCACGTCACGCCGAGCCGCCCGAGCCCCCGCGCGATCGCCTCCGCCCGCGGCAGGTCGTCGGTGAACGTGTCGTCGTCGAAGAAGTACTCCTTCACCTGCGGGAAGAGGCGCTGCGCCCGTGCGATCTCGGCCACCACGTGCTCCACCGAGCGCGTCCGGTAGCGGTGGCCGCCGACCGTCTGCGGCCACAGGCAGAAGGTGCACCGGCTGCGACAGCCGCGGCCCGTGTAGAGCGACACGTAGGGGTGGAGCAGATATCCAATGAAGTAGCGCTCCACCTCGAGGTCGCGCTTGTAGACGTCCACCACGAAGGGCAGGCGGTCCATGTCCTCGAGCACCGGCCGCTCGGGCGTGCGGTGCACGTCGCCGTTGGTGCGATACGACAGGCCGCACACCGACGCGGGCGGGCGGCCGCTCGCCAGCTCCTGGATCGTGAAGTCGAACTCGTTGCCGGCCACGAACTCGATGGCCGGCGACGCGCGCAGCGCCGCCTCGCGGGCCACCGCCACGTGCGCGCCGACGAAGCCGATGCGCAGGCGCGGGTTCGCCTCGCGCAGCGCCTCGGCCACCCGCACGTCGTGCGCGAACGAGGGCGCGCTCGTGTGGAGCACCGCGAGGTCGTAGTCGCGCGCCAGCGGCACGACGTCGGGTAGCGACAGGTCGGCGGGCGGCGCGTCCACCAGCCGCGAGCCCGGCACGAGCGCGGCCGGCTGGGCCAGCCACGTCGGATACCAGAACGAGCGCACCTCGCGGCGCGCCTGGTAGCGGGAGCCGGCGCCGCCGTCGAAGCCGTCGAAGGACGGCGGGTGCAGGAACAGCGTGCGGAGGTACTCGGCCATCGGCCTCAGTCTAATGGATTGGGGGCCCCGATATGGCCCCCAAACCCCCGAGCTCTCGGCGGCGCCCCGGCATAGCCGTGGCGCCCCTCGACTCTCCCGTCAGCGGTTGACGTAGAGACGGCGGCCGCCGGCGGCGGTGACGAGGCGCGCCTCGGGCAGGTCCGCCGCCACGCTGTGCTCGGGCGGCCGGCCGGTCACCAGCCACACGCGGCGGGGCGAGAGCCAGGCGGTGCGCAGGCGCCGGGCGTCCCAGAAGACGTCGGGCGCGCCGCGCCGGGTGGCGCCGAACGCCAGCACGCTGCGGCGCCCGTCCACGATGACTGGACGCCGGCCGCCGTACCACTCGAGCGCGCCGGCGTTCTCGATGGGCCCCTCGAGCGCCAGCAGGTCGCCGGGCCCGGCGTACCGCACGACCTCCTGCGCCATCCCCTTCACCGCGCGCTGCGCCGCCACCAGCCCGAGCGCGCCCGCCGCGCTCGGCAGCAGCAGCAGGAAGGTCACCGCGGTCACGTACGCCCCGGCCGCCCGCGCGCGACACGCGGCGCAGACCGCGAGCGCGACGGCGCCCGCCGCCAGCGCGAGCGCGGCGGCGCCGACGAGCGGGCGGAACGCGAACCACGGCGGGATCGGCGCGGGGGCGCCCGCCACGGCGCTCTTGCGCGTGGCGACGTCGGTGGCGCCCATGACCCCCGCCATGACCGCCGAGCCGTCGCTCGCCCACGCCACCGCGCACGCCAGCGCCAGCACGCCGAAGATCAGCGCGTGCACGCCGATCAGGCGGCGGGCGCCGAGGTCGCGCCAGCCGCGCGCGGCCAGCAGCGCGATCGCCGGGTACGCCGGCAGCCCGTAGTGGGGCAGCCGGAACGGGACGAGCGCGGTGACGCCGAGCACGCCGGTCGCCCACAGCGCCAGGGCGACCCACGGCGCCTCCGCCGGCTCGCGCCACGCGCGGCGGCGCGCCAGCCGCCAGAGCATGCCGGCCGCCGGCACCACCCACGGGGCGGCGCCGAGCAGGGCCACCGTCAGGAACTCGCCGGCGCCGAGCGGCACGTCCTCGTCCGGGAAGAAGCGGACGCGCGCGATGTTGAGCGCGTGGTTGTCCACGACCGTGTACCAGACGAAGCCCGGCGTCGCGTGCTCGGCCAGCACCCACCAGCCGAAGGCGACGAACGCGGCGAGCACGACCCCGTGCCACGGCAGCCAGCGGCCGAGCGGCCGCGCGCGCCCGCCGAGGACGAGCGCCAGTCCCACCGCCAGCGGCGGCGCCAGCGCGCCGAGGGGATCCTTGGCGAGCGCGGCGAGGCCGAAGACGATCAGCCCGGCGGCGACCCGGTGGCGTCGCTCGTCCACCAGCCCCGAGAGCACGAGCGCGAAGCCGACGGCCAGCGCCGCGATGAACAGGGCGTCGGGCCGCACGTAGCGCCCGTAGACGAAGAAGCCGAGCGAGGTCGTCAGCGCGAGCCCGGCCACCACCCCCGCGCGGCCGTCCACCAGCCGCGCGCCGAGCCAGGCGGTGGCGCCCACCGCGACGAGCGCGGCCAGCGCCGGCACGAGCCGGGCGGCGGCCTCGCTGCGTCCGAGTGCGTGGAACGCCGCCGCCAGGAGGGCGTAGAGCATGGGAGGCTTGTCGAGGTACGGCACGCCGTTGAGCGTGAGCGGCAGGTGCACGCCGCCGAGCGTCAGCTCGCGGGCGATCTCCGCGTGCATCCCCTCGCCCGGATCGTCGAACGGCGCCGCGCCGAGGTCCATCAACAGAAATGGCGCGGCGGCGGCCACCGCCACCAGGGCGGCGACGAGCGACGAGGGGCGCCGGCTCAGGTCCGCGACACCAGGGCCACGCCGGCCACGATGAGCCCGATCCCCGTCCAGCGCGCCGGCGTGATCGGCTCGGCCAGGATGAAGTGGGCCAGCGTCGCCACGATGACGTAGTCGAACGCCGTCATCGGCAGGATCTTGCTCACCGCGGCGCGCGAGAGCAGCGTGAGGTAGAGGAAGAAGAACGACGCCTGCAGC
>JBGQFW010000162.1:0-6840 GCA_041497115.1 Methylomirabilia bacterium
CGATCGCTCGCCTCACCGGAGCCCGGATCTTCCCCGGCCACGACCCGGTCTTCTGGAAGACGGTCCTCCAGCCACCCGACGCCTACCGCTGACCGTATAACAGAGGAGCGCCACGGCTCCGCCGGGGCGCTGCGAACGTTTGGGGGGTTGGGGGCCATCTCGGGGCCCCCATGTGAGAAATGAACATCGCCGCCCGCCTGGCCGATCTCGACTGGACCGCGATCGAGCGGTCGCTGTGGGAGGTCGGCTACGCGAAGACGCCGCCCGTGCTCACCCCCGAGGAGTGCGCGGGGCTGATCGCCCTCTGGGGCGACGAGGCGCGCTTCCGCAGCCGGGTGGACATGGCGCGCTACCGCTTCGGGCTCGGCGAGTACCGCTACTTCGCCGCGCCGCTGCCGCCGCCGGTGCAGGCGCTGCGCGAGGGGGCATATCCGCCGCTGGCCGCCATCGCCAACCAGTTCGAGGCCGCGCTGGACACCGCCACGCTGCACCCCATGACGCTCGGCGGCCTGCTGGCGCTCTGCCACCGGCGCGGCCAGAAGAAACCCACGCCGCTGCTGCTGCATTACGAGGCGGGCGGCTACAACTGCCTGCACCAGGATATCTACGGCGACGTGGTCTTTCCGCTCCAGCTCACCTGCTTCCTCAGCCGGCGCGGCGTGGACTACGAGGGCGGCGACTTCCTGCTGGTGGAGCAGCGGCCGCGTGCGCAGTCGCGCGGCGAGGCGATCGCCACCGAGCAGGGGGAGATCGTGATCTTCCCCACGCGCCACCGGCCCCTGCCGGGCGCCCGCGGCTGGTCGCGCGCAACGATGCGCCACGGGGTCAGCCGCGTGCTCAGGGGCGAGCGCTACACCCTCGGCGTCATCTTCCACGACGCGCGCTGACGCGCCGCCGGCGGGCGGGGGCGGCGCGGCGCGCGGAAGCCGCCGAACACCGCGTGGCCCGCGCGCATCCAGAAGGCGTCGGCGGCGGCGAACCCCGCCTGCCGCAGCCAGACGAGCTGCTCGTCCAGCCGCGAGGGCTGATCGTACGGATCGGGCGTGCCGCGATAGAAGTTCCAGCCGTCGCGCTGGAAGCGCGCGAAGGCGTCGAGGCCGCCGGTGAGCGCCAGGCTCTGGGTACGCGCGGCATCGTCCCACTGGAGCGCGAACGCCTCGCGCGCGGCCGGCCCCACCGGCTGGACGATGTCGCCCAGCAGCAGCGCGCCGCCGGGCTCGAGCCGCCGCGCCAGGTCGGCGAAGAGCCGCCGCTTGCCGGCGGCCGGCAGATGGTGGACGACCAGCGAGGCCAGCACGAGGAACGTCCGCGAATCCGCCTCGGTCCACCCCGTCACGCCGCCTATACTAGCGGCCCGGTGGAGGTCACGCTCGAGCAGGTGGGGGCGGAGGCGGTGCCGGTCCTGCGCCGGCTCATGCAGCTCTACCTCTACGACCTCGGCACGATCGACGGCTGGCACATCGCCGCCGACGGGCGCTACGGCAACGCCGAGAAGATCGAGCGCTTCTGGACGGAGCCGGGCCGGCGCTCGTTCCTGATCCGCGCGGACGGCGCGCTGGCCGGCTTCGCGCTCATCGGCGACCGGGCGTGGCACGCGGGCGCCGGCACCCACGAGATCAGCGAGTTCTTCGTCCTCCGCCGCTTCCGCCGCACGGGCGTGGGCGCGCGCGCGGCGACGCGGCTGTTCGACATGGTCGCCGGCCGGTGGGAGACCGCCGAGATGGCGAGCAACGTGGACGCGCAGCGCTTCTGGCGCGCGGTGATCGGCCGCTACACCGGCGGTGTCTTCGAGGACATCGAGCGCGCGACGGCCGGGTGGCGCGGCTGGGTACAGCACTTCACCGCGCCGGGCCCGCGGCCGTGACGGCCGGGCCGTCCCTCGATCTCGTCGTCCGCAGCGTGCGCGTCGTGCGCCCGCGCCAGCCGCGCGTCGAGACGCTCGACCTCGGCGTGAAGGACGGGCGCTTCGCCCGCATCGCGCCGCGCATCCCCGACGCCGACGCGGCGGCGGTGTACGACGGGCGCGGGCGGCTGGCGTTCCCCGGCGTGGTGGACGCGCACACCCACGTCGGCATCTACGGACCGCTGGCCGAGGACGCCGTCAGCGAGAGCCGGGCGGCGGTGAGCGGCGGCGTGACGACGATGCTGACCTACGTCCGCACCGGCCAGTACTACCTCAACCGCGGCGGCGCCTGGGCCGACTTCTTCCCCGAGGTGCTGAACCTCTCCGAGGGGCGCTACCAGTGCGACTACGCCTATCACCTGGCGCCCCTCGCCGCCGCTCACGTGGGCGAGATGGAGTCGCTCGCCACGCGCCACGGCGTGCCGTCCTTCAAGATCTTCATGTTCTACGGTGGCTACGGCCTGCACGGCCAGGCCGGCCAGGACGAGCAGCGGCGCTTCCTCATGATCGGCCCCGAGGACCGCTACGACCTCGCCCACTTCGAGTTCATCCTGCGCGAGGCCGGCCGCATCCAGCGCGCGCATCCCGCGCTGGCCCCGTACGTGAGCGTGAGCCTGCACTGCGAGCTGGCCGACATCCTCAACGCCTACACGCGCCTGGTCGCCCGCGATCCCTCGCTCGGCGGCCTGCGCGCCTACAGCGCCGCCCGGCCGCCGCACAGCGAGGGGCTGGCGGTGTGGATCGCCGCCTACCTCGCCGCCGAGGCCGAGAGCCGGAACGTGAACCTGCTGCATCTCTCCTCGCGCAAGGCGCTGGAGGCCGCGCTGACGATGGCGCGCGTCTTCCCGCACGTGGACTTCAAGCGCGAGATCACGGTCGGCCACCTGCTGCTGGACGTGGACGCGCCGGCCGGCGCCTACGCCAAGGTGAACCCGCCGATCCGGCCGCGCGAGGACGTCGAGTTCCTGTGGCGCATGGTGCTCGAGGGCCAGGTGGACTGGATCGTGAGCGATCACGCCTGCTGCGCCGAGGAGGTCAAGGGCGCCGGCGGGGGCGGCGGCGACATCTGGCTGGCCAAGTCGGGGTTCGGCGGGACCGAGTATCTCCTGGCCGGCGTCTTCAGCGAGGGCAGCCGGCGCGGCCTGCCGCCGCACCGGATGGCCGAGCTGCTGGCGTGGAACCCGGCGCAGCGCTACGGCCTGCTGCACAAGGGCGACATCGCCGTCGGCTTCGACGCCGACCTGGCGCTGCTCGATCCCGAGCGCCGCGTCACCGTGCGCGCGGCCGACTCGCCCTCGGCGCAGGGATACACGCCGTTCGAGGGCGTGGAGCTGACCGGTCAGGTGACGGCGACGTTCCTGCGCGGCGCGCTCGCCTGGGAGAACGGCCGCGCCGTCGGCCCCGCCCGCGGCCGCTACGTGCGCCGGCCGGCGTGATCACGCTCGGCGTCGACCTGGCCTCGCAGCCCGAGCGCACGGCGGCCTGCGCGCTCGAGTGGGCGAACGGGCGCGCGCGAGTGCTCGACATCGCCTGCGGCCAGGACGACGACGCGCTGCTCGCGCGCATCCGGGGCGCCGACAAGGCCGGCCTCGACGTGCCGTTCGGATGGCCCGACGCCTTCGTGGAGGCGGTCGCGCGCTTCCACGCCGGGGGCGCCTGGCCCGAGACGTCGGTGAGGGCGCTGCGCTTCCGCGAGACCGACCACGTCGTCGCCACGCTCACGCGCCGCTGGCCGCTGAGCGTCTCCACCGACCTGATCGGCGTGCCGACCTTCCGCGCCGCGCGCCTGCTCTCGCGGCTGGCCGGCGACGGCCTCGCCGTGGACCGCAGCGGCGCCGGCCGCGTCGTCGAGACGTATCCCGCGGCGGCGCTACGGCTGTGGGGCTTCGCCTCGACGGGCTACAAGCGCCGCGCGGGACGGCCGAGCCTGACGAGACTGCTGGCGGCGCTCCAACGGCGGACGGCAGAGTGGCTCACGCTCGACGCCGCAGCGCGGCGGCTCTGCGGCCGCAGCGACGACGCCCTCGACGCGCTGGTGGCCGCGCTGGTCGCGCGCGCGGCGACGCTCGGCCTGTGCGCGCCGCCGCCGCCCGAACACGCCGCCGCCGCCGCTCGCGAGGGGTGGATCGCGCTGCCGGCGCCCGGGTCGCTCGACCGGCTGGGCGGCGCTACGCCTGCTGACGGATCAGCGTCAGGAACCGCTCGCCGAACGTCGCGCACTTCCACTCGCCGACGCCCTTGACCTCCAGCAGCGCCTCGCGCGTGCGCGGCTGCCGGCGCGCCATGTCGCGCAGCGAGGCGTCGCTGAACACGAGGTAGGGCGGCACGCCGCGCTCCTCGGCGATCGTGCGCCGCAGCCCGCGCAGCGCCTCGAACAGCACGCGATCGTACGCGCCGGGATCCCCGCCGGGCGAACCGGCGGCCCGCGCGTCGGGTGCGGCCGCGGCATCGGCAACGGTCGGGCGTACCGCGCCGGCGCTGGTGAGCGGCGGCGCCGGGCTCTCGCCGCGCAGCACCGCCCGCCCCTGCTCGGTCAGCGTGACGGTCGGGTACTCGTCGTCGGAGCGCGCGAGCAGGCCGTGGGCAAGGAGCTGGTCGATCCACGCGCGCACCTGCGCCTTGCGCTCCCCGCGCAGCGTGGCGTAGGCGCCGAGCGTGTCGTGACGCAGCTGCGCGATGCGCCCGGTGGCGGCGCCGGCCAGCACGTCGGCCACGTGGGTCGCGCCGAAGCGGCCGCGCAGCTCGTCCACACCCCGGAGAATTTTCGCCGCCACCTCGGGCGCCTCGCCGCCCTGCACCGTCTCGCCCAGGCAGACGTCGCAGGCGCCGCATCCCTGCCGCTCGTACGCCTGGCCGAAGTAGGTCACCAGCGCGCGGTGGCGGCACGCGGCCTCCTGGCAGAACGCGTACATCTCGCCCAGCTTGCGGAGCGCGCCGGGCGGCGGCTCGCCCTCGGCGCCCAGGATGGACTTCCACAGCCCGTAGTCGGCGCCGCCGTGCAGCAGCAGGCACTCGGCCTCGAGGCCGTCGCGCCCGGCGCGGCCGGCCTCCTGCTGGTAGTGCTCCAGCGACTTCGGCATGCCGGTGTGGATCACGTAGCGCACGTTGGAGCGGTCGATCCCCATGCCGAACGCCACGGTGGCGACCACGACGTCGGCGCGCTCGTTGACGAACGCGTCCTGGTTGGTGCGGCGCTCCTCGTCGGCGAGCCCCGCGTGATAGCGGACCGCGCGTACCCCCCGGCGCGCGAGCGCCGCCGTCAGCTCCTCGACCTCGCTGCGCCGGATGCAGTAGACGATGCCGGCCTGGCCGCGGTGGCGCTGGATCGCCGCCACGACCTGGGCGAGGCGGTCGGTGCGCGGGCGCACGCGATAGAGCAGGTTGGGCCGGTCAAACGAGCCCACCAGGACACGGGGATCCCGCAGCCGCAGCTCGGCGACGATGTCGCCGCGCACCGGCGGCGTCGCCGTCGCGGTGTAGGCGTGCACTGCCACCGCGGGGAACGTGTCGCGCAGCGCGCGGAGCTGCCGGTACTCCGGGCGGAAGTCGTGGCCCCACTGGCTGATGCAGTGCGCCTCGTCCACCGCGAAGAACGCGGGCGCCGCCCGCTGCAGCCGCTCGAGGAAGCCGTCCATCACCAGCCGCTCGGGCGCCAGGTAGAGGAGCTGCACGCCACCGCCGGCGACCGCCCGCATGACGGCGGCGCGCTCGGCGGCCGTCTGGCTGCTGTTGAGCACGGCGGCGGGCACGCCGGCCTGCCGCAGGCCGTCCACCTGGTCCTTCATCAGCGCGATCAGCGGGGAGACGACGACGGCGAGCCGGCGCAGGTGCGCGGCGGGCGCCTGGTAGCAGAGCGACTTGCCGCCGCCGGTGGGCAGCACGACCAGCGAGTCGCGCCCCTCGAGAACGCAGGCGATGGCGTCTTCCTGCAGCGGGAGAAAGCGATCGTAGCCCCAGATGCGACGGACCGTCTCGTGCAGGAACTCAGTCTGGATGATGGCGCGATGATAGCCGAGGGCGCGCGCGCCGCCTAGTGTGGACGCGCGCAGACGCCCTCAGATCGCCAGCGGGAGCTGGGCGGGCGCCGGCGGCGGCCCGAGCGGCCGCGCGCGGCGGTCGGCGATCGCGAGCTGCATTCGCAGCGCGGCGACGCGCGCCTTGATCGGCTCCCACACCCGGCGGTCCGGATAGGGGCCGCGGTAGAGCCGCTCGTAGCGCGGCAGCAGCGCCGGCCAGTGGCGGGCCAGGCTCTCGAGGAAGTGCTCGCGCGTGCCGGGACGCAGGTGGAGGACGTCGCACCACACGCCGGTCGCGCCCGCCTCCCGCGCCGCGCGCACGACGTCGGCCAGCCGGGCCGGATCGTCGGAGAGCCCGGGGAGGATCGGCGCCATGCCCACCCCGGCGTCGATGCCGGCGTCCACCAGCATGCGCAGCGCGCGCAGCCGCTGGCGAGGCGGCGCGGTGCCGGGCTCCGTCCGCCGCCAGACCTCCACGTCGAGCGTCGGGATGGAGAAGCTCACCCCGACCTCGGCGCGGCGCGCCGCCGCCTGCAGCACGTCGACGTCGCGCACGATCAGGGGCCCGCGCGTCACGATGCTGAACGGATTGCGCGCCGCCGCGAGCACCTCGAGGCAGCGCCGGGTGAGGCGATAGCGTCCCTCGGCCGGCTGGTAGGGATCGGTCGCCGCGCCGACCGCGACGCTCTCCCGCCGCCACGCCGGCCGCGCCAGCTCGCGCGCCAGCACCTCGGCGACGTTGACCTTCACGCGGATGGACTGTCCGTAGCGGTCGTCCGCCGGGCGGTCGGCGCGCCGCTCGAACGCGCGGACGTAGCAGAACGTGCAGCGGTGAACGCAGCCCATATAAGGATTGAGCGACCAGGCGAACCCCATCCCCTCCACCCGGTTCAGGGCCGAGCGGCAGGGCTCCTCGCGGTA
>JBGQFW010000163.1:0-6603 GCA_041497115.1 Methylomirabilia bacterium
CGTCCGGACCCACCCTGCCGTACCAGGGCATGCCCCGGACGGGCACCACCTACGTGCCCCAGCCGGGCCGCTGAGCCCGGCCGTCCTCAGCGCTTGAGCAGGTAGGGGACGTCGGCGACGACGATGTTGCGCCGGAACAGCAGCGCGCCCTTCACGAGCAGCGCGGTCTGGTTGTGCAGGATGTGCTGCCACCACCGGCGCGGCAGGAACTCCGGCAGGACGATCGTCACCATCTGATCGTCGCCGCGCGCCTGGATCTGGTCGATGTAGTCGAGCAGCGGGCGCAGCAGCGAGCGGTACGGCGAGGTCAGCACCACGAGCGGAACGCCCAGCCCCCACCGCGCCCACTTCTCCTCCAGCCGGCCGGTCTGCGCGGGATCGGTCTCGACGTAGACGCCGCGCACGGCCGCGGTGGGGGCCAGCGTCCGGGCGTACTGGACGGCGCGCACCACGCCCCGGTGCACGTCGCCGATGAGCACGAGCACCGTGTGCCGGAACTCGGGGGGCGAGTCGAACCCCTCCAGCGACAGGCCGAGCGCGACGTCCTCGTAGTGGCGCGACATGGCGATGAACATGGCGACGAGGATGGGGATCACAAGGACGACGATCCAGGCGCCGTGGACGAACTTGGTGACCGCGATGACCAGGGTGACGAGCGCGGTGGCGACGGCGCCGACGCCGTTGATGGCGAGCCGGTGGCGCCAGCCCGGCCCGCGCTCGACCCACCAGTGACGCACCATGCCGCTCTGCGACAGCGTGAACGAGATGAAGACGCCGACCGCGTAGAGCGGGATCAGCGCGTGCGTGTCGCCGCCGAAGAGGATGAGCAGGAGCGCGGCGAAGCCGGCCAGCACCAGGATGCCGTTGGAGAACACCAGCCGCTCGCCGAGGTTGGCGAACTGGCGGGGCACGAACCGGTCGCGGGCGAGCAGCGAGGACAGCCGCGGGAAGTCGGCGAACGAGGTGTTGGCGGCGAGGACCAGGATGAGGGCGGTGGCGGCCTGGACCAGGTAGTACATGAGGCCGGTGCCGAACACGCGCCGGGCGATCTGCGAGACGACGGTCTCGCTCTCGCTCGGCAGCACGCCGAGCTTGGAGGAGAGCACCGTGACGCCCACGAAGATCGTCCCGAGGATGACGCCCATCGCGCCGAGCGTGATCGCGGCGTTGCGCGACTCGGGGGGGCGGAAGGCCGGGATGCCGTTGGAGATCGCCTCGGTGCCCGTCATCGCGGTGCAGCCCGCCGCGAACGCGCGCAGGACGAGGAACCAGCCGAGCGCCTCCAGCGGCGCGACCGGCGGCGGCGCAGCCGGCGGCAGCGAGCCCGTCAGGAGCCGCACGAAGCCGCCGACGAGCAGCGCGGCGAAGCTGACGAGGAAGAAGTACGTCGGCACCGCGAAGATGCGCCCCGACTCCCGCACGCCGCGGACGTTGGCGAGCGCGATGGCGGCCACGCACACCACCGACAGGACGACCTTGTGCGTGGTCAGCTCGGGGAGGGCCGAGGTGATGGCCGCCACGCCAGCCGCCACCGACACCGCCACCGTGAGGACGTAGTCCACCAGCAGCGCGGCCGCCGCCACCAGCCCCGGCACCGTCCCGAGGTTGGCGCGCGCGACGATGTAGGAGCCGCCGCCGCTCGGGTAGGCGTGGATCGTCTGCTGGTAGGAGATCGTGACGATCGCCAGCAGCGCGGTGATGGACAGCGCAATCGGGATGTCCAGGCGCGCCGCCGCGCTGCCGGCGAGGACGAGGACGAGGAGGATCTCCTCCGTCGCGTAGGCCACCGACGAGAGCACGTCGGAGGAGAAGACCGCCAGCGCGATCCGCTTGCTGAGCCGCTCGTGCCGCGCCTGCGCCAGCGGCATGGGGGGCCCGACCAGCCAGCGCTTGACCAGGGTCACTCGCATACGCCAGCCCCCGATGCTACGCCGAGCGTGCCTCGCGCGAGCGCCCCCGCGCGTATTTTTACGGGATTTTTACGCCCGGGCCGGGTCTCTTGACGCGTGTTTGAGAGACGGGGTGACAGAGTGGACGGGACATGTGCGATATGCGAGAGGTCGCCGTCGCCCGCCCGCGCTGGGGAGCGCTCTACGGCGCGACGCTCTCCCAGTTGACGGCGCTCGCCGCGATCGAAGTCGCCGCGCCCGCCGGCGCGCTCCGCGCGATCCTGCGCCTCGCGCTCGCCCTTGGCGCGTTCGCCGGCATGGCCGCCTGGGTCCGCGCCAGTCGCGCGGCGTTCGACCTCCAGAGCTGGTGCGAGTGCGCGGGCCGGACGATGACCGTGCGCGTGATCGAGTCGCGCCGGCCCGCGCCCGTCGCCCCACCGGCGGCGGTCGAGGAGGACCTCGAGCCGGCGGCCCACTGAGGCGCGGTCGCCGGCGCCGGGCGCTACACTAGCGCCCGTGGGCGACACGCGGCCCGATCTCGACGCGCTGCTGGGCCGGGTCAAGGAAGAGGACGCCCGGCAGCGCCGGGCCATGCTGAAGGTGCTGCGCGGCGCCGCCGGCGCCTACGGCCGCGCCGTCGCGGTGGTGGCGGTCACGACGGCCGCCGCCCGGCTCCTGGCGCCGATGTCCGAGCTCTCGAACCTGGTCATGATCTATCTCCTCGGCATCGTGGTGGTGGCCATGCGCACCGGCCGCGGTCCCTCGCTGCTGGCCGCCGTGCTGAGTGTCGCCGCCTTCGACTTCTTCTTCGTGCCCCCCTACTTCACGTTCGCGGTGACCGACGCCCGCTACCTGTTCACCTTCGCGGTGATGCTGGTCGTCTCCCTCGTCATCAGCGGGCTGACGGTGCGGACCCGCGCGCAGGCCGCGGCGGCCGAGCACCGCGAGCAGCGCACGGCGGCGCTCTACGCGATGAGCCGCGAGCTGGCGAGCACGCGGGGCGTGGACGCGCTGCTGCAGATCGCCGTGCGACACATCACCGAGGTGTTCCGCAGCCAGATCGTCGTGCTCGTGCCCGGGCCCGACGGCGCCCTGACGCCCTGGAACGGCGGCCAGTTCACGCTGGACGCCCGCGACCTCGGCGTCGGCCGCTGGGTGTACGAGCACCGCCAGCCCGCCGGCCTCGGCACCGCGACGCTGCCCGGCGCCTCGGCCCTCTACGTGCCGCTGCTCGCCTCGACGGGGGCGGTCGGCGTGCTCGGCATCCGGCCGGCCGACGCCCACGCGATGGACGAGCCGGAGCGGCTGCACCAGCTCGAGACGTTCGCGTCCCAGACCGCGCTGGCGCTCGAGCGCGCCCGCCTCGCCCAGGACACCCGGGACGCCGAGCTGCGCATCGAGACCGAGCGGCTGCGCAACTCGCTGCTCAGCTCGGTGTCCCACGACCTGCGCACGCCGCTGGCGACGATCACCGGCGCCGTCACCACCATCCTCGACGAGGGCGGCCGGCTGGACGCCGAAACGCGCCAGGAGCTGCTGGAGTCGGTGCGCGAGGAGGCCGAGCGCCTGAACCGGCTCGTGCAGAACCTCCTGGAGATGACGCGGCTCGAGTCGGGCGCGCTGCAGCTGCGCCGCGAGCTGCATCCGCTGGAAGAGATCGTCGGCGCCGCGCTGAGCCGGCTCGGCAAGCGGCTCGGCGACCGCCGGGTGACGACCCGCGTGCCGCCCGACCTGCCGCTGGTGGCGATCGACGACGTCCTCATCGAGCAGGTCCTGGTCAACCTTCTCGACAACGCGCTGAAGTACACGCCGCCCGTCAGCCCGATCGAGATCATCGCGACCGCCACCGATCGCAACGTGACGGTCGAGATCGCGGACCACGGGCCGGGACTGCCCGCCGGCGAGGAGGACCGGGTCTTCGAGAAGTTCTACCGCGGCCAGCCGACCGGGGGGCGGGGCGCCGGGCTGGGGCTGGCGATCTGCCGCGGCATCGTGCGCGCGCACGGCGGGCGCATCTGGGCGCAGAACCTCCCGGGCGGCGGTGTCGCGTTCCTCTTCACCCTGCCGCTCGGCGACGCCGAGAAGGCCGCCGTGCCGGCCGATGCCTGAGCCGGTCGTCGTCCTCATCGAGGACGAGCCGCAGATCCGCCGCTTCCTGCGCGCCACCCTGACCGGCCAGGGGTACCGCCTCTTCGAGACGGCGACGGGCGCCGACGGCCTCGTGGAAGTCGCCTCGCGCCAGCCCGACGTCGTGATCCTCGACCTCGGCCTGCCCGACATGGATGGGCTCGAGGTGATCCGGCGGCTGCGCGAGTGGACGGCGGTGCCGGTCATCGTGCTGTCGGCGCGCGGCCAGGAGCGGGACAAGGTCGCCGCCCTCGACGCCGGCGCCGACGACTACGTCAGCAAGCCGTTCAGCGCCGGCGAGCTGCTCGCGCGGGTGCGCGTGGCCCTGCGCCACACCGCCGGCGCCTCCCACGAGGGCGACGACAGCGCGTTCACGGTCGGCGAGCTGCAGGTGGACCTGCTGCGGCGGCGCGTCACCATGCGCGGCGCGGAGGTCCGCCTCACGCCCATCGAGTACAAGCTGCTCACCACGCTCGTGCGGCACGCCGGCAAGGTCGTCACCCACCAGCAGCTGCTGCGCGAGGTGTGGGGGCCGAGCCACGACGACCAGGCCCACTACGTGCGCGTGTACATGGCCCACCTGCGCCACAAGCTCGAGGCCGAGCCGGCGCAGCCCCGTTATCTATTGACCGAGGCCGGCGTGGGCTACCGGCTGGCCGCCGACTGACTCACCGGCGAGCGCCGGCGGCCACCTCTGCCGCGCGCTTGCGCCGCGCGCTTGCCATTGTCCGGCGGCTTGGCTAGGCTGGCGGGCGTTCGCCGAAGGACAAGGAGAGTGCGATGAAAGCCATCCGCGTGCACAAGTTCGGCGGTCCCGAGGTCCTGCAGCTCGACGAGGTCGCCGATCCCAAGGCGGGTCCCGGCCAGGCGCTGGTCGAGGTCAAGGCGGCCGGGGTGAACCCGGTCGACACCTACGTCCGCTCCGGCAACTACGCGCAGCTGCCGCCCCTGCCCTACGTGCCGGGCGGCGACGCGGGCGGCATCGTGCGGGGTGTCGGCGACGGCGTGCGCCATCTGCGCGCGGGCGACCGCGTCTGGGTCCTGCGCGCGGCCGGTTACGCGTCGCTGGCCGCCTGCGACGCCGCGCTGGTGGCGCCGCTGCCGGCCGGCCTCACGTTCTCGCAGGGCGCCGCCGTCGGCGTGCCGTACGCGACCGCGTACCGCGGCCTGCACCACAAGGCGCAGGCGCGGCCGGGCGAGACGCTGCTGGTGCACGGCGCCTCCGGCGGCGTGGGCATCGCCGCCGTGCAGCTCGGCGTCGCCCACGGCATGACGGTCATCGGCACCGGCGGCACCGAGCGCGGCCGCAAGCTCGTCGCCGACCACGGCGCCCGGCACGTGCTCGACCATGGCTCGCCCGACTACGCCAAGCGCGTGCTGGAGCTGACCGAGGGGCGCGGCCCTGACGTCATCCTCGAGATGCTCGCCAACGTGAACCTCGGCAAGGACATCGACCTGATCGCGCGCTTCGGCCGCATCGTGATCATCGGCAACCGCGGCGCGATCGAGATCAACCCGCGCGGCACGATGGGCAAGGACGCCTCGATCCACGGCCTCGCCCTCTGGAACGCCGCGCCCGCCGAGATCGGCTCGATCATGGCCGCGCTGACGGCCGGCCTCGCCAACGGCACACTGAAGCCGGTGGTCGGCCGCGAGCTCCCGCTCGCCCAGGCCGCCGCCGCCCACACCGCCGTCCTCGAACCCGGCGCCTACGGCAAGATCGTGCTGGTACCGTGAACAACCACAACAGAGGAGCGCCACGGCTCCGCCGGGGCGCTCCGAACGTGAGGGGGGTTTGGGGGCCATCTCGGGGCCCCCAAGCTCGTCACGCACTATCGAGGGACGCCACGGCTTCGCCGGGGCGGCCCGAGCATTGGGGGGGTTGGGGGCCATCTCGGGGCCCCCAATAAAATGGGCGAGTTCGGGATCGGGCAGCCGATCAAGCGGTTCGAAGACGTCCGCCTCGTGCGCGGCGAGGGGCGCTTCCACGACGACGTGAACCTTCCCGGCCAGACCCACGCCGTCATCGTCCGCTCGCTGCACGCCCACGCGCGCATCCGTGGCATCGATACGCGGGCGGCCCGCGCGCTGCCGGGCGTGCTGGCCGTCTTCACCGGCGCCGACCTCGGCAGCGAGCTCGGCACGATGACGATGACGCTCAAGCGCAAGCGCCCCGACGGCTCGCCGATGTTCGCCCCGCCCCACCGCGGGCTCGCCCGCGACCGCGGGCGCTACGTGGGCGATCCCCTCGCGATGGTCGTCGCGGAGACGCTCGCGCAGGCCGAGGATGCCGCCGAGCGCGTGGTGGTGGACTACGAGCCGCTGCCCGCGGTGACCGACACCGCGGCGGCGGCCGCCCCCGGCGCGCCGGCGGTGTGGGAGGAATGCCCCGACAACGTCTCCAACCTGCACGAGGCCGGCGACAAGGCCGCCACCGAGGCCGCCGTCGCGAAGGCGGCCCGCGTGATCCGCCGCCGCTACGTGATCAGCCGCGTGCACGCGCAGTACATGGAGACGCGCGGCGCGCTCGGCGCGTGGGACCCCGGCGAGGGGCGCTACACGCTGCACGCCGACGTGCAGTACCCGC
>JBGQFW010000164.1:0-6487 GCA_041497115.1 Methylomirabilia bacterium
GATCCCGCGCTGGCCGCCGCCCGTCTCGCCGCCGGGTTCGGAGGCGCCGACGATCCCGGCGCGCGCCCGCCCGCTGGGGGGCGTCGGGGGGGGCGGCGCCGCGCCCCCCGACCTCGCACAAGACCCGGCGGCTCGTCGTCACCGTCTGCCTGCGCGAGCGCGGCGCCGTCGTGCTGCCGGTGGAGCGCGGCCAGCGCGCGCGCCGGCTGGACGCGCGCGCCGTCCTCGACGAGCTCGCGCGCCTCGTGGCGCGCCGTGGCCTCGGCGACCGCGTGCGCGTGCGCGAGGCGTGCGCGGGCGGCTGCGGCGGCCCCGGCCCCAACGTGGACGTGCGGATCTACGCCGCGACGCCGCCGGGCCAGCCCGCCGACCAGGTGGCGGTCGGCTGGAAGACCTACGTCTACTCGCTGCCCGCGCTCGACTGCCTGGCCGCCGTCATCGAGCAGAGCCTCGACGACCGGCCCGTCCCAGCGAGGGCCAGGCGAGCAGGCCGGTGAGCGCGGCGAGCGCGCCGGCCAGCGTGTTGCGCCAGCCGGCGGTGGCCATCGCCAGCAGCGCGAGCGCCGCCGGCACGACGGCGACGACGACCGCCAGGCCGAGGCCGCCCGGCACGCGCCACGGTCGCGCCATCGCCGGCGCGCTCACGCGCAAGCGCACGAACGCCGCCAGCTCGACGAGCAGGCTGAGCGAGTAGAGCCAGACGTTGAGGACGATCAGCTCCTTGAACGAGAAGACGGCGAACGCCGCGTAGAGCGCGGCGGAGACCACCACCGCCACCCACGGCGTGCCGAAGCGCGGGTGGACCGCGCCGAGCCGCGCGGGCATGACGCCGTCGCGCGCCAGCACGTAGGGCAGCCGCGAGTTGGTCAGCAGCAGCGTCAGGAACAGGCCGGCCGTGCTCAGCACGGCGCCCAGCGCGACCGCGTGGCCGAGCGCGCCGCCGCCGACGGCGCGCGCCAGCGCGGGCAGCGCGCCGGTCTCCCAGCGCGTCCAGTCGGTGGCGCCGCTGGCCAGCACCACGGCGACCGGCAGCACGTAGGCGGCGGCGATCACCGGCAGCGCCAGGAACATCGCGCGGCGGAAGCCGTGCTCGGGCGTCTTGGCCTCGCCCAGGCACGTCGAGGGCGTATCCCATCCCGAGTAGTTCCACATCACCACCGCCAGCCCCAGGCCGAGCGACGCGCCGAGCGGCCTCTGCTCGGGCACGAACGGGCGCCAGGGCGCCTGGCTCAGCGTGGTGAGCCCGACGACGACGAGGGCCGCGACCGGCAGCAGCGCCAGCACCGACAGCGCGACGGCGGCCCGCCCGGTCGGGCGCACACCCACCACGTTGAGCAGGGTGAGGACGACGATGAAGGCCACCGCCAGGAGCCAGCGCTCGAGCACCGTCATCGCCGGATACCAGAATTTCAGGTACTCGACGAAGAGCGCGGGATAGACGGCCACGTCCACGAAGCTGTCGATCCACGACCACCAGCCGACCTGGAACGACCAGAACGGCCCGAACGCGCGCCGCACCCAGGTGACGTAGCCGCCCTCGTCGGGCATCGCGGCGGCCAGCTCGGCCATCGCCAGCGCGACGGGGAGGCTCCAGACGAGCGGCGTGAGCGCCAGCAGCAGCAGGGCCAGCCCGGGGCCGAACGAGGCGATGGCGTCCTCGATGCCGTACGGGCCGCCGCTGACGTTGAAGAAGACGATCGCGGCGAGCGGCAGGAGACCCAGCTCCCGCCTGAGCCCGGTCACTTCTGGGCGGCGGCGATCAGCGCGGGCAGATCCTGGAGCCACTCCGCGAGCGGGCGCTCGGCGTCCACCGTGATCTCGAACTTGCCGCTCGGCAGGCGGCGGACCTTCCCCGGCGTCGCCGGGCCCAGCGGGATCACCAGCAGCTCGCGGTGGATGCCGAGGCCGTCGGTCACCACGAAGATCGCGTCGATCTCCTTCATGCTCACGACCTCAAGCATGGACCCCGCTTTCGATTACAGGTTCGGCTCGGCCGGAGGCCGGCCTCACCTCACACTGCCACTGCGCACGCCTGGATCTGGCGCCACGTCTCGTCGTCGATCGGGATGCCCTCGCTGCGCTCGCGCTCGGTGCGCGCCTCCGGCTCGCCGGGGATCAGGATCTCCTTGGCTCCCGCGGCCAGCGGGGCCGAGCGCACCCACGCCACCAGCGCGGCGACCTGAGCGTGGAACTGCGCCAGCGGCAGGAAGCGCGCGGGGTCGAGGCAGACGATGAGCGTGCCGTTGCGGAACACCGCGGGCTCGTCGCTGGCCGCGCCGGCGCCGGAGAGGATGCCGGCCAGGATCTCGACAGCCAGCGAGAGGCCGTAGCCCTTGTGGCCGCCCGCGGTGAGCAGCGAGCCGACCGGATCGGCGTAGTACTCGCGCGGGTCGGTGGAGGGCTCGCCGCGGCCGTTGAGCATGATGCCGGGCGGTGCTGCCTCGCCGCGGTTGAACTTCACGCGCAGCTTGCCCTCGGCCCACACGCTGGTGGCGAAGTCGTGCGACATCGCCACCGTGCCGTCGGGGCCGGGCACCGCGATCGCGTGCGGGTTGGTGCCCAGCCGCCGGGCGGCGCCGCCCCACGGCGCCACGTTGAGGCCGCCGCGCGCGTTGGCCCACACCAGCCCCAGCAGCCCCGCGCGCGCCGCCGTCTCGGCGTAGTCGGCCAGCCGCCCCACGTGATTGGCGCCCCGCAAGGCGACCGCCGCGAGCCCGTGCGCGCGCGCCCGCTCGATCGCCAACCCGACGCCGTGGCGGGCCACGACCTGGCCGAAGCCGCCGTCGCCCTCGAGGACCGCGAGCGTGGGCGTGTCCACTACCAGCCGCAGCGTCGGGCGCGGGTTGAGCGTGCCGCGCTCGAGCGCGGCGACGTACTGCGGCACGCGGATCGCGCCGTGCGAGTCGTGGCCGCGCAGGTTGGCGCGCACCAGCATCGCGGCGATGAAGGCGGCGTCCTCGGAGGGCACGCCGTGGGCGACGAAGATGTCTTGCGTGAGGCGCTCGAGCGCGGCGGGGGCGACGGTCGGCATGGACGCTACACTACCCCAGATGATCCGCCCGGGGGCGCGTAACTACCTGCTGGATCAGGCCTGACCGCCTCCTGTAGGGGTTCGGCCGCGGTGAGGGTTTACCCCCTAGTGTCGAGGCCGACGTTTCCGCTATAGTGATCGAACCTGACGCGCCCCCGGGAAATTGGTTTCCCCGGCGGCCCGCTGCGAGCCTAGCGCCCTAGGCCTGAGTCGATCGCTTGGAATCCCAAATGTCGCGAGCCGTGATGGTGGCTGTTCTCGCGGTCGGCGCTTGCGCCTCGCCCGTCGGCCAGACTGCGCCCCGCGCCGCGGAGCCGTCCGCGCCGGGCGGCGCGCCGCGGGGCAGCGGCCCGGCGCGCGCGAACGTGCCGGCCAACGCCAGTCGCGTCACGGCCCTCGTCCTCAAGCACACGACCTATTTGCCCGGGACGCTGGCGGCGCCGCCGCCCGTGCTTCCCTCGGCGACCTATTATTCGTTGACGCTCGACGTGCGCTCCGCGACCGCGGCCCGTGCCGACGCGCTGAGCCTCGCGCAGCCCGGCGTCATCGAAGCCTTCTCGCAACAGCCTCTGCCCGCCGATCTCGACGGCCGTCGCGTTGACGCCGTCGTGAGGCTCGCGGGCGACACCCTGGGCAGCCGCTGGCTGCTCATCGAACTGCATCCGATCAATGACTGAGCGAACCGGAGACCCCATGCGCACATCCACTCGGCGGATCACCGTTCTGGCCCTCGCCCTCCTGAGCGTCTTCGGCCTGGTCGCCGGCGCCGCCGCCGCGGAGCGCGCCACCAGCGCGCCCGTCACGGTTCACTCGGGAGGCCTGCACCAGCTCGACCTGGCGCTCGATCGCCTCGAGCTGACACTGAAGCCGGCGAGCGCCGACGAGTCGCTGCGGCCCGTGCTGGGTCCCGGCCAGAAGATCCTCACCGCGCGCGGTGCCATCCACACGATCGGCGTGACGGGCGCCGCGACGGTGGACGAGCTGCTGGCGGCGGCGCGCGCGCTGCGCGCGGCCAACCCGGGCTCGATCGTGCGCCCGTTCCTGTTCGTGCCCGGCGCGCGCGACAAGGATGCCCGCCGCGTGCTGACCAACCGGATCGCCCTGACGGCCGCCGACGGCACGCTGACGTTCCGCACCATCGCCGACCCGCTCGACGCCTTCGACGCCGCCGCCAAGGCCGCCACCGAGCCCGGCGTGAAGGTCGCGCAGGCCGTCGCCGCGCCGCCGCGCGTGGAGGAGAAGTACCAGCGCAAGGCCGGCAAGCCCCAGCGCTTCGACAAGCCGGCAGAGGCCCTGGAGTTCTGGGCCCGGCAGCGCGTCCCGCCCGGCGAGACAAAGGTCCCGATGGAGCGCTACGCGACCGCCAAGCAGCAGATGAAACAGATGCCGCTGCACTCCACGGCCACCGGCGTCACGCACCCGTCCGTCGCCGCGCTCGGCATGAGCTTCGACACCGCGGCCGCGCTGGGCTCGTGGACGGCGCTCGGCCCCGGCAACATCGGCGGCCGCACCCGCGGCCTCGTGCTCGACCCCAACTTCGGCACGAGCAACACGATGTATGCCGGCGGCGTCGCCGGTGGTGTCTGGAAGTCCACCAACGGCGGCGCCTCGTGGACGCCGCTGACCGACCTGCAGCCGAACCTGGCCGTCACCACGCTGGCCATGGCGGGATCGAGCACGATCTACGCGGGCACCGGCGAGGGCTACTTCAACATCGACGCCGTCCGCGGCGCGGGCATCTTCAAGTCCACCGACGCCGGCGCCAACTGGACCCAGCTCTCCGGCACCGCCAACAGCAACTTCTTCTTCGTCAACAAGGTCGCGGTGAACTCGGTGAACGCCAGCACCGTCTACGCGGCGACGCGCACGGGCCTGTTCAAGTCCATCGACGCCGGCGCCAGCTTCACCCAGGTCGTTTCGGTGTCTGGGAGCACGAACGGGTGCACCGACATCGCGATCGCCGACAACGGCGGCGAGCAGGTGGTCGTCTCCTGCGGCACGATCTTTACGGGCGCGGGCGGCCAGATCCTCCGTTCCTTCAACGGTGCCCCGTTCGCGCAGACGCTCGCCCAGACAGGCATGGAGCGGACCTCCCTCGCCCAGGCACTCTCGGACCCGACGATCATCTACGCAGTCTCCTCCAATACGCTCGCCGGCTCGACGCCGGGCCACGACTTCACGCACGGCCTGTTCCGCGTCTACAAGTCGAGTGACGGCGGCGTGACCTGGACGACCCAGCGCGACGTCAACACCGTCGGCTCCGACACCAGCGGCGACCCGTCCTCGACGGGCGGCACCGGTCAATTCCTCTTCACGAACTCGGCTTTCTCCCGCGGCTGCTTCGGCGCGACCGACCTCAACCAAGGGTGGTACGACAACGTCATCGCGGTGGACCCGGCCGACCCGACCAAGGTCTGGGTGGGCGGCATCGACCTGTTCCGCTCCGACGACAGCGGGGTCAACTGGGGGCAGGCGTCCTTCTGGTACGCCAACACCTCCGCGGCCTCGTACGTCCACGCCGACAACCACGCGATCGTGTTCCACCCCGGCTACAACGGCACGACGAACAAGACCATGTTCATCGGCAACGACGGCGGCCTCTTCAAGACGACCGACGCGCGGGGCACCACGACGACCGACGCATGCACGCCGACCTCGACGGGGATGTCGTGGACCAACCTGAACAACAACTACGGGGTGACGCAGTTCTATCACGGCGTCCCCCTGCAGGGGACCGACGGCGGCACCACGTACTTCGGCGGCGCCCAGGACAACGGCACCAACATCGGCGACGACGTGGACGGCCCCAACAACTGGGGCAGCCTGTTCGGCGGCGACGGCGGCTACGTGGCGGTGGACTCGACCAACACCAATTATTATCTCGAGACCACCAACCTCTCGCTCTTGCGGGGGTCGCCCGGCAGCGGCTTCAACTTCGACGCGACCAGCGGGATCCTCGAGAACCCCGGAAACTTCCTGTTCATCGCGCCGTTCACGATGGCGCCGACCACCTCGACCCAGATGTGGATCGGCGGCGTCTTCCTGTGGCGGACCACCAACGGCGCGACCTCGTGGTCCCAGGCGAGCAACGACACCGGCACCATGGGCTGCCCCGCCGGGGTGGACCAGTTCAGCGCCTTCGGCGTCGCCCCGGGCACCGGCAACCGCGTGATCGCCGGGACGACGACGGGCTGCATCTTCAGCAACACGACGGCCCTGAGTGCTACCCCGGCGACGACCTGGACGCTCGCCAGCGGGACGGCGGGCGGCCCGCGGGCCGGGTACGTCTCCTCGTTCGCGTACGATCCGAGCGACGCCACCGGCAACACGGTGTACGTCACCTACTCGAGCTTCAACAATTCGCCGACGGGCGGTGCCGTAGGCCACGTGTTCAAGTCCACCAACGGCGGCCTGATGTGGTCGGACATCACGAACAACCTGCCCGACGTGCCGGCC
>JBGQFW010000165.1:0-6415 GCA_041497115.1 Methylomirabilia bacterium
ATGCGCCTCCTGCGCGGCGCCGCCGACACCCCGGCCCGTTACGAGACCGTGGCCCGCGGCGACGTGGAGATCAAGGTCACCGAGACAGGCACGATCGAGCCGGTGAAGAAGGTGGAGATCAAGTCGAAGGTCGCCGGGCGCGTTGCCCGCATCCTGATCGAGAACGGACAGCCGGTCGAGTATGGCCAGCCGCTGTTCCTCATCGATCCCCAGCACTGAGAGGCGGGCGTGACCCGGTCGTCGCTGTGCCGCGCCCTCGTCGTCCCCGCCGCCCTCGCCCTCGCGCTGGCGGGCGCGTGGTGGACGCTGCGCCCGCCGCGCGCGTGGGAGACGGTGCCCGACGCGCCGCGCCTGGCCGCCACCTCCGCGTCGCGGCTCGCCGCGCTCACCGACGAGGCGATCCGTCTCTACGCCGCCGGCCAGTTCCCGCGCGCGTGCGAGCGCTTCGCGCGGGCCTGGGAGGACGACCCGGCCAGCCTGGCGCGCCGCGGCGACGTCGCGCGCTGCTTCGAGGGGTGGGGCTGGGACACGCTCAAGCAGGGGCGGCCCGAGGAGGCGATCGCGCTCTTCCGCCAGGGGCTGCGGCAGAGCCCCGACGAGCCGGCGCTGCTGCGCGGGCTCGGGCTGGCCGCCGTGCACGCCGGCCACGCCGACGAGGCGCTGGCGCCGCTGGAGGCCGCCGCCCGCAGCGAGGCCGACCCCGCCGTGCATCTGCTGCTCGCCCACCTCTACGACCGTCGCGACGACACCGACCGCGCGCTCGGCCATCTGCGCGCGGTGCTGGCCGCCGATCCCGGCCACGCCGAGGCCCGGCGGCTGCTCGCCAAGCTCGAGCGCGAGGCGCGCGCGGAGGCGGGGCTCGCGCGCGAGATCACGCCGCACTTCGTGGTGAAGTGGCGCGCGGCCGGCGACGCCGAGGGCCGCCGCGTGGTGCTGGCGCTCCTGGCGGCGGCCCGCGAGCGCGTGGTGGCGCGGCTGGGCACGGCGCCGCGCGAGCGGGTGACGGTGATCTTCTACGACGCCGCGCAGTTCCAGGAGGTCGCGCGCGTGCACGGCTGGGTCACCGGCCTCTTCGACGGCAAGATCCGCCTGCCCGCCGGCGGCACGCTGCCGCCCCGCCGCGAGCTCGAGCGCATCCTGGTCCACGAGTACACCCACGCGGCCGTGCACGACCTCACCCGCGGGCGGGCGCCGCGCTGGCTGCACGAGGGGCTGGCCCAGGCGCTGGAGGGGGCCGCCGCCGATCCGCTGCTGCGGGTGCCGGGGCGGCCGACGCTGAACGGCCTGGAAGAGCTGCTGGCCGACCCCGATCCGGCGCGCGCCCGCACCGGCTACGACATCGCGCTGTGGGTCGTCCACGACCTCCTCGATCGCGGCGGCATGCCGGCCCTGCGCGAGCTGATGGTCCGGCTCGGCCGCGGCGAAACCATCACCGCCGCCATGCCCGCCGTCTACGGCCTGCCGCTCGCCGAGCTCGAAGACCAGTGGCGTCGCGTCCTCGGCGGGTGAGCCCCGCGCGGGCCTGACCGCGGTGTTCCACAAGATCCTGATCGCCAATCGCGGGGAGATCGCGCTGCGGATCATCCGCACCTGCCGCGAGATGGGCATCCGCACCGTGGTCGCGCACTCCACCGCCGACGCGCCGTCGCTGCCCGTGCGGATGGCCGACGAGTCGATCTGCGTGGGCCCCGACGACGCGCGGGGCAGCTACCTCAACATCGCCGGGATCATCTCGGCGGCGGTCGTCACCGACAGCGACGCGATCCACCCCGGCTACGGGTTCCTCGCCGAGAATCCGAACTTCGCCGACATCTGCCGCTCGTGCGGCCTCACCTTCATCGGGCCGGCGCCCGAGGCGATCCGGCTCATGGGCGACAAGGCCCAGGCGCGCGTGATCGCCCGGCAGGCCGGCGTGCCGGTGGTGCCGGGCAGTGAGCGGCCGCTCAAGGACGAGGGCGAGGCGGCGGAAATCGCCGAGGCGGCCGGCTTCCCGGTGATCTTCAAGGCCGCCGCGGGCGGCGGCGGCCGCGGCATGCGCGTCGTGCGCGCGCGGAGCGAGGTGGCGCAGGCGTTCGCCGCCTGCCAGACCGAGGCGGGGGCCGCCTTCGGCTCCTCCGAGATCTACTGCGAGAAGTTCATCGAGGAGGCGCGCCACGTCGAGGTGCAGGTGCTCGGCGACCGCAACGGCATGCGCATCCATCTCGGCGAGCGCGACTGCTCGGTGCAGCGCCGCCACCAGAAGCTGATCGAGGAGTCGCCCGCGCCCTCGCTGCCGCCCGAGACGCGCGCCGGCCTGCACCGGGCCGCGCTGGCGGCGGCCGCCGCCGTCAACTACATGAACGCCGGGACCGTCGAGTTCCTGGTGGACGCCGCTACCGGTGAGTTCTATTTCATCGAGATGAACACGCGGATCCAGGTCGAGCACCCGGTGACCGAGATGGTCACCGGCATCGACCTCGTCCGCGAGCAGATCCGCGTCGCCGCCGGCGAGGGGCTGGGCTACCGGCAGGACGCCGTCCGGCTCGAGGGCCACGCCATCGAGGTCCGCGTCAACGCCGAGGACCCGGTGACGTTCGCGCCGAGCGCGGGGCGCGTGACGGCCTGGATCCCGCCCGGCGGCTTCGGCGTGCGGGTGGACAGCCACCTCATGGCGCCCTACGTGGTGCCGCCCTTCTACGACTCGCTGCTGGCCAAGATCATCGTGCGCGGACGCGACCGCGCCGAGGCCATCGAGCGCATGCGGCGGGCGCTGGCCGAGACCGTCGTCGAGGGCGTGAAGACAACGATCCCGTTCCAGCAGAAAGTGCTGGCCGACCCGGCCTTCGTCGAGGGCCGCTTCACCAGCGTGGACGGCGCCCGGCTCACCGCGGGCTGATGGATCCCTCGCTCTACGTGATCCTCGACCGGGGCGCCGCCCGCGGCCGGGACCTCGTGGACCTCCTCGACGCCGCCGTCGCCGGCGGCTGCCTCATGGTGCAGCTGCGCGACAAGGAGTGGCCGTCGGGCCGCCTCCTGCCGCTGGCCGCGCGGCTGCGCGCCCGCTGCGCCGAGGCCGGCGTCACCTTCATCGTCAACGATCGCGTCGATCTCGCGCTGGCCGCCGGCGCCGACGGCGTCCACCTCGGTCAGGACGACCTGCCGGCGCGCGCGGCCCGCCCGCTGCTGCGGCCCGGCATGATCCTCGGCGTCTCCACGCACAGCGTCGCGCAGGCGCGCGCCGCCCAGGCCGACGGCGCCGACTACGTCGCGGTCGGCTCGATGTTCCCGACGGCGACGAAGCCCGATTTCCAGCTCGTCGGTCCCGCACTCGTCCGCTCCCTCCGCCCCGAGATCCACGTGCCGCTCGTCGGCATCGGCGGCATCACCCACGACAACGTGCAGGAGGTCATCGCCGCCGGCGCCGACGGCGTGGCCGTTGTCTCGGCGGTGGGCGCCGCCGACGATCCGCGCGCGGCCGCCGCGCGGTTCGTCACCCTCATCCGCGCGGCGCGGGGCTTGACCGCCCCCCGCCCGCCGCTATAATTGGCGCGCGTAAATCCCTGATTCGCCGATTCAAGGAGGCCCTCATGAGACTCTTCACTCCGCGCGGCGCCCTGGTGCTCGGGCTCGCGCTCGCCGTTGCTCTGCTCGCGGGCGCCTCTGGGATCGAGGCCCAGGGCAAAGGCACGATCAAGATCGCGACGCAGAGCCCCCTGTCGGGCGGGCAGGCCGCGCTGGGCGAGGGCATCAAGCTCGGCGCGCAGCTCGCCCTCGAAAAGTTCAAGGGGCCGCTCGAGAAGGCCGGCTTCAAGGTCGAGCTGGTGCCGTTCGACGACCAGGCCAAGCCCGACGTCGGTGTCGCCAACGCCAAGAACATCATCGCCGACAAGGACATCCTGGCCGTCATCGGCCACCTCAACTCCGGCGTGGCGATCCCGTCGTCGGAGGTCTACAAGGAAGTCGGCGTCACGATGATCTCGCCCGCCAACACCAACCCCACCGTCACCGACCGCGGCTACGGCAACGTGAACCGCGTGTGCGGCCGTGACGACGTGCAGGGCGTGGTCGGCTCCGAGTTCGCCGCCCGCACCGTGAAGGCCAAGAGCGTGTACATCGTCCACGACAAGACGACGTACGGCCAGGGCGTGGCCGAGTTCTTCCGCGACGACGCCAAGAAGAAGGGGCTCACCGTGGCCGGCTTCGAGGGCACCGAGGAGAAGTCGAACTTCGATCCGATCCTCACGCCGATCAAGGCCAAGAACCCCGACCTCGTCTACTTCGGCGGCATCTACGACCAGGGCGCGCCGTTCTTCAAGCAGGCCAGCGAGAAGGGCATCAAGGCCAAGTTCATGGGCCCCGACGGCATGGACTCGTCCGACCTGACCAAGATCGCCGGCAAGGCGGTGATCGGCATGTACTACACCTCGGCGGCCGGGCCCGCCTCCGCGCTGGCCGGCGCCAAGGGGTTCGTCGACGACTTCAAGAAGAAGTTCGGCAAGAACCCCGAGCCGTACGCGGCCGAGGCCTACGACGCCACCGCGATCGCGCTGAAGGCCATCGCCGCCGCCGCCAAGGGCGGCAAGGCGCCGAGCCGCGAGGACGTCGCCGCGGCGGTGCGCAAGGTCAAGCACCACGGCATCACCGGTGAGATCGAGTTCGACGGCAAGGGCGACCGCAAGAAGGCGCTCTACTTCGTGCTGCAGGTGGTGAGCGACAACCCCGAGAAGTGGGGCGACAACAAGATCGTCAAGCAGCTCACGATCGCCGCCCCCGCCGCCAAGAAATAGGCTCGCCCGCGGGGCCGGCGGAGACACTCCGCCGGCCCCGCTGTCGTCCAGGCTCGCGTCATGGACCTTCCGCTCCTGATCGGCATCTTCCCTCAGGTCCTCCTGGACGGCATCGTGCTCGGCTTCATGTACGCGCTCATCGCGCTCGGCTACACGATGGTCTACGGCGTGCTGGAGTTCATCAACTTCGCCCACTCCGAGATCTTCATCGTGGGCGCCTTCGTCGGCGTCGAGATCCTGCTCGGCCTCAAGTCCGCCGGGCTGCTCGACGCGCTGCCGTGGCTGCCGGTGCTGCTGCTCGTGCTGCTGGCGGGCATGGCGGCCAGCGGCCTGCTCGCCGTCAGCGTCGAGCGCATCGCGTACCGGCCGCTGCGCCACGCGCCGCGGCTCATCCCGCTGATCTCGGCGATCGGCGTGTCGTTCTTCCTGCAGGACGCCATCCGCCTGTTCGAGTCGGTCTGGCGCAACGCCTTCAACCTCGTCTACCCGACGATGGACGTGCTCAACCAGCGCTACGAGCTCAGCGCCACCGTGGACGTGCCGCTCAAGTCGGTGGTGGTCATCGTGGCGGCGCTCCTGATGCTGTGGGCGCTGTGGGCGCTGGTGAACCGCACCAAGATCGGCACCGCCATCCGCGCGGTGGCCGAGGACCAGGCGGCGGCGAGCCTGATGGGCATCAACGTCAACCGCATCATCTCGCTCACGTTCCTCATCGGCGGGGCGATGGGCGGCGCCGCCGGCGTCCTGTTCGGCGTCCAGTACGGGCTGATCAACCCGTACACGGGGTTCGTTCCGGGGCTGAAGGCCTTCACGGCGGCGGTGCTGGGCGGCATCGGCAATATCCCGGGCGCGATGGTGGGCGGCCTCGTGCTCGGGCTGCTGGAGGCGTTCGCCGCCTCCTACCTGTCGCTGCTGACCGGCGGGGCTTTCGGAGCCGAGTACAAGGACATCTTCGCGTTCTCGGTGCTGATCCTCATCCTGATCTTTCGCCCCAAGGGACTGCTCGGCGAAGTCGTGCGGGAGCGCGCGTGATCCACGCCGTCGCCTCGATCGCGCTGCTGATCCTCTCCGGCGCCGCGGTGGCGGTCTTCCCCCGCTCGATCCTCGCCTTCCTCGCCTTCCAGGGGTCGCTGGTGGCCATCTACGTCGCGCCACGGCTCCCCAACTGGCTGCGCGCGCTGCTGCTGGGCATCGCCCTGCTCGTCATGATGCCGGTCATCGGCGCCTGGAACGGCTACTACCTGGAGGTCGCCACCCAGGTCGGCATCTTCGTGGCCCTCGCGCTGGGGCTGAACATCGTGGTCGGGCTGGCGGGTCTGCTCGACCTGGGCTACGTGGCGTTCTTCGCCGTCGGGGCGTACTCCTGGGCCATCGTCGGCTCGCCGCACGGCAACGTGATCTTCGGGAGCGGCTTCCCGCTGCCGCCCTGGATGTTCTACCTGTTCCTGCTCGTCGGCCTGCTCACGGCGGCGGGCACGGGCATCCTCCTGGGGCTGCCGGTGCTGCGGCTGCGCGGCGACTACCTGGCCATCGTGACGCTCGGC
The DNA here is from genome assembly GCA_041497115.1 of Methylomirabilia bacterium. Classification (GTDB taxonomy): domain Bacteria; phylum Methylomirabilota; class Methylomirabilia; order Rokubacteriales; family CSP1-6; genus AR5. The sequence continues at coordinate 6,311 of JBGQFW010000165.1, forward strand.
TTCGGCGAGGTCATCCGCGTGCTCGCCAACAACCTCGACAAGCCGATCAACATCACCAACGGCCCCAAGGGCCTCACCCCGATCGGGCGGCCGCCGGTGCCGTCG
>JBGQFW010000166.1:0-6312 GCA_041497115.1 Methylomirabilia bacterium
AGACGTCGGCCGGGATTGCGGAGAGCTGCGCGATGCGCATGCCGAAGCCGAACCCCGACACCGTGTAGAGGACGAGGAGCGGCAGATCCTCGGGGCCTCGCACGAGCGCCAGACACGCGATGCCCGCGATGGCGACGCCGGTGCCGAGGGCGAAGATCCCGCCACGCCCGACGCGGTCGGAGAGCCAGCCGCCGAGCAGGTTGCCGGCGATCGTGCACGCCGCGCCCAGCGTGAACACGCCGACGACGGTGGACTGCCGGAAGCCGCGGTCCACCGCGTGAGCGACCTGGTGGGTCGCCATGATCTGGAACCCGATCACGCCCAGCGCCGTCATGATGACCGCCGCCCACAGCCGCGAGTGGCGCAGGGCGCGGCGGAGCGTCCAGGCCTCGCCGCCGTGGCGCGCGCCGTCCGCCGGCCGGCGCTCGTCGGCGGGGGGATCGCGGTAGAGGAGGGCGAGCGACACCGTCGTCACGGCGACGATGCCGGCGAAGACGCCGAGCGCCGTGCGCCAGCCGAGCGTGACGATGAGCCAGGCGTTGAGCGGGTAGAAGATCACCGCGCTGCCCGGTCCGGTGCTCAGGATCCCCATCGCCGTGCCCCGCGAGCGCACGAACCACCGCGTCACGATCGTGGTGGACGGGACGAGAACGGCGGCCATGCCGGCGCCGCCGAGGACGCCGAAGCAGACGTAGTACTGCGTCAGCGACGTCACCCGGGCGGTGAGGGCGAGCGCCACCCCGAGCGTCAGGCCGCCGACGCCCACCACCGTGCGCGCGCCCCAGCGGTCCTGGAGCCAGCCGGCGATCGGCCCGAAGACGACGAAGCAGAGCCAGCTGAGCGAGTAGCCGAGCGCCGTCGCCCCGCGCTCCCAGCCGAACTCGGCGAGCATGGCGACGTAGAACAGCGCGAACGTCGAGCGCGCCCCCCACGCGAGCGCGTTGACGGTGGTGGACACGCCGAGCACGATCCACCGATACGGTCCGGGCTCGCCGCCGCGGTTCACGCCGGCCACGATGGGCGCGGGGGCGCCGGTTGTAAACCATTAACGGATCGACTATCGTCGAACTATGGATGCAGACGTCGACATCGCGGCGGTCGCCGCGCTCGTCGGCGAGCCCGCCCGCGCCCGGATGCTGACCGCCCTGATGGACGGGCGGGCGCGCACGGCCAAGGAGCTCGCGTACGGCGCCGGCGTGACCCCGCAGACCGCCAGCAGTCACCTCGCCAAGCTCGTGCGGGCGCGCCTGCTCGCGATGGAGCGACAGAGCCGCCATCGCTACTTCCGCCTGGCGGCGCCCAGCGTCGGGCAGGCGGTCGAGGCGCTGATGGCGGTGTCCCCGCCGTCGCGCCCGGCCGCGGCGGCGCGGCCCCTCGACGGCATGCGGCTGGCGCGAACGTGTTACGACCACCTGGCGGGCCGGCTCGGCGTCAGCGTGACGGACGCGATGGTGCGCCGCCGGTTCCTGGCGTCGAGCGGGCGCGACTTCGTCCTGACGAGCCTCGGGGCGCGCGTGCTGACGCGCCTCGGCGTCGACGTGGAGACCACGCGCCGCGAGCGGCGCGCGTTCGCCCGCCAGTGCCTCGACTGGAGCGAGCGCCGCCCGCATCTCGCCGGCGCGCTCGGCGCCGCGCTGGCGCGGCGCTGCCAGGCCCTTCGCTGGGTGCGTCCCGTCCCAGACCAGCGGACGCTCGCCCTGACCCCGCAGGGCCGGCATGGGATCCGGGCGTGGTTCGGTATCCGGTGGACGGGCCGCGCGTGACGCGCGGCCGGCGGTGCGCGGACGGCCTCGCGCGGGCCGGGTGGTACACTTCCGCGCCATGACCGCGCCCGGCGAGATCCCCGAGCCGTTCCGCGCCGCACTGGCCGGCCTCGTCGAGCAGCGGCGGCCCGGCGGCGATCCCGTCTTCCGGGGCTGCTTCGGCTGCGGCCCCGATCATCCCGACGGCCTCTACGTGCGCGCGTTCGTCACCCCCGAGGGCGTCGTCGCGCCCGTCGTCGTGCCGCGCCGCTACGCGGGGCCGCCCGACACCGCCCACGGCGGCATCGTCACCGCGTACCTCGACGAGATCCTCGCCGCCGCCGCGCTGCGCGCCACCGGCCGCATCGCGGTCACCGGCGAGCTGACGGTGCGCTTCGTGGCGCCGGCGCCGCTGGAGACGCCGCTGCTCGGCCGCGGCCGGCTGGTGGCCGACCACCGCCGCTACGTGGACGTGGAGGGCTCGCTCGAGGAGGTGGCGGGCGGGCGGGTGGTGTCCACCGCCCGCGGCCGGTTCTTTCCGATCGCCCGCTGAGGGAGGGGGCGGGGGGAGCGGCGGCGCTCCCCCCGACGACGGTCAGCTGTTGCCGGTGAGGAGCGTGATGATCTGCAGCGGCTTGGGCGCCTCGCGGAAGCGGCAGCGCAGCTCCGGCCGCTCCAGCGTCTCGACGTAGGCGCCCATCACCATCCGGTAGTAGTGCTGGTGGCGGCCGCCGGGGCCGCCGTTGTACTCGGTCAGCGCGTCGCGGATGTTCGGCTTGCGCGCCATGATGTCGCGCAGGTACGTCATCGCGAAGTGCGTGTTGACGAGCGGGTCGCCGAGATCGCCGAGGTCGCGCGCCTCCTTGGTGATCCGGGGGCGCCGGAACGGGCCCGCCACCGGCTCGAGCAGCGCGGCCGTCGACGGCTTGATCTGGAACAGCCCGATCTCGCCGGCGGAGCCGACGGCGTCCTGCCGGAAGTCCGACTCCACCTCCGCCTGGGCCAGCGCTAGGCAGTGGTCGATGTTCGCGAGCTGCGCCTCCTTCAGCAGCGTCTCGGGGAAGCGGCGGAACGCGCTGATCGGCGCTTGTGGATTCTTCTGCGCCACGTACTCCAGAATCGAGCGATTGAGCCGCTCAGCGTCCGCTTCCCCGGCCATGGCGATGACCTGTCGCGTGAGGACGAGCCCCCCGAACGTGACCGTCACCGCCACCGCCAGGGTCGCGATGGCCTTGCTCATGCTCATGACGATTTCCTCCTTGTGTTCCAACACCGGAGCGAATTTTTGGATCGAGCGAGCGGATGAACGGATGGGATGAGGAAGTTGACGGAGGGTACCATGGCCTTAAGCACTACGCAACCAGTCGTTGCTCTCCGGGGAAACTTCTACCACGGGCGGTGTCAGCGGGCTGACGCTCGCGGGAGAGACCTCACGAAATCCAGCGCTTACGGCGTGACGGAATGGCGCGAAGAAATCAGGAGAGCCCGCGCAGCTCCTTGCGCAGAATTTTTCCGATCGGGCTCTTGGGCAGGGTGTCGAGGAAGCGCACCTGCTTGGGGCATTTGTATTTCGCGAGCCGCTGCTGGCAGAAGTCGACGAGCGCGTCGGCGGTCGCGGCGACGCCGGGCTTGAGCACCACGAAGGCCAGCACGTCCTCGCCCATCAGCGGGTCGCGCATGCCGACCACCGCGGCCTCGGCCACCGCCGGGTGCGCGTAGAGCACCTCCTCGACCTCGCGCGGATAGATGTTGAAGCCGCCGCGGATGATCAGGTCCTTCTTGCGCTCGACGATATAGAGGAAGCCGTCGGCATCGAGGCGGCCCATGTCGCCGGTGTGGAGCCAGCCGTGGCGCAGGGTCTGCGCGGTCTCCTCGGGCAGCCGGTAATACCCCAGCATCACGTTGGGCCCCTGCACGCAGACTTCGCCGACCTCGCCGGCGGGCAGGGGGCGGTCTCCGTCGTCCATGATCGCGACCGTCACCCCCGGGAGCGGCTGGCCGACCGACCCCAGCTTGCGCACGCCCGACAGGCGATGCGCGCTCACCACCGGCGAGGCCTCGGTGAGGCCGTAGCCCTCCTGGATCCGGCCGCCGAACTTCGTCTCGAACGGCTCGACGATCTCGATCGGCAGGGGGGAGGCGCCCGAGCCCCACACGCGCATCGAGGACGTGTCGAAGCGGCCGGCGTCGGGATAGTGGAGCAGGTAGAGGAGCATCGTCGGCACGCATCCCATGGACTCCGCGCGATAGGTCTGGATCGCCTCCAGCACCGCCTCGGGGTGGAACCACCGGAGCAGCACGCCCTTCGTGCCGAGGATGTTGCCGGCGTTCATCACGGTGAGGCCGTAGGAGTGGGACAGCGGCAGGACCATCAGCCCCCACCGCGCGCGATCCAGCTCGTAGAGGGTGGCCGCCGCGCGCGCGTTGGAGGCGAGGTTGTCGTGGGAGAGGGCGACGCCCTTGGGGCGGCCGGTGGTCCCCGACGTGTAGAGGATGACGGCGAGGTCGCGGTCGTCGCGCTCGACGGTGGCGAACGCGTCGGACTCGCCGGCGATCACCTCGCTCCACGCCGGGCCGCGGTCGCCGCCGCCCACCAGGACCACCGGGCCGGCCCAGCCGGCGAGCTTGTCCACGAACTCCGGCGCGGTGACGACGACCTTCGCCTCCGAGTCGGCGAGGATGTGGCGCACCTCGTCGGGCCCGAGCAGGAAGACGACGGGAACGATGACGGCGCCGGCCTTGAGGATGCCCCCGTAGGCCTGCAGCACCTCCGGGCAGTTGGGCAGCAGCACCAGCACCCGGTCGCCGGCGCCGACGCCCAGGCGGCCGAGCGCGCGGGCGAAGCGGTTGGCCGCCCGCTGCTGCTCCACGTTGGTCCACTCGCGCCCCTCGAAGACGAGGGAGACGTACTCGCCGTGGGCGCGAATGCTGTCCTCGCCGAGCCGCGCCAGGTTCATGGGCGGGATCTTACATGATAGGATCGCTCGCGATGGTACGGGCCAACCTGGCCGTCAAGATCTCCGTCCTCATCGTCGTCGTGCTCATCATCGGGTTCGGCGCCTCCACGATTTTCACCATCCAGCGTGAGGCCGACCTCCTGGTCGAGCAGAGCAAGATGAGCGCCCGCCGGCTGACCGCCACCCTGGTGGCCAGCATCGAGGGCGCCATGCTCCAGGAGCGGCCCGACGTGACGCGCACGGTCGTCCAGGAGCTGAAGACCTCGACCCCGGTGGAGGGGCTCACGATCTTCCGCCGGACCGGCGACGAGGCGTTCACCGATCTCAGCACCGCGATGGAGGTGGACAAGAACGCCGGCCTGCCCAAGGAGGTCCTCGACAACATCAAGAAGATGGCGCGGCCGCCCGGCGAGACCACCCACGACCCGATGTTCACGCGGGCGCTGGAGACGCTGCAGACCCAGGAGTCGCTCGAGACACGCAACGGCGCGCGATTCTTCACGCTGCACTACCCGGTCATCAACCAGGAGAAGTGCCAGGGGTGCCACGGCACCACCTCCAAGGTTCGCGCGGTGGTGCGGGTGGCCACGGCCATGGAGCCGGTGTTCGCCGAGGTGCGCCACCACCGCAACCGCCAGATCATGATCGCCGTGCTGACGATCGCGGCGGCCGCCGTGGTCCTCACGGTGGCCATGCGGCGCGTGATCGTGCAGCCGATCGGTCAGCTCTCGGCGGCCGCCCGCCGCGTCGGCGCCGGCGACTTCGAGGCGCGCGCGCCCGTCACGACCCGCGACGAGATCGGCGAGCTGGGCGCCGCCTTCAACGACATGACGGCGCGCCTGGCCACCGCCTACCAGGAGCTGGAGGGCAAGAACACCGAGCTGGCCGGCGCCCTGCAGAATCTCCAGGAGTCGCGCGAGCGGCTGGAGCTGCTCGAGCAGCTCAAGGGCGAGCTGTCCAAGTTCGTGCCGGAGGCGGTCAAGCGGCTGCTCGAGCAGAATCCCAACGCCACCGAGATGGAGAAGAAGAACGTCGAGGTCTCGGTGCTATTCCTCGACATCGCCGGCTACACCAAGCTGTCCGAGCAGCTCGAGGCGCGCAAGCTCAACCAGCTCGTGCAGACGTACTTCTCGAGCTTCCTCGATCTGATCCAGCGCCAGCACGGCGACATCAACGAGACGGCGGGCGACGGTCTCATGGTGATCTTCCAGGCCCAGCCCACCGCCACCGACCACGCGCTGAACGCGACCCGGGCCGCGTTCGCCATCCGCCAGCGCACCGAGCAGCTCAACGAGGAGTACGGCGGCGTGTTCCCGCCGATCGGGCTGCACATGGGCATCAACACCGGCGACGCGCTGGTGGGCGCCACCAAGATCGGGGGTGGCGCCGGCCAGCGGTGGACCTTCACCGCCACCGGTCCCACCACCAACCTCGCGGCGCGCTTCGCCGGCTCGGCCCAGACCGGCGAGATCGTCGTGGGCCCGACCACCGCCGAGCGGATCAAGTCGCAATTCGTCCTCGAGAGCGTGGGCGAGCGCACGTTCAAGAACGTCTCGCTGCCCATCCACGTCTTCCGTGTCATCCCGCCCGGCGTCTACGAAAAGATCGTGTGA
>JBGQFW010000167.1:0-6149 GCA_041497115.1 Methylomirabilia bacterium
CCGACCGAGATCGTCTCCTCACGGGGTCGCATGCGGCGTATTATCCTCACCTGCGATCCTCTAGGCCAGCGGGCGGGTCGGGGTCCAACCCTTGAGCGAGGGAACGGCGATGGCCAGGTCAGATCTCTTCGTCGGCGCGGGAAAGTTCACGGCGGGCACGGTCAGCGGACTGTTCCGGCAGGCGGCCGGCGAGGACCGCTGGCAATCGATCACCCAGGGGCTGCCGGAGAGCGCGTCGATCCAGGCGCTCACCGTGCATCCGAGCACGCACGACGTGATGTTCGCCGGCACGCAGGACGGCGTCTATCGCAGCGCCGACGGCGGCACGAGCTGGCAGCGCACCGACTTCCCGCGCGACCTGCAGGTGTGGTCGGTCACCGTCCACCCGCGCGATGCGCGCGTCGTCTACGCCGGCACGTCGCCGGTGGGCGTGCTGCGCAGCGAGGACGGGGGCGAGACGTGGACGCGGCTGCCCAACGCCGTCCAGCCCGAGCGGATCAAGATGGGGTTCGGCTGCCGCGTGATGCGCATCGCCGTCGTGCCCGGCCCCCCGGACGAGCTCTACGCGGGCCTCGAGGTGGCCGGCGCCATGCGCAGTCTCGACGGCGGCGAGCACTGGTCGGACTGCAGCGCCGACCTCGTCGCCCTCGCCGAGCGACCCAATCTCAAGAGCAAGATCCAGAGCGACAGCGAGGCCGAGGGCATGCTCGACGCCCACGCGCTCGCCGTCACCGACGCCGCGCCGGGCACCGTCTTCCTGGCCGTCCGCATGGGCATGTTCCAGAGCGACGACAGGGGCAAGAGCTGGCGCGACATGGAGGTGGGCCGCTTCTCGCCGCTGACCTACGCCCGCGACGTGCGCGTCTCGCCCCACGACGCGCGCACGCTCTACGCCTGCCTCAGCCCGGCCGCCCGCAGCCAGGACGGCTCGCTCTACCGCACCACCGACCTCGGCAAGAGCTGGACCCGCGTGGACCACGACGTCAAGGCGCGCGCGACGATGATGGCGCTGGCGCTCGACCCCCACGACGCCGACCGCGTCCACTGCGTCTCGCGCTGCGGCCAGGTCTTCAGCACGCGCGACGGCGGGAAGCGCTGGCGCGAGTCGCTGCTGCCGGCGGGGGTCCAGGACGTGTACGCCCTCGCGTGCGCCTGATGCAGCGGTCGTGGCCGGCGATCCAGTCAGTGACGAGGTAGCGCCCGACGACCCCGACTGCCGCGCGCTGCTCGGCTGACGCTACTCCCCGCGCAGCGTCGGGTCGAGCAGGTCGCGCAGCCAGTCGCCGGTGCGGCTGACGACGAGCGAGGTGGCCATCAGCACGAGGCCCGGGAAGGTCGAGATCCACCAGGCGGAGTCGAGGTACTCGCGTCCCTCGTAGATCATCCCGCCCCAGGACGGGATCGGCGGCTGCACGCCGAGCCCCAGGAACGACAGCGTCGCCTCCAGCACGATGGCGCGCGCCAGCTCGAGCGTGGCGATGACGACCAGCGTGGAGAGGACGTTGGGCACCACGTGGCGCAGGACGATGCGCGCCACCGAGCCGCCCAGCGCGTGGATCGCCTCGACGAACTCGCGCGAGCGCAGGACCAGCACCTGCGACCTCAAGATGCGCGCGTAGGAGACCCAGCCGGAGAGGCCCACCACCACGACCAGCGTGGGAAAGCTCGGGCCGAGGACCGCGATGATGCCGATCGCGAGCAGGATGAACGGGAAGGCGAGCTGGGCGTCGGCGAGCGTCATGATGACGCTGTCGGTGACGCCGCCGCGAAAGCCGGCGGCGATGCCGAGCGTGGCGCCGACGAGGCCGCCGATCACCACCGCCGCCAGCCCCACCGCCAGCGAGACGCGGGCGCCGTAGATCACGCGCGAGAGGACGTCGCGCCCGAGCTGGTCGGTGCCGAGCAGGCGGGCGCGTCCGTCGGGCCCCTCGAGCGTGGGCGGCGCCAGCCGGCCCCGCAGCAGCTGCCGGGTCGGATCCTGGGGCGACAGCCACGGCGCGGCCGCCGCGACGACGACGAGCAGCGCGACGAAGGCCAGGCCGGCGACGGCCAGGCGCGCGGTACGGCGCCCGCCCGCGCCGCCACGAACGGCCGGCGTGGCGGCCGCGCCACCGGGCGGCAGCGGGATGCTGGGGGCGTCGCTCATGCCCGTGGCCGCACGCGCGGATCGAGGAAGCCGTACAGCAGCTCGATCGCGAAGTTGAGGACGATGAACATGATTGCCGAGAGGAACACCGTGCACTGCACGATCGGGTAGTCGCGGTTGTAGATGGACTGGATCGCCAGCCGCCCGATGCCCGGCCACGAGAAGACCGTCTCGGTGACGACGGCGCCGCCGAGCAGGGTGCCGAACTGCAGGCCGGTGATCGTCACGATCGGCAGCGCCGCGTTCTTGAGGGTGTGCTTGGCCACCACCCACCGCTCGGCCACGCCCTTGGCGCGCGCGGTGCGGATGTAGTCCGCGCGCAGCACCTCCAGCACGGCCGAGCGCGTGAGCCGGGCGATGGAGGCGGTGGTGAAGGCGCCCAGCGTCAGCGCCGGCAGCACGAGATGCTTCCACTCGCCGCGCCCGCCGGTGGGGAACAGGTCGGCCTTGAGCGAGAGCAGGAGGATGAACAGGATTCCCAGGAAGAAGGTCGGGGCCGCCTGCCCCACCAGCGCGACGGCCATCGCCACGTGATCGAGGAGCGAGTTGCGCCGGATCGCCGACAGCAAGCCGATGGGCACCGCCACCACCGCCGCGATCACGAACGCGGCCAGTCCCAGCTCGAGCGTGGCGCCCAGATAGCCCTTCACCACGCTCAGCGCGGGCTCGCGGAAGTGGATCGAGCGGCCGAAGTCGCCGCGCAGGACGTTGCCGGCGAAGACGGCGTACTGCACGGGCAGGGGGCGGTCGAGGCCCAGCTCGCGGGCGACCCGCTCGTACTCGCTGCGCGGCGCGTCGGGCGGCAGCAGCAGCGGCACCGGGTCGCCGGACAGCCGCATGACGACGAAGACGACGGTGGTGACGAGCCAGACGGCCACGAGGGCTCGGAGGAGCCGGGGGGCCAGGAAGAGCAGGACGCCGCGCATCGGAAGAAAGCGCGCCCTGGGCCCCGGCGGCGGGACCCCGGGCGCGCACCACGCTTACGCGCGCTTGAACTTGAAGTTGAAGCGGCGGATCTCGAACTGCTGGTTCGGGTTGGGCGTGAACTCCACGTACTTCTGCAGCCCGTAGTCCTCGTAGGGCTGGATGACCGGCAGCCACGGGAAGTGCTCGAGGAAGATCGTGGTCATCTCCTTGTAGGACTGCTCGCGGAACTTCTCGTCCACCGAGAAGCGCGCGGCGTTGCCCAGCTCGTCCCAGCGCGCGTGACGCCAGTAGTCCTGGGGGCCGCCGGGGCCGAGCAGCCGCCACATCATGCCGTCGGGGTCGCCCAGCGTCGAGGTGGGATCCGACCAGAACACGCCCTTGAACGACTTCTCGCGGTTCTTCTGGGCGCGCACCGAGTACTCGATGACCTCCACCTGGGCGTTGACGCCGACGTCCTTCCACATGCCCTGGATCGCCTCCGACATCTGCTTGTCGTTCGACACGTAGGCGACCGTCGTCTCGATGAAGATCTCCTCGTTCTTGTAGCCGGCCTTCTTTAGCAGCTCGCGCGCCTGCCCGGGGTTGTAGGGCAACGGCGGCTGCTTGGCGTCGAAGTGGTTGTCGCCCTTGGCGATGGGGCCGCTCGGCACCACGCCGCGGCCGCGCCAGAGCTCCTTCACGATCGCCTGGCGGTCGATCGCCAGCGAGAGCGCCTGCTTGACGAGCGGGTTGTCGAGCGGCGGGCGCTTGCTGTTGACGGCCAGCACGTAGAGGCCGGCGTAGAGGGCGCCCGTCACGCGGGTGGTCGCGTTGCCGGCCACGCGCTCGCCCTGGTCGGGCGGCAGCTGGGTGATGATGTCCACCTCGCCCTTGAGCAGCGAGGCGATGCGGGGCGCCGTCTCCGGGATCGGCCGCATGGTCATGCGGTCGAAGTCCACCTTGCCCCCCCAGTAGTCGGGGCTCGCGTCCAGGACGAGCTTGTCGTCCTTGGTCCACGAGGCGAAGCGCACGGGGCCGGTGCCGACGGGCTTGGTGTTGAAGGCGTCGGGCCCGGCGGATTCCAGATATTTCTTCGGCACGATCTGGCCGCCGTAGAAGGCCAGGCGGGCGGGCAGGAGCGGGTCGGGCTTCTTCGTCGTGATGACCAGCGTATGGGCGTCGGGCACCTCGATCTTGTCGATCGTGGCCAGCGCGGTGGCGACCATGCTCTTCACGCTGGGGTCGTACGTGCGCTCGATGCTGAACTTGGCGTCGGCCGAGGTGAACGGATCGCCGTTGTGGTACTTCACGCCCTGCCGCAGCTTGAAGGTCCACGTCGTCGGGTTGGTCAGCTTCCACTCGGTGGCGAGGCCCGGGTGGAGCTTGCCGTCGGGGTGGCGGCTCACCAGGTTGTCGAAGATGTTGAACGACCAGCGGATGTCGTTGGACGACGTGCTGAAGTGTGGGTCGAGCTTGGAGATGTCGCCGCCCTGGCCGACGATCAGCTCGTGCTTCTGGGTCGTCTGGGCGGCGGCGGGCCCGGCCAGGGTCGCGGGCAGCGCGGCGGCGGCGCCGGCGACCGCGGCGGACTTCAGCAGCTCACGTCGGGTGAGATGGCTCATACGCACCTCTTTCGAAATCGGGGGTGGGGCTATTCTCGACGGCCCGCGCGTCCTGTCAAGTGTGGTGCCGGGGCGGGCCGGTGTTAGAATCGCGGGCGCCATGAAGGGTACGGCCGACGTCGTCGTCATCGGCGGGGGTGCCAACGGCACCAGCACGGCGTTCCAGCTCACGCAGCTCGGCGCCCGCAACGTGCTGGTGCTCGAGCGGCGCCACCTGGCGGCCGGCGCCACCGGCAAGTCGGGCGCCCTCGTGCGCATGCACTACACCAACGAGATCGAGTCCCGCCTGGCCGTCGAGAGCCTCAAGATCTTTCGCAACTTCGGCGACATCGTCGGCGGCGACTGCGGCTTCGAGGGCGTCGGCTTCGTCCAGCTCGTCGGCCACGCCTACGCCGCCGCGCTGCGCCGCAACGTCGAGCGCCAGCAGAAGATCGGCGTCAACACCCGCGCGCTCGGCCCCGCCGAGGTGCGCGACCTCCTGCCCGGGGTCACGGTGGACGACGTCGGCGCCGCCGCCTGGGAGCCGGACTCCGGCTTCGCCGATCCCGTCGCGACGACGTACGCGTTCGCCGAGGCGGCGCGCCGGGGCGGCGCCACGATCGAGACCGGGGTGGAGGTCCTGCGCGTGCTGACCGAGGGGGGCCGCGTGACGGGCGTGGAGACGAGCGCCGGCCGCGTGGCGGCGCCGACGGTGGTGATCGTCGCCGGCGCGTGGTCGGCGCCGCTGCTGGCGCCGCTCGGGCTCGACTATCCGCTGACCCCGCACCGCATCCAGGTGTCCATCTTCCGCTGGCCGGCCGGGTTCACGCAGCGCCACCCGGCGGTGATCGACGCCGTGCACAAGGCCTGGTGGCGTCCGGAGGGACGCGCCTGCACGCTGATCGGCGTCGAGCTCGGCTACGCCCACGGCGATCCCGAGAAGTTCGACGAGGCGGTGGACGAGAGCTACGTGGCGGGCTGCCGCGCCGCGCTGGGCGCGCGCTGGCCGGTGCTGGGCGGCGCGCTGATGCGCGGCGGCTGGGCCGGCATGATCATGATGAGCGCCGACGGCCGGCCGATCATCGACCGCCTCGGCCCCGAGGGGCTCTGGGGCATGCTCGGCGACTCCGGCACGTCCTTCAAGACCTCGCCCGCGATCGGCCGCTGCCTGGCCGAGTGGATCACGCAGGGCGCCCCCAAGACGGTGGACCTCCGCCCGTTCCGCGCCTCGCGCTTCGCCGAGGGCCGGCCCTGGCAGGACGCGGACCACTACGGGCGCGAGCGCCTGACGATCTCGCGCTGACGGTCATGCGCCCGGCCCGCCTCGCCCTCGTCGCGCTCGCCGCCCTCCTGCTGGCGGCGGGGATCGCCGCCGCCCAGCCGTGCGGCCACCGCGGCGATCTCGACGCGCTCTACTGCGACGAGGACCGCGACCTGCTCCCCGATCCTCCCAAGGATCCCGCCAAGCTCGTCAGCCCCGACCCGCTGATCTTCAC
>JBGQFW010000168.1:0-6133 GCA_041497115.1 Methylomirabilia bacterium
CGCCCGCGCGTATCGCGAGCTGATGGTGCTGGCGCCGACGACGGGGTGGGCCGACGGCGCCGCCGACCGGCTCGGCCGGCTGGCGGCGGCGGGCACGCCGGTGCCGCCGCTCACGCTGACCCAGCGCGTGGAGCGCGCCGAACGGCTGCTCAAGGGCGGGGTGCCCCGCACGGCCGCCGAGGAGGCCGAGCGGATCGCCGGCGAGGCGCGCGATCCCTCCATCCTCGTGCGCGCGCTGCGCGTCGTCGCCGACGGCGCCCAGCGGCTGGGCCGTCACGAGACGGCGGCGCGCGCGCTGGGGCTGGCGATCCCGCGCGTGCCGCCCGATCAGCAGGCGGCGCTACGGCTGGAGGAGGCGCGGCTGTTCCTGCGCGCCGGCAAGCGCGAGCGCGCGCTGGAGATCCTGGGCCGCGTCGTGGCGGGCGGCGCCGAGGCCGACGCCGCCGAGGCGCTCTGGCTGCAGGGGCGCGCGCTCGAGGACGCGCAGCGCCCCGCCGAGGCGGCGGAGGTCTATCGCACGCTGGCGGCGCGCCATCCGCGGCGCGAGGTGGCGGGCGGCGCGCTCTGGCGGCTGGGCTGGAACGCCTACCTGGCCGGGAAGCCGGCCGAGGCGGCCGAGCAGTGGCGGCGTCTCGACGCCACCGCCAATCGCGCCTGGCGGCTGCCGGCGCTCTACTGGCGCGCGCGGGCCGTCGAGCAGACGGCCGGCGCGGCGGCGGCGGCCCCGCTCTACGCCCAGCTCCTGGCCGAGGCGCCGCACAGCTACTACGGCACGCTGGCGCTGCCGCGCGCCACCGTCCCCGCTGCGGCCGCCCGCCCGGCGGGCGTCACGCTGCCCGCCGATCCGGGCGCGGCCGTCGCCGACGATCCCGGCTTCGCGCGGGTGGATCTGCTCCGCCGCCTCGGCCTCGTCGAGGACGCGCTGGACGAGCTGGCCGACGTCGTCGAGCAGGCGGGCGGCGACACCGTGCGCCTGTACGGCTTCTCGGGCGCGTACGTGCGCGACGAGCGGTACCACATGGCGCTGCGCATCTTCCGCCGCCACTTCGCGGCGCTCGCGGTCAGCGACGATCCGGCGCTGCCGCGCGCGTTCTGGGAGATGCTCTATCCCTTCGGCTGGCGCGGCGACGTCGTGACGGCGGCCCAGCGGGCCGGCCTCGACCCGTTCCTGGTGGCGGCCGTGGTGCGCGAGGAGTCGTCCTACTATCCGCGCGCGGTGTCCCGCACCGGCGCCCGCGGGCTCATGCAGCTGCAGCCGGCCACCGCGCGCCCGATGGTCGAGCACCGCGGCCTCGTCTTCGCCGGCGGCGAGCTGCTCGATAATCCACGGACGAACCTCGAGCTCGGCGCGAGCTTCCTGGCCGGGCTGCTGCGCGAGTTCAAGGATCCGCGGCTGGCGCTGGCCGCCTACAACGCGGGGGCGGCGCGGCTGCGGCAGTGGTGGCAGCTGCGGCGCACCGACGACCTCGAGGCCTTCGTGGAGCAGATCCCCTTCGACGAGACGCGCCTGTACGTCAAGCGCGTGATGCTGTCGTGGGAGGAGTACCGGCGGGTGTACGACGGCGGGGCGGCTGCCGCTACTTCGCCGGCGCCGCCGGCGGCGTCCGCGCGATCTCGCTGACCGCCTCCAGCGGCTCCAGCGCCAGGAGCCGTTCCTCGAGGTCCGGCTCCGTTGCGAGCCAGCCGCCGCGCGGGGGGCCGTTGATCTTGGCCGCCTCGCGCAGCGCATCGGCGAGGACGCGGCGCGGCGCAGCGTAGGCCATCAGCCCCAGGATGTCGGCGGCCTTGAGATCGGCCGCGATCTCCTGATCGCGCGTGTAGGCCCGCACGACCAGGGGATTCACGATGAAATCGAGCAGGCCGGCGCCGGGGACCACCACCCCCAGCACCGTGAAACCCGCCGTCAGACCGAGCGATAGCGCGCGCCGCTGGCCGCGGTGGCCGAGCAGCTCGTGGGCGACTTCGTGGGCGACGAGCGCATCGATCACGCGCGCCGGCTGGTGTGCCAGCCCCTCCGAAAAGTAGAAGGTTGCGTCTTCGGCCGTGAACGCGCTGATGTCGCGGGTACCGATCAGGGCGAAGGAGTAGCGAGCGGGATCATCGCCGGCGGCGGCCGCCACGCGGTAGAGCGTGGTGGCGAGCACGTGTGTCTCGTCCCGGTCGGCCGGCGGGAAGTACGCACGATCGGGCACGGTCGCGCACCCCGCGCAGAGCAGCCCCAGGAGGGAGGCGATCAGGCCGTACCGCATGCCTCCATGCTACGGAGGGGCGGGGGCAGAGCGGGCCGAAATAATAGCGACTGCGCCCGCACTCGGCCGGGACCTCGGGTTAGTCGGAGATCTCGCGGTAGGTGCCGGGGACGAGCAGGAAGCCGGGAGGCACCAGGTTCGTCAGACTCGCCTTCTGGCAGTCGAAGTTGATGAGCGAGTTGCCGGTCGTGTCGGTGTCGATGCTGGTGGCCGAGGTGTCTCGGATGTTCTGTGAGACGGCGAGGCCGAAGATCCCGCCGGTGCCAGTACCGTTGTAGGTGAAGTCGTTGACGGCGTACACGAGCCCGTTCATCTGCATGTTGCCCGAGATCTGCAGCGAGCCGTTGACGACGAGCAGGCCCGTGAAGTTGCCGCTGGCATCGGCGAACGGGTTGCCGTGGATGTCGAGGCTGGCCAGCGTGTTGGTGTTCGAGCCGTTCGGATCGAGATTCTGGCCGTCCGTCGTGTCGATGAAGACCACGCCGTTGGCCACCTTGTTGCTCGAGTTGAAGCTGAGGCTGCCGCTATAGGTTCCGGCCACCGCCTTGCCGCTGGCATCGGTCGCGCCGGAGAAGCCGGGACCGAAGTACGTCCCGTTCTTTATGGCCAGCAGCTTGAGCGCGGTGAGATCGCTGTTGCTGTACGTGAACTTGTCGAAGGTGCTGGACGGCTGGTTTTGCGCGGTCCCGCACGGAGCGGGGCAGCCGGGGTACGAGGCGTCGGGACCGCCGGTGACCGAACCCGAGCCACTGACGCTGGTCGAGCCCTGCGTGAAGGTGCCGGCCTTGGCGTTGCCGCCGCAGTGGCTGTCGGTATTGGTGCCGTTGATGGTCGAGCCGCCGCCGACGCTGAGCTCGCCCTTCACGCACAGCGCGCACGGGGCCTGCAGGGCGAGATTGGGTATGACGACCACCGAGGCCTGTAGCGTCCGGTGCGCCTTGGTGCGGGTGTCGGTGGCACTGTTGGTCGGCGTCCACCCCGTCGACGAGATCTGCCGGGTGTTGCGGTCGCCGGCCGGGTCGTTGATGACGGTGACGAGGAACCCGCCGGTGCCGCCGAGGGTGACGAACGTGGCGCCACCGAACGGCGTCGGCGCCGGGCTGCTCGGCAGCGGTGAGGCGAGCCCCTTCGGGTCCGTCGAATTCGTGAGCGCCCACACCCCGTACTCGAATCCGCTCTCGGCGAGCGCCCGCGCCTGGCTGACGCGCAGCTGGTTCGCGGCGATCACCGGCTCGGTCTGGGACAGCACGGCGAAGGCGAGCATGAGCGTGGTGAGCAGCACCAGCGTGATCAGCGCCAGCGGCAGCGCGACACCGCGCTCGTTCGTCAGGTGCTTCAGTGCTCTCCTGCCCATGCCGTCCTCCGGTCCCACCAGTGTAGACGAGTCGTAGTAGCCTTCGCAATGCAGGGGGGGTGCCAAGCGCGGCCCCCGTCGCAACGCATAGATAGCGGGCGGGTGTCGGGCAGATAGTGATGCCCGCCTGACACTTCGGGCCGGTTAGGCACCAGCCCGTCGCCGCCGCTCTTCCCGGCGGAGGACCGCGCCGGTCACGCGGGCCAGGAGCGGCCGGATCACGGGGATTCGCTGGAGGGCGTCGCCGAGCGCCTCGGCGATGCGGTGGCGGGGCGAGCGCAGTCGCTCGCGAAGCGAGGCGAGCTGCGTCTCGGCATCCTGCACGCGGCCTTGCAGCTCGGCCACGCGCATGGCGAGCGCGGCGACGTAGCGCGGGTTCGGGGTGGCGTCCGGCGGCTTCGGCGCGGCGGGGTCGTCCATCGAAGACCTCCTGGAGGCAATGACCTCCTCGTAGACGTCCAGATAGCGGCGCCACATCGTCGCGAGCGGCACGAGGGCGGCGTCGCGGCGCATGGCGCCCGCCGCGGCGTCGAGCGTGCCCGGGTCCGTCAGGATGCCGTCGAGAACGCCGAGCGTCTCGAGGGGATTGCGCACGTCGGCCACCGTCCAGCCGAGGCGGCAGCGCCGCACGCGTTCACCCTGGGCGCCGAGATCGCCGGCGATCACGGGAATGCCGGCCTCCGCGAACTCGCTGAGCGTATAGCTGAACGTCTCCGGCCACACGGCGAGCTGCAGCCCGACGTGAATCCCGTCGGCCCGGAGCCGCCGCACGATGTCCGGCGCCTCGTACGGTCCATGGTAGACGAACCGCGATCCATCGAGGCGGCCGGCGCGGTCGCGCTCGGAGGGCGTCAGCGCGGGGTCGGGCGACGTGCCGTAGAAGTGAAAGGTCGTCTCGTCGCTGTGATTGGCGCGGAGCAGCTCCCGGAACACCGCCGCGCCCTTGTGGACGTCCAGCGCGCCCATGATCGCCACGCGGAGCTCGAGCCGGCCGTCGGCGGCCAGCGCCGGCGGCCGCCGAGCGACGGGCTCCGCGCCACCGGCGGGGGCCGCGGGTCGATGCCCGTGCTCGATCACGGCGATCGTGGCGGCGACATCGGGGAACCGCGCGGCGACGATCTCCCGCGCGCGGACGTTGGGGACGAACAGCCGGGCGGCGCCACGCAGGAACGCGCCCATGGCCTCCTGATGCTCGGCCAGGTACGACGCCGGCTCGCCGAGCGCCTTCATGCACGCCTCCGGCGAGCGCCCCGCCCGCGCGTCGGTGCAGGCGGTGCACGGGTGGCCGTCGGGGTCGAGCAGCGTGTAGCGCGGGCAGAGCGTGTAGTAGTCGTGCAGCGTCATCACGTACGGCAGCCCCACGCCGGCGACGTCGAGCGTGTGGTGCATCAGGTGATGCACGTGGATGAGGTCGATCCGCAGCGCGCGGCAGATGCTCGCCAGCGCGTCGCGATAGCCGGCGTCGTGACGCGGCCCATACGGCCCGATCGGCGTCGGCAAGGGAAAGCGCAGCGCGCGCAGGGGCCGGCCCGCGTAGAGCTCGTCGACGTCGAGCGTGCGGCCGTCGCTGACCAGCACGTGGCTGACGACGCCGGGATCCTCGACCGCGGCGAGCTCGCGCGCGTGCTTCTCGGTCCCCCCGCCCCGGTGCAGCAGGTGCAGCACCCGCGTGCGAATCGTCGCGTCCTCTCCGCGACCGGCGGCCAGCGCGCGGGACAGGTAGTCGTGGAACGGGCGCAACGGATGCGTCGCGCAGAAGCGCGCGACGTCGGCATGGTAGCCGGGATGGCGGCCGGCCATCGTTTCCAAGTGTCGGGCCAGCAGGTCGTTGGCGCGGGCGCCGAACGAGGCACGGCCCTTGTGGTAGACGAACGCGTGATCGGCGATGAGATTGACCAAGCCGGCCCGGATGGCGCGCTGGCAGAAGTCGTTCTCCTCGCCGTAGCCGTCGCCGAAGGCCTCGGCATCGAAGCCGCCCACCGCCTGCAGCGCGCGCCGCGTGATCAGCATGCAGAAGCCGACGCCGGTCGGCGCCTCGGGGAAGAGCTCCAGCGACAGGTCGGCGATCAGCGCGGCGAAGCGGTCGGCATCGTAACCGGCGGGCAACGGGTTGTCCTCGAGCGCGACCGGGACGGAGCAGATGGTGCCGTTGTTGGTCAGCGGCGTGACGGTCGCGACGTCCGGGCGGGACGCCGCGACCGCCCGCAGGCGCTCGAGCCAGCCCGGCGTCACCACGGTGTCGGTGTTGAGGATCACCACGTCCCCGGACGCCAGCGCGAAGCCCTCGTTCACCGTGCGCACGAAGCCCCGGTTATCCGGGCGATCGATCACCACGAGGCCGGCCGCGGCCCCCCGCAGGCCCGCCAGCAGCGCCGGCACCCGCGGATCGCGGCTGCCGTCGTTGATCAGCACCAGACGGAAGGCGTCGGTCGTCTTGCGGGCGATGCTCTCGAGGCAGGCCACGGTGTCGTCGACCGCCTCGTAGATCGGCACGACCACGTCCACCAGGCGGCGCGCCGGCGCCGCCGCC
>JBGQFW010000169.1:0-6065 GCA_041497115.1 Methylomirabilia bacterium
ACGGTGCCGAGGCGGGTGTAGGTGGCGCGCACGGTGTCGCCGGCCTTCGGGCGCAGGAGCTTGGACACCGAGCCGGTCATGACGATGTCGCCCGCGCGCAGGCCGAGCCCGCGCGCGCCCAGGTGGTTCGCCACCCACGCCAGCGAGTTGAGCGGGTTGCCCATCACCTCGGCGGCGGTGTTGGTCGCGACGATCGCGCCGCTCTGCTCGTACACGAGCCCCTCCAGCGCCAGGTCCAGGCCGGTGATCGGGGTGAGCGCGCCGCCCAGCACGACGGCCACCGCGAAGACGCCCTCGGCGATGACGTCGGTGCCGGCGGCCTTGCCGCTGTAGCGGAAGTCCACCAGCTCCAGCGCCGGCAGCGCGCCCTCGACAGCGGTGGCCGCGCGCGCCGGGGTCACGCCGGGGCCGGCCAGCTCGCGCCGCATGACGAACGCCACCTCGGCCTCGACGGCCAGCGCGCTGAACCGCGCGACCGGCACCTCGGCGCCGCTGGCCAGCACCCCCGAGGCGAGCAGGAACGCGCAGCCGGGCTCGGCCAGCTGGTTGGCCTCCTGGGCCGCGCGGTTGGTGAACGCCGCCTTCCAGCCGGCCAGCCGCTCGCCGCGGGCCAGCAGCGCCTCGCGCAGCTGATCTTGAAGGCGATACGCCTCGGCCAGCTCCAGCCGCCGTCCGTGCTCGCTGGGCGGCTCGTGGGTGCGCCCGCCCGCGCGGGCGGCGATGAACTGCTCGATCAGGGCGCGGTCGTCGGTGGCCACTGAGGGCTCATCCTTTCACCGGCGCCGGGGCCGAGCGGCGCAGCCAGAGCACGCAGCCGAGGAACACGGCGCCGGCCACCGCCGCCGCGACGAGATTGGCGTCGCGGCCCACCACCGTCACGCCGAGCGCGGTCTGCAGCGTGTAGACGACGTTGTTGACGACGTGGCAGGCGATGGCGGGCAGCGTGCTGCCGGTGAGCGCCGCCACGAAGCCCAGGTAGACGCCGAGCGCCAGCGCCAGCACCGTGTGGACGGACGAGACGTCCACGTGCAGGGCGGCGAACGACGCGCTCGTCGCCACCACCGCCGCCGCCGGCGGCCAGTGCTCGGCCAGGCGCGACTGCATGTAGCCGCGGAAGAAGATCTCCTCGGCGGCGCCCGCCACCACGCCCAGCACGAGGACCGCGGCGAAGAGATCGGGGCCGGCCGTGCCCTCGAGCACGCGACGGATGAGCCGCAGCGAGCCGCGCGTGTCCGCGCCCGACAGGACGGTGATCGAGTCGAGGACCTGACCAAGCGCCAGCAGCCCGACGACGGCGGCGAACAGCGTCGAGCCGGTCTCCCAGCCGGGCAGCAGCCGGAAGCGCGCCGGCTCGAGCGGACGCACGACCAGCGCCAGCGTGAGCAGCAGGCCGGCCGACGCCGCCAGGCTGGCGCCGAGCAACCCGGGCAGCGTCCGCACCAGCGTGGGCTCCGGCACGTCGGGATAGGCGGCGCGCAGCACCTCGAGGGCCACGCCGGTGGTGGCGAAGATGCCCGCCACCGCGGCGAAGTACGTCGCGAACACGTGCCAGGCGCGCGTCGGCCGCTCGTCCATCACAGGGACGGGCGGCGCGCCCGCCATCCGGCCGCCTGCTCCCAGGCGTGGCCGAGCCGGAGCACGGTCGCCTCGTCGAACGGCCGGCCGGTGATCGACAGCCCGAGCGGGCGGCCGTCGGCCGCGACGCCGGCCGGCACCGCCAGCACCGGGAGGCCGAGGCCGTTGAACGGCCGCGTGAGCCGCGAGAAATGCCCCATGCGGCGCACGATCTCCTCGACCGGCGGCGCCGTCACCGCCGCCAGCGCCGGCGCCGGCTCGGGGATCGTGGGCGTGAGGATCGCGTCGGCGTCGGCGAACACCTCGGCGATGAACTGGCGCGCCAGCCGCGCGCGCAGCCGCCCCGCCTGCAGATAATCGTGCGCGGAGATGTGGAAGCCGATCTCCAGCCGCGCGCGCACCGCGGCGCCCAGCTCGTGGGGCCGCTCGCGGGCGACGCGCGCGTGGATCGTCGAGGCCTCCGCCCGGGCCAGGATGTTGCAGACGTCCACGAGCGGCGCCGGGTCGGGCAGCCGCAGCGGCTGCACGCGGGCGCCGAGCGACTCGAGCGCGCGCGCCGCCGCCTCGACCGCCGCCCGCACCTCGGGGGTCACGCGGTCGAAGTAGTAGTTCTCCGGCAGCGCCAGCCGCAGCCCGCGCACCGGCGCCTCCAGCGTCGCCGACGGCGCGCCGACCGGCCGCGCGCTCGACGTCGCGTCGCGCGGGTCGTGGCCGGCGATCACCTCCAGCATCAGCGCGGCGTCGCGCACGCTGCGCGTCATCGGCCCCAGATGGTCGAGCGACCACGAGAGCGCCATCGCGCCCGCCCGGCTCACCCGCCCGTAGGTGGGCTTGAGGCCGACGATGCCGCAGCACGCGGCGGGCAGCCGGATGGAGCCGCCGGTGTCGGAGCCCAGCGCGCCGAACGCGAGGCCGGCCGCCACCGCCGCCCCCGAGCCGCTCGACGAGCCGCCGGCGACGTGGCCCGCCTTCCACGGGTTGTCCACGTCGCCGTGGTGGGGGTTGTCGCCGAAGGGGCCGAGCGCCAGCTCGCTCATGTTGAGCTTGCCGAGCGTCACCGCGCCGGCGGCGTCCAGCCGCGCGACGGCCGTGCAGGCGAGGTCGCCCGTGAAGTACTCCGGCGTCCGCGTGCCGCACGACGTCGGCAGCCCGGGCACGTGGCAGAGGTCCTTGTAGGCGAGCGGCACGCCGTGCAGCGGGCCGCGGCGGCGGCCGGCGGCGAGGTCGGCGTCCAGCGCGCGCGCCCGCGCGCGCGCCCCGTCGGCGTCCACGGTGATGAAGGCGCGCAGGCGGCCGTCGAGCCGGGCGATGCGCGCCAGGCACCCCTCGGTGGCCTCCAGCGAGGAGAGCTTGCCGGCGGCGATGGCGGCGGCCGCCTCGGTCAGCGTGAGGTCAGTCACGCGGGGCGCCCGCCTCCAGGGCCGCGGCGAAGTTGGACGGCTCCTCGGCGAGGGCGAGGTCGCCGGCCGCCCGCTCGATGGCGCCCGCCAGCGCGGCGACCTCGGACTGCACCTGCCGCTCGGCCGCGCGCTCGGAATCGCTCATGTCTGGACGAATTCTAGCACCGCGCCCCGGCGGGCCGGGCGCGCGACCCGGCCCGCCGGCCATCGGCTACTTCTTCTTGCTGCTCGTGTCGGACTTGCCGGCAGTGCTCTGCTTGGCGATCACGTGTTCCTTGATCTTCTCGTACGTCGCCGGCGGGATGATCTTCTTGCGCACCAGCTCGTCCTTGCGGGCGTAGGGCCGGTTCTCGACGATCTTCTTCGCGTAGGCGTCGCCGATGCCCGGCAGCTCCTTGAGGTCGCTCTCCGAGGCGCTGTTGAGGTCGAGCAACGCCTTCTTGGTCTCCGGCTTCGTCTCGGGCTTAGCGGCGGGCTTGGTCGTCGCCGGCTTGCTCTGGGCCAGCGCGGGCGGCGCCGCACCGGCGGCGAGGGCGAGGACGGCGGCGACGACGAGGGCAAGGAGGCGGTTCATGGGTTCTCCTCTCGTGGGGTGTGGGTGTCACGTCCAGATGCGGGCGGCGGTCTCGACGACCAGGCGGAGCTTGGCCTCCTGGTCGGCGGGTGTCAACGGGTTGCCGGGCGCGGTCGAGGCGAAGCCGCACTGCGGGCTCAGCGCCAGCCGCTCGAGCGGCACCCGGCGGCTCGCCTCGTCCACCCGCGCGCGCAGCGTGTCGGGCGACTCCAGCGCCGGCGTCTTCGTGGACACCAGCCCGAGCACCACCCGCCGGCTGCGCGGCAGGAAGCGCAGCGGCTCGAAGGAGCCGGCCCGCGGCGAGTCGTACTCGAGGAAGAACGCGTCCACGGCGAGGCCGCCGAAGATGCGCTCGGCGACCGCGTCGTAGCCCCCCTCGCCCATCCACTTGCCCTGGTTGTTGCCGCGGCAGAGATGGATGCCGACCGTCAGGCCGGCGGGCCGCCCGGCCAGCGCCGCGTTGACGAGCCGCACGTAGCGCTCGACCAGCGCGTCGGGATCCCAGCCGCGCGCCTGCCACCGCGCGCGGTGCGCCGGATCGCAGAGTAGCGGCAGCGACACGTCGTCGAGCTGCACGTAGGTGGCGCCGAGCGCCGCCAGCGCGGCCAGCTCCTGCCGGTAGACGCGCACGACGTCGTCGAAGAAGGCGTCGAGGTCGGGATAGGCCTTGTCGGAGACGCCCTCGCGCCAGCGGAAGGCGTGCTGCGAGCATGGGCTCGGCAGCGTGACCTTGATCGTGCGGTGGGTCAGCGTCGCCAGGTAGCGGTACTCGTCGGTCGCGATGCCGCGCAGGCGGCGCAGCCGGCCGGTGACGACCGGGGTCATGTAGCGCAGGCGCCGGCCGTCGGCGCCCTGGAACTCGAGCTCGGCCTCCATCTCGGTGAACCCCGAGACGGCGGCGGGAAAGTGGCCGAAGTAGATGATGCGCCGGTACTCGCCGTCGGTGACCGACAGCAGCCCGATCCGCTCCTGCAGCGCGACTGCCTGGCCGATCCAGCGGTCCTCCATCGCGCGCAGCGCCTCGGCCGCCAGCGTGCCGTCGTCGAAGGCCCGGCGCGCCGTCAGCAGCTCCGGCGGGCGCAGGAGGCTGCCGATGTGCTCGGCTCTGAACGGGGGGACGGATCGCGGCGGCACCGCCGGCAGGATACCGCCCCTCGGCGACGGGTCCAAGCGATGCGATAATCGCGCCGCCCATGCGCGTGCTCGTGACCGGAGGCGCCGGGTACATCGGCAGCGTCGTCGCGGAGGTGTTGCTGGCCCGCGGCCACGCGGTCAGCGTCTACGACGATCTCTCCGAGGGGCACCGCGACGCCGTCCCCGAGGGCGCGCGGCTGCTCGAGGGCGACCTGCTCGATCGCGCGCGGCTCGCCGCCGCGCTGGCCGAGGCGCGGCCGGAAGCGGTCGTGCACATGGCCGCCGTCTGCCAGGTGGGCGAGTCGGTGGCCGACCCGGCGAAGTACTACCGCGTCAACGTCGCGGGCGGGCTGGCCCTGCTGGACGCCATGCGCGAGGCGCGCGTCGGCCGGCTCGTCTTCTCCTCCACCGCGGCGGTGTACGGCGAGCCCGTGCGTCAGCCGATCGACGAGGACGAGCCGGCGGCGCCGAGCAATCCGTACGGCGAGAGCAAGCTGGCCTTCGAGCGCGCGCTCGCCTGGTACGCCGGCGCCTACGGCCTGCGCGCGGTCTCGCTGCGCTACTTCAACGCGGCGGGCGCCTCCGCCCGCGCGGGCGAGCGCCACGACCCCGAGAGCCATCTGATCCCGCTGGTCCTGCAGGCAGCGGCGGGCCGCCGGCCCGGGGTGACGATCCACGGCGACGACTACGCCACCCGCGACGGCACCTGCCTGCGCGACTACGTCCACGTGCTCGACCTCGCCGAGGCCCACGTGCTGGCGCTGGGCGCCCTTGCCGACGGCGCGCCGAGTGCAAGCTACAACCTCGGCTGCGGCGGCGACGGCTTCACCGTGCGCGAGGTCATCGACACCGCACGCCACGTGACCGGCCGCCCGATCGGCGTCACGATCGGCCCGCGCCGCCCCGGCGACCCCCCCACACTCGTCGCCGCCTCCACCCGCATCCGCCGCGCCCTCGGCTGGACCCCCCGCCACCCCGACCTCCCCGCCATCATCGCCTCCGCCTGGCGCTTCCTGCAGTCCCGCCCCGAGTAGCAAGCGCGCCCCCGACCTTCAGCAGGACGTCCGCCATCATATGCCGTACTATCGTGTGAGCCGCCGATGACGTCCTCCATGCTCCTGCGCGACACTCTCTGGAACGTACCGTTCTGGGCCGCCCTCGGCGTGGCAATCCTGGCGGGCTCGTCCGACGTCGGCCACGCCGCCGAGCCACCGACGGGGGCCGCGATCCTCCAGACGCTGCGCAGCTTCGCCACCATGGGCAGCGTGCTCTATGTCGCCGCCCATCCCGACGACGAGAACACGCAGGCCCTCACCTACCTGGCGCGCGGCCGCGGATATCGGACGGCCTATCTCTCGCTCACCCGCGGCGACGGCGGACAG
>JBGQFW010000170.1:0-5886 GCA_041497115.1 Methylomirabilia bacterium
ACCACGACGGGCACCGTCCAGATGACTTGCACGCGCACCCGCCGGTCGTCGCCGATCGTGACGAGGACGTCGCGGTCGGTCAGGGGCACCCCGGCCTCGTTGGCGGAGCTCATCACCTTGTCCCTGAGGTCGCGGGGCGGGGTGGACTCCACGCCGTCCTTGGAGACGATCTCGTCCACGGCGTTGTTCACGGCGATCCACGACCACGCCGCGATCATGCCGGAGTAGGCCAGGTAGCAGAACGCGACGGCCACCAGCCCCCAGAAGAGCAGTTTCATGAGCGTCGCCCCCCGCTCAGGTTGACGTTCACGCCGAGTCCTTCGGCAGATAGACCCAGATCTTCGCCGCCGCCGGCAGGCCGAGCGCGATGGACTGCCCGTCGCCCGACGCCGTGATCGTGCCGGCCCACGGCGCCACCTCGGTGATCTTCAGGCGGCGGCCGGGGCGCACGTTCTGGCGCCAGAGGTGCTCGAGCAGCTTCTTGTCCGCCTCGGCCTCCTCGGTGATGCGCTCCACCACCACCACCGCGCCCTCGCGCGCCTGGGCGAGTGGAAACGGCTCCACCCGCGGCAGCGGGCGGGCCATCCCGGGGATCGGGTTGCCGTGCGGGCAGGTGGAGGGCATGCCGAGCAGCTCGGCCAGCCGGTCCTCCACGCGCGGCGAGATCGCGTGCTCGAGGCGGTGCGCCTCCTCGTGGGCGTCGGTCCAGTTGAGGCCCAGGATGTCGGTGAGCCAGCGCTCGAGGAGCCGGTGGCGCCGCGCCATCACCTCGGCGATCTGGCGCCCCTTGGGGGTGAGCGTCAGCTCCTTGCCGGCGCCGACCTTCACGTAGCCGCCGCGGGTCATGCGGTGCATGGACTCCGTCACCGCCGGCGCCGAGATCCCCATGTGCTTGGCCAGCCGGGCGCCGATGACCGGCTTGCCGCTAGAGGTGAGGTCGTAGATGGCGGCGAGGTAGTCCTGCACGGACGCGGACGTGAGACTCGCCCGCTCGGGGCGACGCTTCACGATGATCGGCTTCGGCTCAGACGTGCGCAACGTCTGGCAGTATACCCGACGGGCGGCCGTCCCGGCGACCGCTCTGCTATCCTGACCGCATGACGCGCGCCGACGCCGCGCAGCGCCTCGCCGAGCTGCGCGAGCGGATCCACCACCACGACTACCTCTATTACGTGGCGGCGCGGCCCGAGGTCTCGGACGCCGAGTACGACGCGCTCATGCGCGAGCTCAAGGCGCTGGAGGCGGAGTTTCCCGACCTCGTCAGCGCCGACAGCCCCACCCAGCGCGTGGCCGGCGCCCCGGTGGACGCCTTCCAGCCGGTCGAGCACCGGGTCGCCATGCTCTCCCTCGACAACGCCATGACCCCCGACGACCTGCGCGAGTTCGAGGCGCGCCTGGCGCGCGCGCTGCCCGGCCAGCGCGTGACCTACGTGTGCGAGCCGAAGATCGACGGCCTCGGCGTGGCCCTGCTCTACGCGCGGGGCCGCTTCGTGCGCGGCGCCACCCGCGGCGACGGGCGCGTGGGCGAGGACATCAGCGCCAACCTCAAGACCATCCGCAGCCTGCCCATGCGGCTGCGCGGGCGGCTGGCCAGGGCCGAGGAGGTCGAGGTCCGCGGCGAGGTCTACATGCCGCGCGCCGACTTCGAGCGGTTCAACCGCGGCCTGGAGGAGGCCGGCGAGCCGACCTTCGCCAACCCGCGCAACGCCGCCGCCGGCGCCGTCCGCCAGAAGGACCCGGCGGTGTCGGCCCGGCGCCCGCTCGACGCGTTCCTCTATCACCTCTCGTGGTCGCCCGGCCTCGCCTTCACCAGCCACTGGGAGGCGCTCGAGGCGCTGCGCGAGGCGGGCTTCCGCACGAACCCGCGCGCCGCGCGGGCGGCGTCGATCGACGAGGTGCTGGCCGCCTGCGCGGGGCTCGAGGCCGACCGCGACGGGCTCGGTTACGACGCCGACGGCGTGGTCGTGAAGGTGGACGCGCTCGAGCTGCAGCACCGGCTCGGCTCCACCACCCACCATCCGCGGTGGGCGGTGGCGTTCAAGTTCACCGCCCGCCAGGCCACCACGGTGGTGCAGGCGATCGAGGTCAACGTCGGCAAGACGGGGGCGCTGACGCCGGTGGCCAAGCTGCTCCCGGTGCCGCTGGCCGGCGTGACCATCAGCAACGTGAGCCTGCACAACGAGGACGAGATCCGGCGCAAGGACGTCCGCGTCGGCGACACGGTCCTCATCGAGCGCGCCGGCGACGTCATTCCGTACGTCGTGCAGGTGGTGGCGGCCAAGCGCCCCGCCGGCAGCGCGGAGTTCACGTTCCCCGACCGCTGCCCGGAGTGCGGCGGCGTCGCGTTCCGGCCCGCCGGCGAGGCGTACTGGCGGTGCACCAACACCGCCTGCCCCGCCCAGCTCAAGGAGCGGCTGCGCCACTTCGGCTCCCGCCGCGCGATGGACATCGAGCACCTCGGCGAGGCGGTGGTCGAGCAGCTCGTGGACCGCGGGCGCGTGAAGAGCTTCGCCGACCTCTACGACCTGACGGTGGACGAGGTGGCCGGTCTCGAGCGCTTCGCCGAGAAGTCGGCCGAGAACCTGGTCGGCGCCATCCAGGCCAGCCGCACGCGCGGCCTCGCCCGCCTGCTCAACGCGCTCGGCGTGCCGATGGTGGGCGAGCGCGTCGCCCAGCTCCTGGCGGCGCGCTTCGGCAGCATGGAGCGGCTGATGGCCGCCTCCGAGGCGGCGCTCGCCGAGGTGCACGGCATCGGCGAGCGCATCGCGGCCTCGGTGGTCCGGTTCTTCACCGATCCGAGCAATCGCGCGGTGATCCGGCGGCTGGGCGAGGCCGGCGTGACGCTGGCCGACGCCGACTTCGAGGAGGGGCCGCGGCCGCTCGCGGGCAAGACGTTCGTCCTCACCGGCACGCTGACCGCGCTCACGCGCGACGCCGCCCGCGATCTCGTCTCCCGCCTCGGCGGCCGGGTGACCGCCACGGTCTCGAAGAAGACCGATTACGTGGTGGCCGGCGAGGCGCCCGGCAGCAAGGCCGACGATGCGCGGCGGCTCGGCGTGACCGTGCTGGACGAAGCCGCTTTCCTCGATCTCACCCGTCGGGCATCATAGGCACCTGATGCCGCCTCGTCGTCCCGCCGCCCTCGCCGGCCTGCTGCTCGTGGCCGCGCTCGCCGCCGGCTGCGTGGGCCGCATCACCGACTCGCCGGCGCCGGTGGACCAGGCGGCGCCCGGCCGCTGGATCCCGCTGACGCCGCTGCCGTCGCCCCGCCAGGAGGTGGCCGTCGCCCCGTGGGACGGGCGCGTCTGGGTCATCGGCGGCTTCGGCGAGGACGCCGAGCCGGTGGCCACCGTCGAGGCGTTCGACCCGCAGCACAACGTCTGGGCGCCGCGCCCGGCGCTGCCGGTCGCCGTGCACCACGCGGCGGCCGCCGTCGGCGGCGACCGGCTCTTCGTGGTGGGCGGCTACTCGGGCGGGCGCGTGCGCTGGCAGACGCTCGACAGCGTGTGGGAGTTCGTCGCCGCCCGGCAGGCGTGGGAGGCGCGGGCGCCCATGCCGACGCCGCGCGGGGCACTGGCGGTGGTCGCGCTCGGCGGGCGGCTGCACGCGCTCGGCGGCGCCAGCGACCAGGTCAGCAACGCCCACGAGGTCTACGATCCGGCGACGAACCGGTGGACGCGCGCCAACCCGATGCCGACGGCGCGCGATCACCTGGCGGCGGTGGCCTTCCAGGGGCGGGTGTGGGCGCTGGGCGGCCGGAGCTCGTTCATGGGCGACCAGTACGGCAACGTCGAGATCTACGATCCGGCCACCGACTCCTGGCGCACGGGGACGCCGCTGCCGGCGGCGCGCGGCGGCCTCGCCGCGGTGGCGCTGGCCGACCGCATCCTCGTCTTCGGCGGCGAGGCGCCGCTGCGCATCTTCAGCGCGAACGAGATGTACGAGGTGGCCGGCAACCGCTGGATCGCCAAGGAGCCGATGCCGACCGCGCGCCACGGCATCGGCGCCGCCGTGATCGACGGGCGCGTCTACGTGCCGGGGGGCGCGACGCAGCCCGGCTTCGCCGCCACCGCCGCCAACGAGGCGTACCTCCCGTGAGGGCGCTGGCGGTGGCCACGCTCGTGCTGGCCGCCGCCGCCGGGCCGGCGGCGGCGCAGTCGTCCCACGACCGGGCGCTGGCCGACCTCGGCCGCGCCGACGACGTGGACGCGCGGCGCGGCGCGGTGCGCGTGCTCGCCGGGACCGGCGTCATGGCCGACCTGCCGGCGCTGGCCCGCGCGCTGCGCGACCCCGACACCGTCGTGCGCGGGCTCACCGAGAGCGCGATGTGGGAGGTGTGGAGCCGCACCGGCGACGCCGAGGTCGACCGCCTGTTCGCCGAGGGCGTGGAGCAGATGAACGCGCGCCAGCTCGCCGCCGCGCTGGAGACGTTCGGCAAGATCATCGCCCGCCGGCCCGACTTCGCCGAGGCGTGGAACAAGCGCGCGACCCTCTACTTCGTGCTCGGCGAGTACCGCAAGTCGCTCGCCGACTGCGACGAGGTGCTGGCGCGCAATCCCTATCACTGGGGGGCGCTGTCCGGCTACGGGATGATCTACGTCGAGCTCGACCAGCCCGGCCGCGCCGTCGAGTACTTTCAGAAAGCGCTCGCCGTGAATCCGAACCTCACGTCGGTCGAGCAGGCGATCGAGACGCTCAAGTCGCAGATCCTGCAGCGCCACCGCGAGATGATCTGACCCCCAACCGAGGAGAGGCACCGTGATCGACGCCCTTCGCAAGATCTCCAGCCCCAGCGTGGCCAACGCCATCGAGACGTTCAACGTGCGCCCGCGCAACCAGGGGCAGATGTCCTCCGACATCCGCACGCTGTTCCCCGCGCTGGGGCCGCTGGTGGGCTACGCCGTCCCCTGCGTGATCCGCGCCGAGCCGCCGCCGCTGCAGGGCCACCGCGCCAGCACGTACGGATGGTGGGACTACGTGCTGACGATCCCGGCCCCGCGCGTCGTGGTCGTGCACGATCTCGACGAGCCCCGCGGCCAGGGCGCCCAGTGGGGCGAGGTGCAGGCCAACATCCACCGGGCGCTCGGCTGCGTCGGCGTGGTCACCGACGGATCGGTGCGCGATCTCGACGAGGTGAAGGCGCTCGGATTCCAGTTCGCCGCCGCCCACGTCTCGGTCTCGCACGCCTACGTGCACATGGTGGACTTTGGATTGCCGATCAAGGTCGGCGGGCTCTGGGTGAAGCCGGGCGATCTCATCCACGCCGACCACCACGGCGTCGTGACGATCCCGACCGACATCGCCGCGAAGATCCCCGAGGCGGTCGCCAAGGTGGAGGCGGACGAGCGGCAGATCATCGGCGTGTGCCAGTCGAAGGACTTCACCGCCGACAAGCTGAAGGAGCTCTACACGAGAATCCGGCCGGGCACCTACTGACCGCGCATGGAGATCCGCGGACCGCGGCCGTCCGATCACGACGCGCTCATGGCGCTGGCCGCCGCCGTGCTCGGCGCCGAGCGCGCCGGGCCGTTCGTCCGCTCGCACCTCGACCGGCACCACCTACTGGTGGCCGACGCCGGCGGCGAGGCGGTCGGCGCGCTGGCCTACCGCACCGACTGGTTCCAGTGCACGTTCGTGTCGCTGGTGTCGGTGCGCGCCGATCACCGCAAGCGCGGCGTCGCCCGCGCGCTCTACGCCGCGGTCGAGACGATGTCGCCGAGCCCGCGCCTGTACTCCTCGACCGAGGAGACGAACTCGGGGGCCATCCAGATGCACACCGCGCTCGGCTTCCACGCCTCCGGCCACATCGACAACCTGCCCCAGGGCTACCGCGAGCTGCTCTTCTACAAGCGGCTGCGCTGACGACCGGCGTGGGCGGTTGCATTC
>JBGQFW010000171.1:0-5874 GCA_041497115.1 Methylomirabilia bacterium
AATCCACGGACGAAGCGGCCGTTCATCTGGCACATGTTCCACGCGCGGCCGGGCGGCGGCGCCACCGCGGTGGGTGACGGCTGGGAGACCGCCGGCGAGGGGCAGGCGGCCGGCGGCATCAAGTTCGGCAGCGTGGAGGTCGCCGAGGCGCGCTTTCCGCTGACCTTCGAGCACCACGAGTTCCGCGCCGGCTCGGGCGGCGACGGCCGCCACCGCGGCGGCGTGGGCGCCGTGCTGCGGCTGCGGGTGGACGTGACCGAGCCCGCGGTCGCCAACACCGCCGGCGACGGCGTCCGCCACGCGCCGTACGGGCTGTTCGGCGGCCGGGACGGCCTGCCCCATCGCTACCGGCTGCTCTCGCGCGGCCGCACGCGCGTGCTGAAGACGAAGGAGGTCGGCATCCCGGTGCGGCCCGGCGACGTCTTCCTCGTCGAGTCCTCGGGCGGCGGCGGTTACGGCCCGCCGGCTCGCCGCGCGCGCGAGGCGCGGGCGCGCGATCGCGCCAACGGCGTCGCCGGCCGTCGTGGCTGACGAGCGGCTCGACGGCGTCCGCGAGCGCGGGCGCGCCAACCTCTTCTGGCGCTACCTCGGCATCGAGGTCGAGGCGGCCGGCGAGGGGTGGGTGCGGCTGCGGGTGCCGATACGCGACGAGCTGCGCAACGCCCCCGGGGCGCCGGTGCACGGCGGCGTCCTCGCCACGCTGGTGGACGCGGCCGTCGGCGGCGCCCTCGGGACTTACGGCACGCAGGCCGCGGGCGGCGTCGATCAGGCCACGCTCGACGTCAACGTGACCTTCGTGGGGGCCGCGCGCGGCGACGCGCTCCTCGCCGAGGGGCGCATCCTGCGACGCGGGCGGACGATCGCGTTCGGCGAGACGCGCGTCACCGACAGCGCCGGCACGCTCGTCGCGGTCGGCCGCGCGACCTACATGATCCTGGTACCGCGCGGCTGAGCCGGTGATCCGTATCGGGATCGACGTGGGCGGCACGTTCACCGACCTGGTCGCGGTGGACGAGGCGGGGCGGGTGGCGATCGCCAAGGCGGCGTCCACGCCGCGCGATCCCTCCGAGGGGCTGCTCGACGGGCTGCGGCTGCTCGCCGCCGAGCTCGGCGCCGACCTGCCCACCCTGCTGGCGCGCACCGAGCGCATCGTGCACGGCACCACCGTGGCCACCAACGCGCTGCTGGAGCGCAAGGGGGCGCGGGTCGGCTTGCTGACCACCGAGGGCCATCGCGACGTCATCGAGATGCGCGAGGGGCTCAAGGACGACCGCTACAACTTGCGGATGCCGCCGCCGGTGCCGCTCGTCCCGCGCGCGCGGCGGCTGGGTGTCCCCGAGCGCGTGCGGTTCGATGGCACCGTGAGCCGGCCGCTCGACCGCCGCGCGCTGGCGGCGGCGCTGGCCCGGCTCGCGCGCGCGAAGGTGGAGGCGGTGGCGGTCTGCTACCTGCACGCCTACCGCAACCCCGCGCACGAGCGGCTGACCGGGCGAGCCATCGCCCGCCGCCGCCGCGATCTCTACGTGTCGCTCTCCTCCGAGGTGCTGCCGCAGATCAAGGAGTACGAGCGGGTGTGGACGACGGTCGTCAACGCCTACGTCGGCCCCGCGCTCGCCCGTTACCTCGGAAGCCTCGCGGCGCGGCTGCGCGCGCACGGCTACCGGGGCGACGTGCTGATCATGCAGTCGCACGGCGGCGTGGCGCCCGTCAAGGAGTCGGCGCGGCTGGCCGCCGGCGCGGTGCTGTCGGGGCCGGCGGGCGGCATCGCGGCGGGCCGTCACGTCGCTCGCCTCACCGGCCGCGGCGAGCTCGTCACGTTCGACATGGGCGGCACCAGCACCGACATCGCGCTGCTGCAGGGCGGCGAGGCGGCGCTGACCGGCGACAAGACGGTCGGCCTCGCGCGCGTGGCGCTGCCGGCGCTCGACATCCACACGCTGGGCGCGGGGGGCGGCTCGATCGCGTGGGTGGACGCCGGGCGCATCCTGCGCGTGGGACCCGAGAGCGCGGGCGCCGATCCCGGCCCCGCCTGCTACGGCCGCGGCGGCGCCGCGGCAACCGTGACCGACGCCAACCTCGCGCGCGGGCTGCTCGACCCGGGCAACTTCCTCGGCGGCCGCATCGCGCTCGACGTCCCCGCCGCCCAGCGCGCGATCGCGCCGCTGGCCAAGGCGCTCGGCACCGACCTGCTGACCGCCGCCGAGGGCATCGCGCGGGTGGTCAACACCAACATGGCCGAGGGCATCAAGCTGGTCTCGGTCCGCCGCGGCGTGGATCCGCGCGGCTTCACGCTGGTGGCGTTCGGCGGCGCCGCCGGGCTGCACGTCACCGACGTCGCCCGCCTGCTGGAGATCCGCCGCGTCGTCGTGCCGAGCGCGGCCGCCGTGCTGTCGGCGTGGGGCATGCTGGCCACCGACCTGCGCTACGAGCTGGTGCGCTCGCACGTGAGCGACGTCCGCCGCCTCACCGCCGGCGCGCTGCGCCGCCTCTTCGCGTCACTGGAGAAGGAGGGGCGACGGCGCCTCGGCCGCTTCGACGGCACCGTCGAGGTCCGCCGCGCGGTGGACATGCGCTACGGCGAGCAGATCTTCGAGATCTCCGTCGGCCTCGACGGCGTCGACCTCGCCGCCGCCGGCGCGCTCGACGAGATCGCCGCGCGCTTCCACCGGCGCCACGAGGAGCTGTACGCTTACAGCGCGCCCGGCCAGGAGGTGGTCATCGTCAACGCGCGGGTGGCGGTCGTCGGCCGATTGCCGGTGCTGCCGGCCGACGAGGCGGTGGCGACGGGCCGCGCGCTGACGCCGCCCGTGCGGCGGCGGGTGTGGCTGGGCGGCTGGGTGGAGGTGCCGGTCTATCGTCTCGACGGCCTGCCGGCCGGCCACGCCGTGGCGGGCCCCGCGATCTTCGAGTCGGCGACGACCACCGTGCTGCTGCGTGAGGACGAGCACGCGACGGTCACGCCGCGCGGCTGGCTCGAGATTCGGTTGGAAATGGGGGGCCCCGAGATGGCCCCCCATACCCCCCCGGCGGCTCGGAGCGCCTCGGCGTAGCCGCGGCGCTCCTCGATTCGCGCGAGGCTCCCGACGCTCAGGGGCGCCGGCGCGCGCGCGGCCGGCGTGCGCGCGCGGCCTCCAGCCGGGCCAGCCGCGTCTCGATGCGCGCCAGCGCGTCGTCGCGCGCGCCGCCCCCGGAGCGGCCGCCGGCCAGGTAGCCGCGCTCGAGGATGTCCACGAACACGTCGGCGATCTGCCCGGGACTCAGCGGGCCCTGTGGGCGGTACCACTTGTGCAGCCAGTTGCACATGCCGAGGATGCCGAAGACGACCAGCGTCGGCGGCAGGGCGCGCAGGCGGCCGCTCTCGATCCCGTCGCGCACCACCCGCTCGATGGTCCGGTCGTATTCGCGCTTGGCGCGCCGGGCGGCGGCGGCCAGCGGAAGCGGCAGCGTGCTCTCCTCGGCGAAGAACACGGTCAGGAACGGTAGGTGCTCGGTGAGCAGCGTCACCTGGTAGCGGATGATGCGGCGCAGCGTCTCGTCGGCCGGCCGGTGCTGCTCGACGAGCTGGCGCAGCCCCGCGCGGAACGCCGCGATCGTGCGCTCGACCACCAGCGAGAGCAGCTCCTCCTTGCTGGAGACGTAGCGGTAGAGCGTGACCTTGGAGAGGCCGGCTCGCTCGGCGACGGCGTCCAGCGTGGCGGTGCGGTAGCCGACCTCGCCGAAGGCGGCGGCGGCCGCCCGGACGATCTCGTCGAGCACGGCGGCCCGGGTGGGGGGCAGGGCGGCGTCCCTTGACATGGGCCGATCTTAAACCGTAGAGTTCAGTATCTGAACTGGAAAGGAAACCCGGTCATGGTCGAGAGCCACCCGGTCGACGCCCGCCACACCACCGTCTTCGAGCACGCCTATCCGGTCGTGGCCCCCGACCTCCGCCGCCTCTACGAGAACGCCAAGCGCGACCAGTGGAACGTCTCCAAGGACATCGACTGGACGCAGCCGTGGGACGTCGAGCAGGGCGTCCTCGCCGACGAGCTGATCGACATTCACGGCACGCCGTTCTGGGACCGGCTCACGCCGGCCGAGCGCACCGACCTCAGCCTGCGCTTCGCCAACTGGCGGCTGGGCGTCTTCCTCTACGGCGAGCACGGGGCCATGCTGGTGTGCAGCCAGCTGGTGGAGAGCGTGTCGGGCACCGACGCGAAGTTCTTCCAGGCCACCCAGGTGGTGGACGAGGCGCGCCACACCGAGGTCCTCGACCGCTACGTGAAGGAGCGGCTGGGCGGCCTGCGCTACCCGCTGCCGGACTTCGAGCGCGAGCTGTTCGACACGCTGCTGGCCGACAAGCGGTGGACGGTGAAGACGATCGGCCTGCAGCTCGTCGCCGAGACGTTCGCGGTCGCGCTGTTCCGGATGATGGCCGAGACCTCGAAGGACCCGCTGCTGCGCCAGATCTGCACCTACGTCCTCCAGGACGAGTCGCGCCACATGGGCTTCGGCATGCTGAGCCTGCCCGACGTCGTCGGCGAGATGAGCGACGGCGAGCGCGCCGAGCTGGAGGAGATCACCCACTGGGCGCTGGTGAAGACGCTCACCGGCCAGTTCCCCGAGCCGATCTACCAGGAGCTGGGCTTCACGCCCGCCGAGATCAAGGAGATCCACGCCCACCGGCGCGAGCGCGCCGCCGGCGCCGAGGGATCGCAGTACCGCAAGCTGTTCCGCCGCGACCTGCACGGCACGCTGCTGGCCAACCTCCAGAAGATCGGGCTGCTGACCGAGCGGATGCGGCCCCGGCTGGAGTCGGTCGGCATCCGCGTGCCCGCCACCGTCTAGCCTTCGGGCCGCCGCGCCTTGCCGCCCTCGGGTCGGTGGGGTAGCATCGCGCCATCCTGACGAGGAGGATTCGATGGACCGCCGTCTCCGCACGCTCGCCGAGCTGCTCGACGCCCACCTGATCTCCCGCCGCGAGTTCGTACGCCGCGCCGCCGTCGTCACCGGCGGGACCGCCGTCGGGCTGCACGCGCTGCGCGGGATGGCCGGCGCGCAGCCGAAGGTCAAGCTCCGCGCCTGGCTCTTCAAGAGCTTCGTCACCGCCGGCAACGAGGTGCTGGCCCACCAGGTCGAGGCGTGGGCCAAGGAGCGCGGCGTCGAGGTCGAGGTCGACTGGGCGACGTTCGGCGACCGCGAGCAGAAGTTCGTGGCGGCCATCGAGGCCGGCAACCCGCCCGACATCGCCGAGATGAACCTCTACGGGCCGATGCGCTACCGGCCGGCCCTGCGCGACGTCAGCAAGCTCACCGCGGAGGTCGCCCGGACCAACGGCGGCCTGCTGCCCTTCGCCGACAAGGCGATGAAGTTCGAGGGGAAGTTCTACGGCGTGCCGCGCTACTCGATGATCACCGTCTTCTACATCCGTCGCGACGTCATGGAGGCCAAGGGGCTCAAGCCGCCCAAGGTCTACGACCCCGACGTGATCGACTTCGCGCGCAAGACGCAGGACGCGGCCAAGGACCTCTGGGGCTTCGGGCAGACGCTCAACCGCTGCGACGACGGCCGCGGCTTCATGGCCAACATCCTGTGGAGCTACGGCGGCGGCAGCTGGGACAAGGACGGCCGGCCGGCGCTGGCGACGGCGAACCTCAAGGCGAACCTGGCCGGGCTGCAGTTCGCGGTGGACTCCATCCAGAAGCACAAGATCCAGCCGCCCGGCGTGATGGGGTGGAACGACGTGTCCAACAACGAGGCGTACATGGCCAACAAGCTGGTGACGACCAACAACGGCGCCAGCCTGTACTTCGCCATGGTCAACAAGAAGCACGAGCTGGCGCCCAAGACGCTGCTCACGCTGACGCCGGGCGGGCCGGCCGGCAGCGTGGTCGG
>JBGQFW010000172.1:0-5837 GCA_041497115.1 Methylomirabilia bacterium
AGCTCGCGGCCGTCGGCGGCGAGGAACTCGGCCACCAGGTGCTCGACGCCGCAGTCGGCCAGCTCGGCGATCTGATCCACCAGGGCGGCGGGGTCGCCGGCGAGCACGCGCCCGGCATGGGTGGACGTCGGCGCGCTCTCGCCGGGGGCCAGGATGCGGACGTCGTTGCGCAGCGTGAGCGCCGGGGTGTCGGCGCGGCCGCGCGCCCGGCACAGCCGCGCGATCTCCGTCCGGCCGTCGCGCAGCTCGGCCGGCGGGCGATTGATCGGATGCCAGGCGGCGCCCACCTCGGCGGTGCGGCGCAGCGCCGCCCGGCTGTGGCCGCCGACCCAGATCGGCGGGTGCGGCGTCTGCACGGGCTTGGGCTCGAACGCGAGACCGCTGAACTGCGTGTACCGGCCGGCGAACGACGGTGTCCGGCTCGTCCACAGCTCCCGCATCGCCGCCAGGTGCTCGTCGGTCATGGCCCCGCGCTCCGCGAAGGGCACGCCGAGCATCGCGCTCTCGGCGGCCACCCAGCCCGCGCCGATCCCGAGCACGACGCGCCCGCCGCTGAGCGCGTCGAGCGAGGCGATCATCTTGGCGGTGACGACCGCGTTGCGGTAGGGGACGATGAGCACCGTGGTGCCGAGGAGCACCCGGGTGGTCGCGCCCGCCACGACGCCGAGCGTGATGAGCGGGTCGAAGACAGTCTCGCCGAAGTTGACGACGTTGGCGTGCGGCACCACGACGTGATCGCTGACCCAGACGGAGTCGTAGCCGAGCTGCTCGGCCCGCGCCGCGGTGGCCCGGATGATCGCCGGCGTGGCCAGGTGGCGGCAGTTGGGAAGCCAGACGCCGAATCGCATCGCGGCGCAGTGTAGCGCGTTTCAGAGCGCCAGACGCCAGGCGCCGACCACCGCCGCGGCGGCGGCGGTCACCAGCAGCCACTGCACGGCCGCCGGCGGCGGCCGGCGCAGCGTCAGGGCCGCGAGCGCGCCGAGCGCGCCGCCGACGAGCAGACCGGCGGCGTGGGCGACGAGGTCGGCCTCCGGCGCGGTGCCGAGGAACACCAGGAGCAGCAGGCTGGCGGCGACCACGACCCACCACTTTCCCGCCTGCCGGCCCGCGCTCAGGATCCGCAGCGCCGCGAGGACGCCGAGCGCGCCGAAGATCGCGGTGGAGGCGCCGACCGAGGTGTGACCGGCCCGACCGAGGGCGGCGAGGACGTTGCCGCCGGCGCCGGCGAGGAGCAGCAGCCCCAGGCCGACGCCCGGCCCGAGCTGCCGGATCACCGCGGTCATCAGCAGCGCGCCGGCGACGGCGTTGCCGACCAGGTGCTGGACGTCGGCGTGCAGCGTCAGCGCCGTGACGGCGCGCCACCACTCGCCGGCCAGCAGCCGCGTCGCGTCGGCGCTGCCGCGCGCGAACCACGCGCTGCCCCCCGCGCGTGGACCGGTGATCGCGAAGAACCCGACGAGCCCGAGCGCGACGACGACGCCGGCGATCGTCATGGGCCGCTCCGGTGCGGCCGCCGCGTCGCCGGCCGGCTCGTCGTCGTTCTCCTCGCGATCGTCGTGGGCGTCGAGGAGCCCCAGCGCGAGCGCGACGTCGTCGGGCGGGACGATCAGCTCCCAGCCGTCGTCCCGCTCGACGAGCCGGTGGGGAATGCCGGCGGCCTCGAGCACCATCGCCCACTCGCGCGCCTGGGGGCGGCTGGGTGTGGCGCGGACCGGCGTTCCGGGGGCCATGGGCGTCTCCTCCCGACCCAGGATCGCACGGGCGTGCGGGGGGACTACAATGCGGCCCCGGGAGGGCTGGGTCATGGCCAAGGGCACGCTGATCGCGGCGATGAACATCGGGCGCGCCGCCGAGGACGAGTTCCACGACTGGTACGACACCGAGCACCTGCCCGAGCGCCGGCGCGTGCCGGGGTTCCTGACGTGCGAGCGCTGGCTCGGCGCCGAGGACCGCCGGATCTCCGTCGCGACCTACGATCTCGAGACGGTCGCGGTGCTCGAGAGCCCGGCGTACCTGGCGATCGGCGGCGACAACCTCTCGCCGTGGTCCAAGCGCGTCACCGCGCGCGTCGACCGGCTCATGCGCTTCGAGGGCGACCAGACCCTGCCCGGCGACCGGCTGCCGCCCGCCGGCGCCGGCGGCCTGCTGCTCAACGCGATGAACATCGCGCCGGAGCTCGAGGCCGAGTTCAACGAGTGGTACGACAAGGAGCACATCCCCGCGCTCGCCGCCGTCCCCGGCGTGCTCTGCGCGCGCCGCTTCCGCGGCAGCAGCGGCAATCGCACGTACGTCGCCCTCTACCACCTGGCCGCGCCGGCGGTGGTGGAGTCGGCGGAGTGGACGCAGGCGCGGCAGACCGACTGGACGAACCGCCTGCGGCCGCACTTCCGCGATCACCTGCGGCTGGTGCTGCGCCGCTACGCGCGCAACGGTGAGCCGCGAGATCGCCTATGATGTGGCCCACTCGATCCGTCAGGAGGACGCCATGACGCTTCGCCACGCGCCGCTCAGCGCCGGCCTCGCCCTGCTGGGACTCGTCGCCCTCGCCCCGGCCGCCGGCGCGCAGATCGCCGTGTCCGGCAACGACAACAAGGTGATCCTCGTGAACGGCGTCGTCACGGTGGTGCCCAACGCGCCGCCCGACACCGTGTCGGTCATCGACCTGAAGGCCTCCCCGCCCCGCGTGATCGGCGAGGTCCAGGCGCCGGTCAGCGTGGTCGGCCCGCCGCTGAGCATCGCGGTGATGCCGGACGAGAGCCTGGCGCTGGTAACGGCCTCGAGCAAAGTGGACCCGACCGACCCCAAGAAGCAGGCCCCCGACAACCGCCTCACCGTGATCGATCTGAAATCGAGCCCGCCGAGGGTGCTCGCCACGCTCGAGGCCGGCCACGGCGCGTCGGGGATCTCCATCAACCGCCAGGGTACGCTGGCGCTCGTCTCGAACATCCAGGACGGCACCGTGTCGGTCTTCACGATCCAGGGCAAGACGGTGACCCCGGCGGGGACCGTCGAGGTCGGCGGCCCCAAGGCGGGCGGCGGCATGGTGGCGATCACGCCCGACGGCAAGATGGCGCTCGCCTCGCGCAACGCCGACCACAAGGTGTCGGTGCTCTCGATCGACGGCGCCAAGGTCGAGTACACGAAGCGCGACATGGCGCCCGGCCAGCGCCCGACCGTGCTCGACATCGCGTCCAACGGCGCCTTCGCCGTCGTCGGCGCCCTCGCCGGCGCGGCCACCGGTGACAGCGACAGCGTGAGCCTCATCGACGTGACGGCGAAGCCGCCGCGCGTCGTGGACACGATCGGCGTCCTCGGCGCGACCGCCGAGGGGCTGAAGATCGCGCCGGACAGCTCCGTCGTCGCCGTCGTCGTCCACAACGGCAGCAACCGCCCCAAGGAGTCGCCTTTCTACAACGACGCCGGCAAGCTGGTGATCGTCCGCGTCACCGGCAAGACGCTCGCGCGCGTGGCGGAGGCGCCGATCGGCCACTGGTCGCAGGGCGCGGTGTGGACTCCCGACAGCCGGACGATCCTGGTCGGCAACATGGTCGAGAAGGACTTCTGGGTCTTCCACTGGGACGGCACGACGCTGAAGGACACCGGCCAGCGCGTCAAGGTCAACGGGGGGGCCGCCGCCGTGCGCGCGGCCGAGAAGTAGGCGCAGCGGGGCGCGGCGGGAATGGCGCGCGGCGGATTCCGGATCTTCGACGCCGACACCCACATCATCGAGCCCGTCGAGCCGATCGAGGCGTACCTGTCGGCGGCCGACCGCGCGCGGCTGACCGCCCTCGGCCCGCTGGTCGGGCGCGGCCCGGCCAAGGCCGGCATGTCGCGCTATCTCATCGGCAAGCGGCCGAAGCTGAACCGGCGGCTGGGCTCGCTCGAGCGCGTGGAGCCGCCGTCGGGGACGGCGCGCGGCGCCCGCGACGGCGGCACGCCGTGGGACGTGCGCTGGCAGGGACCGCCCTTCCCGACCGATCGGGTGAGCTTCGATTCGCACGCGCGCGTGCGCGACATGGACATCGAGGGCGTGGACGTGAACATGATTCTGCCCTCGGGCGGCGTGCCGGCGTTCGCCGGCCTCGAAGACGTCGCGCTCGAGGCGGCGATGCACCAGGCGTACCACCGCTTCCTCGCCGACTACTGCGCGCCGTATCCCGACCGGCTGACCAGCGTGATCCTCGTCTCCGCGCGCGACGCCGGCGCCGCCGTCGCCGAGATCCGGCGCTGCAGTCGCGAGCCGTGGCCGGTCGGCATCTTCCCCATCTGCCCGCCCGAGATGTCGCTGGACGAGCCGGCGTGGGAGCCGATCTGGGCGGCGGCGCAGGAGCACGACCTCACCGTCGTCATCCACTCGTTCACGATGACGATCCCCTACCCGCCCGGCGTGTGGGACACGTGGGACAACGTCTTCCTGCAGCGCGCCGCCGGCCACGCGTGGAACGCCCAGCGCAACATGGCGGCGCTGATCGGCGCGGGCGTGCTCGACCGCTACCCGACCCTGCGGCTGACCTCGCTCGAGTGCGGCCACGGCTGGCTCGCCTTCTGGGCCGCGCGGCTGGACGAGCTGGCCGAGATGTCGCGCCACGCGCTGCCGGCGCTCAAGCAGAAGCCCAGCGACTACATCAAGGGGCCGCAGTACTTCCAGTCCATCCAGCTGCACGAGGGCGAGCTGTCGCTGCGGCAGGCCATCGAGGCGCTCGGCGAGGACACGCTGATGTTCGCCACCGACTACCCGCACTCGGAGAGCTGGTTCCCCAAGTCGGTGGACGCGGTGATGGGCTGGACGTCGCTCTCCGAGGGGGCGCGACGCAAGCTGCTCTGGGAGAACGCGGTGCGGTGCTACGCGCGCTACGCGGGGCGGGCCGCCGCCGTCACGGGCGGGTGATCACGTCGACCAGTGCGGGCCGCCCGTCCTTGACGACGCGGAGCGCGCGGCGCAGGGCGGGGCCCACCGCGTCCGCCGTCTCGATCGGCCCCTCCGCGTGCACGCCGAACCCCTGGGCCAGCCGCGCGAAGTCCGGCGCGGGGTCGTCGATGCGGATGCCGACCACCTTGTTCTCGACCGGCCGCCCGCGCGCCTTCGCCACGACCGCCTGGTGCTCCTCGTCGTTGCCGTACGTGCGGTTGTTGAACATCACCGTCAGCAGCGGCAGGCGGTGGTGGGCGGCGGTGTAGAGGCCGCTCACCACGTAGAGCAGATCGCCGTCGGACTGGAGGTTGACGCAGATCTTGCCCGTGCCCCGGTGGGCGAGCGTCACGCCGAGCGCCGCCGGCAGCCCGTAGCCGAGCCCGGCGCCGCCGCTGCCCCCGTAGGTGCGCGCGGGCTGCCAGTCCCAGAGCCGGCGCGCCCACCCCTTGGCGGTGCCGTTGGCGAGCACCCAGTCCTCGTCCTTGATCGCCTCCCACACTTCGGCCGCGAACACCGACGGTGCCAGCGGCACCAGCGACCGCTCGAGCCTCGCGGTCGCCTGCCACTCCGCGCGCAGCGCGGCGTGGCGCGCCCCGAAGCGCTCGGCGCGCTGCCGGCGCTCGGCCGCGCGCCGGTCGTGCGCGAGGCGATCCTTCACCGCCGCCAGCAACGCGGGCAGGGCCAGCCCGGCGTCGGCGGCGATCGGCAGATCCACCGGTACCAGCGACTGGAAGGTGTGCGCCCAGCTCCGGATCGCGTAATCGTCGAGCGAGATCGCGATGACGCGCGCCGCCTCGTTGATCAGGCGCACCGCGCGGGTGGCGCGGTCGGTCTCGCCGAGCGCGCCGAGGAAGCTCGTGACGTCCAGCGCCAGGACGACGTCGGCCTCGGCCACGACCTCCTGGCGCGCGCCACTCATATCGAG
>JBGQFW010000173.1:0-5750 GCA_041497115.1 Methylomirabilia bacterium
CGCTCAAGCGCGACGAGGGCAACCGCGCCGACACGACCGCCGAGGGGCTGGCCGCGCTCAAGCCGGTGGCCGGCGAGAAGGGCGTGATCACCGCCGGCAACGCCAGCCAGCTCTCCGACGGCGCCTCCGCGTGCGTGGTGATGGACGGCAAGCTGGCCGAGCGTCGCGGCCTCGCCCCGCTCGGCATCTTCCGCGGCTTCGCGGTGGCGGCGTGCGAGCCCGACGAGATGGGCATCGGCCCCGTGTTCGCGGTGCCGCGGCTGCTCGAGCGCGCCGGCGTGCGGATGGACCAGGTGGACCTGTGGGAGCTGAACGAGGCGTTCGCCGTACAGGTCGTCTACTGCCGCGACAAGCTGGGGATCCCGATGGAGAAGCTCAACGTGGACGGCGGCGCCATCTCGATCGGCCACCCCTACGGTATGAGCGGCGCCCGCATGGTCGGCCACGCGCTCATCGAGGGCAAGCGCCGCGGCGCCCGCTACGTCGTCTGCACCATGTGCATCGGCGGGGGCATGGGCGCCGCCGGCCTCTTCGAGGTGGCGTAGGGCGACTGCTACTTCATTCCTTGGACGATCGTCCAGCCGGCGTCGGCCAGCGGCTGGGCGCGCTCGCCGCGGCTGCGGGCCTGCGGGTCGTTGGCGGTGCCGGCGATGACGCGGCCCATGATGCCCTGGGCGATCGCCGCCAGCCGGAAGATCGCGAAGACGACGTACCAGTCCCAGTCGGGGATCCCCGCGCGTCCCACCCGCCGGCAGTAGTCGGCGACGTACGCCGCTTCGCTCGGCAGCCCCAGCGCGGCGAGGTCCTTGCCGCGGAAGCCGTCCCACTCCATGCCGAGCCGGTAGGGCATGCAGTTGTAGGCGAGATCGGCGAGCGGATGGCCGAGCGTGGACAGCTCCCAGTCCAGCACCGCCGCCACGCGCGGCTCGGTCGGATGCACGATCATGTTGCCGGGGCGGAAGTCGCCGTGCACGAGCGTGGTGGTGTCGTCGGCGGGCAGGTGGGCGGGCAGCCACTCGATCAGCCGCTCCATGGACTCGAAGCGCTCGGTCTCCGAGGCGCGGTACTGCTGCGTCCACCGATGGATCTGCCGGGTGAAGTAGTTGCCCGGGCGCCCGTAGTCGCCCAGCCCGATCGCCGCGTAGTCCACCGTGTGCAGCCGCGCGAGCACGTCGTTCATCGAGTCGTAGATCGCCGTCCGCTCGCGCGCGGTGGCGCCGGGCAGCGCGGGGTCGGGGAACACGCGGCCGTGAACGCAGTCCATCACGTAGAACGCGGTGCCGATGACGGCGTCGTCCTCGCACAGCACGTACGTGCGCGGCACCGGCACCGTCGTGCGACCGAGCGCGGTGATCACCCGGTACTCGCGGTCCACCGCGTGGGCGGAGGGCAGCAGCTTGCCGGG
Organism: Methylomirabilia bacterium; assembly: GCA_041497115.1. GTDB lineage: Bacteria > Methylomirabilota > Methylomirabilia > Rokubacteriales > CSP1-6 > AR5. The sequence continues at coordinate 1,406 of JBGQFW010000173.1, forward strand.
CGGCTTGCGGCGCAGCACGTACTCGCGGCCGCCGGCGGCGAGATGGTACGTCGGGTTGGACTGGCCGCCGCGGAACTGGCGGACCTCGATGGGCCCGCGGAAGTCCGCCACCCGCGGGGACAGGTAGCGCTCGAGGGCGGCGACGTCGAAGCGATGCTGCTCACGAACCTCGGCGGTCTGCGCGATCATGCCGGACGATGATACTACCCCACCCCTGCATTGACGCGTCACGGGGTCGAGGCTACTCTCGGCACTCGAAGGGGGAATCCGCATGCACGTCGGGATGGCCACCGTCTTCCAGAACCCGCAGCAGAAACGGACGGACCGCGAGGTCTACCGTCACGAGCTGCGGCTGGCCGACCTCGCGGAGCCGCTCGGCTTCGAGTCCGTCTGGGGCGTCGAGCATCACTTCACCGACTACACGATGTGCCCCGACGTGCTGCAGTTCCTCACCTACATGGCGGGGCGCACCCGGCGCGCGCAGCTCGGGTCCATGGTGGTCGTGCTCCCGTGGCACGACCCGATGCGCGCCGCCGAAGAGATCGCGATGCTCGACAACATCGCGGACGGGCGGCTCATCCTCGGGCTCGGCCGCGGCGCCGGCAAGGTGGAGTTCGACGGCTTCCGCCTCTCGATGGACGAGTCGCGCGCGCGCTTCGTCGAGTGCGCGGAGACGATCCTGGGCGGGCTGGAGCGCGGCTACTGCGAGTACGAGGGCGTCTACGTCAGGCAGCCGCGCGCGGCGATCCGCCCGGCGCCGTTCAAGTCGTTCCGCGGCCGGACATACGCGGCGGCCGTCTCGCCGGAGTCGCTGCCGATCATGGCGAAGCTGGGCGTGGGCATCCTGATCATCCCGCAGAAGCCGTGGCACGAGGTGGCCCAGGAGCTCGAGACGTACCGCGCCGTCTACCGCCAGGTGAACGGCGTGGAGGCGCCGCCGCCGATCTCGGCAGGGTGGACGTTCTGCGACGCGAGCGCCGACCGCGCGCGCGAGCAGGCGCGCCACTGGATCGGCGGCTACTACCAGACCGTGCTCGACCACTACCAGTTCGCCGGCGACCACCTGGCGAAGACCAGGGGCTACGAGTACTACGGCAAGATGGCCGACAAGATCGCCGAGTACGGCACCGACCGGGTGATCGACTACTTCGTCAACCTCCAGGTCGCCGGCACCCCCGAGCAGTGCTACGAGCGCATCCTCGACATCCACCGGCGCACCGGCAACAGCCACTTCGTCGGCGTCTTCTCCTACGCCGGAATGCCCTACGACGAGGCCGAGCGCAACATCCGCCTCTTCGCGGCCGAGGTGCTGCCGCAGGTGCAGAAGCTCCCGGTGACGGCGCCGGCGGCGGTGGAGCCCATCGCGCCCGCCGCGGCCGAGAACGTCCGCGCCCTCGGCTTCTGAGATGGCTGTGCGAGCCGCAGGACGTCGCGGGGCTGGGGCCCTGCCGTCCGAGGCGAGCCTGTGAACCTGGCCTTCGAGACGCTGCTCTACGACGTCGCCGAGGGCGTGGCGACGGTGACGCTGAACCGTCCCGACCGGCTCAACGCCGTCAACACCACGGTCATCCGCGAGCTGGTCGCCGCGTTCGACCGCGCCGACGGCGACGACGACGTGCGGGCGGTGATCGTGACGGGCGCCGGCCGCGCGTTCTGCGCGGGCGCCGACCTCGGCGGCGGCGGGGCGACCTTCGCGGGCGGCCCCGGGCGCGGGGAGCGCGCCGAGGACCACCGCGACGGCGGCGGCCTCGTCACGCTGCGCCTGTTCGACATGACCAAGCCGGTGATCGCCGCCATCAACGGGCCGGCGGTCGGCTTCGGGATCACCATGACGCTGGCGATGGACGTGCGCCTGGCCTCGAGCGCCGCCCGGATCGGCTTCGTGTTCGCGCGCCGCGGCGTGGTGCCGGAGGCGTGCAGCACCTGGTTCCTGCCGCGGCTCGTCGGCATCGCCCAGGCCGCCGAGTGGGCGTACACCGGCCGCGTGTTCGGCGCCGAGGAGGCGCGCGCGGGCGGGCTGGTGAGCCAGGTGCTCGCGCCGGAGGCGCTGCTGCCCGCCGCGCGCGCGCTGGCGGGGGAGATCGCGCAGAACACCTCGGCGGTGTCGGTCGCGCTGATCCGCCAGATGCTCTGGCGGCTGCTCGGCGCTGACCACCCGCGCGAGGCGCACCGCCTCGACTCGCTCGGCATGTGGCACACCGGCCGCTCGCCCGACGCCCACGAGGGCGTGACGTCGTTCCTCGAGAAACGGCCGCCGCGCTTCACCGGCCGTCCGAGCCGCGACATGCCGCCCTTCTATCCGTGGTGGCGATGACGACGCCGCTGACCGTCCATCTGCCGTTCAACCGCGACATCCTCGGCGCCACGTTCACGCCGGCCAAGCGCGGCGGCACGCCCGCCGACACGCGCGGCCACTGGCTGCTCGTCCAGGGACAGAGCCTCCTCGTCGTCGCCGACGGCGCGGAGTTCCGGCTGCCCGCCGGCGAGTGCCCCCTGCCGCTCGACGGCGCCGCGCCGTTCTGGCTCGGCACCTATCACGCGCTGCCGGTGTGGGTGGTGCCGGTCCCCGCCGACGCGCCGGTGCCGCCCGGCCTCACGCGCGAGACGCTCATCCCGATGCGCGGCGCGCGGCTGCCCGACCCGCTGCTCTCGCTGGGCGGCATGGCCATGCAGGCGCTCTGGTGGGAGTCCACCAGCGGCTTCTGCCCGCGCTGCGGGACGGCGACCACGCGGATCGAGAACGAGTGGGGCAAGCGCTGCGCGGCGTGCCGCTACGAGCACTACCCGCACCTGCACCCCGCCACCATCGTGCTGGTGCGCGACGGCGACCGCGTGCTGCTCACCCGCAAGGCCGAGTGGGCGGCCGGCCGCTACGCGCTGATTGCCGGCTTCGTGGACAACGGCGAGTCGCTGGAGGCGTGCGTCGCGCGCGAGATCAAGGAGGAGGTCGGCGTCGACGTCAAGGACATCCGCTACGTCGGCAGCCAGAACTGGCCCTTCCCCAGCCAGATGATGATCGGCTTCGTGGCCACCTACGCCGGCGGCGACGTCGTCATCGACCGCGAGGAGCTCGAGGACGCGCGCTGGTTTCCCTGCGACGCGATGCCCCCGCTACCCTCCCGTCACTCGATCTCGCGCTTCATCATCGACCAGTACGCCCGGCCCTGACCCGCGCGTCCTCGGCGCGGATGTAGGTGATCGGCGGGGTGTGCTTCTTGAAGCGCCGCCGCATCTCGGGCCCCAGCTTGCGGAAGGCGGAGACCGACAGCGTCACGCCGCTGCCGTCGAGCACCGCCGTCGTGTTCACCGCCTTGCCGAGCACGTCGAAGGCGCCGGCCGGCCCGAAGGCGCCCGCCACCGCCGTCCCGAAGTGCGCCTTCACGGTCAGGCGGCAGTCCCAGCCGCGGGTCTCCATGAGCCGGTCGACGGCGGTCTTGACCTCGAGCAGCGCCTGGACGCCGCGGTCGGCCCGATCGCCGGTGAAGACGACGAGCGCGGCGTCGCCCATGTACTTGACGACCCGGCCCCCCGCCTTCTCGACGACCACCGCCACGCGGCGGTAGAACTCGTCCAGGGTGTCGGCGAGCTCGAGGTCGGTGACGCGGTGGCTCTGGGCGAAGAATCGCGTGAGGTCGACGAAGGCGATCAGGAGCGGAGACTCGGTACGTGCGTCGGGCATGGGTCCCTCCCCGTTTGGCTCGTCTGACGTCGGCCCGGAAGTCCGACAGATACGGGAGTGAGCGCAGGCCCAACTGTCCTGCCGTCGAGCCATCATATCGCGGACGGCGCGCGTGCGACAACCCCCTAGACGCCGCGCGGGACGGGCAGGACGGCGCCGCACGCGCGGCAGGTGCGCAGCGACTCGCTCGCGTTGAACCGCTCGATGAGCACCGTGAGCTCGCGCTCGATGTCGGCGCAGGCGAAGCGCTCCTGGTGCAGCAGCACGCCGCACCGCTCGCAGAACCACGCCAGCGCGTCCAGCTCGTCGGCCCGCCGCTTGCGCTCGATCACCACCCCCCACGTGCCGGCCGGACGGATCGGGCAGTGCGGCGTGCCGGCCCGCACCAGCATCGCCTCGCCCTCGCGCACCGCCACGTCGCGCAGCCGGCCGTCGGCCTCGCGGCAGCGCACCGTGATGTCGCCGGCGAGCTGGTAGAAGATCTCGTCGCCGGGATCGATGTGGAAGTCGTTGCGCGCGTTGGGCCCGCGGACGATCTGGTAGATGAACTCGCTCTCGGGGAACACCTCCTTGTTGGCGACCGGCGGGGCGAACGCGCCGCGGTTGGCGTCGATCCAGCGCAGCAGGTGAACGGGCTCGAGCTCGGCCATCGCGCTCCTCCTCCCG
>JBGQFW010000174.1:0-5706 GCA_041497115.1 Methylomirabilia bacterium
CCTACCCGAAGGCCTCACGCACCGGCGCCGATCCGGAGGCCGAGCGCCAGATGGCCGTCCTCATCCAGGCGGTGACCGCCATCCGGAACATCCGCGGCGCGATGCGCCTCTCGCCGGCCCAGACGCGCAGCGTGATCGTGAAGGCGGCCGAGGGCGACGAACCGCTGCTGAGCGCGCACGCCGGGCTCATCGAGTCGCTGGCGCGCGCGCGGGTGACGATCGATCCGCGCGCGACGCGGCCGCGCGCCTCGGCGCTCGGCGTGATCGGCCGGTCGGAGATCTACGTCACGCTCGAGGGGCTGGTGGATCTCGCCGCCGAGCGTCAGCGCCTCGAGAAGGAGATCAAGCGCGTGGGCGACGCCATCGCGTTCACGCGCGGCAAGCTGGCCCGCCCGGAGTTCAGCGAGCGGGCGCCCGCCGAGGTCGTGGACAAGGAGCGCGAGAAGCTCGTCGAGCAGGAGGCGCTGCACGCCAAGCTCGTCGCCAGCCTGGGGTGGGTGGGATGACGGCGCCGGCAGCCGCGCCGTCCATCGTGCGGCTGGGCCGCGTGGACTCGACCCAGGCGATCGCCTTCGCGCTGGCGGCGGACGGCGCGCCCGATCGCACCGTCGTCGTCGCCGAGTCGCAGGCGGCCGGGCGGGGCCGCCGGGGGCGGACGTGGCACGACGAGCCGGGCGCGAGCCTGCTCGTCTCGGTCGTCCTCCGCCCGCGCCTGCCGGCCGCCCGCCTGCCCACGCTCTCGCTCGTCGCCGCCGTCGCCGTGGCCGAGGCGCTCGCCGCCGTCACCGGGGTGGCGCCGCGGCTGAAGTGGCCCAACGACGTCCTTGTGGATGGTCGCAAGATCGCCGGCATCCTCCTCGAGAGCCGGCTGCCGGAGGGCACGACCATCCTCGGCATCGGCATCAACGTCGCCCAGCGCGCGTTCCCGCCGGAGCTGGCCGCGCGCGCCACGTCGCTCCGGCTGGCGACCGGCCGCGACGTGGACCGCGAGACGCTCCTGGCCGCCGTGCTCGAGGCGCTCGACCGCTGGCGCGCGCGGCTCGAGGCGGAGGGATTCGAGCCGGTGCGCGCGCGCTGGCGCGCGCTGGCCGACACGCTCGGCCGCCCGGTGACGGTGGACGGAGTGTCGGGGGTGGCGGTGGACGTGGACGACGACGGGGCGCTGCTCGTGGACGAGGGGGGTCGGCGCCGCCGCGTGGTCGCCGGCGAGGTCACCTAGCGATGCTGCTGGTCATCGAGGTCGGCAACACCAACACCAAGATCGGCGTCTACGAGGGCGCCCGCCTCCTGGTCTCGTGGCGCCTCACCAGCCGGCGCGAGCAGACGGCCGACGAGTACGGCCTGTTCATCGAGACGCTGCTGCGCACGCGGGGGATCGAGGCCGGCCGCATCCGGGGCGTGGCGATCTCCAACGTCGTGCCGCCGGCGCAGCAGAACCTCGAGTGGATGTGCGAGAAGTACTTCGGCATCTCGCCGTTCTCGGTCGAGCCGGGCGTCAACACGCCGATCCCGCTCAACGTGGACAATCCGCGCGAGGTCGGCGCCGACCGCGTGGTGAAGGCGGTGGCGGCGGTGGCCCTCTACGGCCCGCCGCTCATCGTGATCGACTTCGGCACCGCCACCACGTTCGACTGCATCAACGCGCGCGGCGAGTTCATCGGCGGCGCCATCGCGCCCGGCATCGCCACGGCGGCCGACGCCCTGCTCAACCGGGCCGCCCGCCTCTTCCGCGTCGAGCTGGTGCGGCCCAAGGACGCCATCGGGCGCAACACCGCGAGCAACATCCAGTCGGGCATTATCTACGGCTGGGCCGGCCTCGTCGACGGCATTGTCGAGCGCATGCGGGCCGAGATGGACGGCGAGCCGCGCGTGATCGCCACCGGCGGCCATGCCGGCCTCATCGCCAACGTCGCGCGCTCGGTGCGGGAGGTCCACGAGCACCTGGCGTTCGAGGGGCTGCGGCTGCTGTGGGAGCGCGCGCACCCGGGGTGAGGGCCCGGCGTTGACACCCCCCGGGGTGGTCGGTATACTGCGCTAAATCTAGTGGGTGGCAGGCGGGCGATCCCTATATTTAGGGATCAGGCGGGGAACCCGAAGCAGAGCGAACAGGGAGACGGCGCATGGGGATGTGGGTGGGTCGCGGGCGCAAGGCGCGGGTGGCGTACGGCTTCGACGATATCGCGCTCGTCCCCGGCGCCCTCACGGTCAACCCCAGTGAAGTGGACATCTCCTGGGAGCTCCTCGGCCATCGCTACGAGATCCCCATCATCGCCGCGGCCATGGACGGCGTCGTGGGACCGCGGCTGGCGATCGAGATGGGGCGCCTCGGCGGCCTCGCCGTCCTGAACCTCGAGGGCGTCTTCTCGCGCTACGCCAACCCCGAGGAGTTTCTCGAGCGCATCGTGTCGGCCAGCCAGGAAGAGGCGACCAAGATCATCCAGTCGATCTACGGCGAGCCGATCAAGGAAGAGCTCATCCACCAGCGCATCCAGGAGATCAAGAAGGGCGGCGGCCCCGCCGTCGTCTCCTCGATCCCCCAGCGCGCCGAGCGCTTCGCCCAGATCGCCCAGGAGGCCGGCGCCGACATCTTCGTGGTGCAGTCCACGGTGACGACCGCCCGTCACATCGCGACCGAGTACACGCCGGTGGACTTCCGCAAGCTCAAGAAGTCGCTGGCGATCCCGCTGATCATCGGCAACTGCGTCACCTACGAGGCGTGCCTGGAGCTCATGGACTGCGGCGTGGACGGGCTGCTCATCGGGGTGGGGCCGGGTGCGGCCTGCACGAGCCGCGAGGTGCTCGGCCTGGGCGTGCCGCAGGTCACCGCCACCGCCGACGCGGCGGCGGCGCGCGACCAGTACTACAAGTCGCGCGGCCGCTACGTGCCGGTCATCACCGACGGCGGCATGACGAGCGGCGGCGACGTGTGCAAGGCCTTCGCGGCCGGCGCCGACGCCGTGATGATCGGCTCGGCGTTCGCGCGGGCGACCGAGGCGCCGGGCCGGGGCTACCACTGGGGCATGGCGACGCCGCACGCCAACCTGCCGCGCGGCACCCGTATCCGGGTGGGCATCGCGGGCTCGCTCGAGCAGATCCTCTTCGGGCCGGCCTTCACCGAGGACGGCACGCTGAACCTGGTCGGCGCCATCCGCACCTGCATGGGGTCGGTGGGCGCGCAGAGCATCCGCGAGCTGCAGCAGACCGAGCTGATCATCGCGCCCACGATCAAGACCGAGGGCAAGGTCTTCCAGCAGGCGCAGAAGCTGGGGCGGCCCCGGTAGGAGGCGCCCCGGTGTCGTCGCGCCCGCCGCGCAGGGCCCGACCGTGAACCAGATCGTCGTGCTCAACGCCGGCGGTCAGTACTGCCACCTGATCGCCCGCCGCATCCGCGAGTTGGGCGTGCACGCCGTCGTCGCCGACATCAACCGGCCCGCTCCCGACCTCGCCGGCGCCCGCGGCCTCATCATCTCGGGCGGCCCCGCCAGCGTGACGGAGCCGACCTCGCCAGCGGTCGATCCGGCGATCTACGCGCTGGGCGTGCCGATCCTGGGCATCTGCTACGGCCACCAGCTCATCGCCAAGGACCTCGAGGGCCGCGTGTCGCGGGGGGTCGTGAAGGAGTACGGACACTCCTCGCTCCATCACGAGAACAGTCCGCTGTTTCAGGACCTTCCCGCCCGCGACCTCACGGTCTGGATGAGCCACGGCGACACGGTGAGCGACGTGCCGCCCGGGTTCACGATCATCGGCGAAACGGACGACTGCAAGATCGCCGCGATGCAGCACCTGGGGCGGCGCCTCTTCGGGCTGCAGTTCCATCCCGAGGTCGTGCACACCGAGTACGGCACCGAGATCTACCGCAACTTCGTCTTCGGCGTGTGCGGCTGCACGCGCGACTGGGATCCGCGCGCGCGGGTCGACCAGATCGTGGACGAGGTCCGCGCGCGGGCGGCCGGGCGCAAGGTGTTCTTCCTGATCAGCGGCGGCGTGGACTCGACGGTGGCCTTCTACTGCTGTTACCGGGCGCTGGGGCCGGGGCGCGTGCTCGGCCTCTACGTGGACACCGGCTTCATGCGCGAGGGGGACGGCGAGGCCATCGAGCACCTGGCGCGCGAGGCGGGCCGCGCGGCCATCCACGTGGCCGACCGCAGCGCCGACTTCTTCGCGCGGCTGGACGGCGTGACCAATCCCGAGCGCAAGCGCGAGATCATCGGCGACACGTTCGTCACCGTGCAGGCGGAGGAGTTCGCGCGCCTCGGCCTGCGCGACGACGAGTGGCTGCTGGGGCAGGGGACGATCTACCCCGACACGATCGAGTCGGGCGGCGCCCGCCACTCCGCCAAGATCAAGACCCACCACAACCGCGTCGAGCGGATCCAGGCGCTGATCGAGCAGGGGCGGGTCATCGAGCCGCTGGTGGAGCTCTACAAGGACGAGGTCCGCGTGCTCGGCGAGCAGCTCGGCCTGCCGCACGAGGTCGTCTGGCGCCATCCCTTCCCCGGCCCCGGGCTGGCCGTGCGCTGCCTGGGCGCCGAGCATGAGGCGGCGGTCGTGCGACCCGACATCGCATTGCCGTCCGGGGTGCGCGGCTGGATCGTGCCGATCCGCACGGTCGGGGTGCAGGGCGACGAGCGCTCGTACTCGCAGATGCTGGCCGTCGAGGGGTTCGCGGACGCCGAGGCGGCCGGCGCGTTCGCGCGGCGGATCACCAACGAGCACCGGGCCATCAACCGGGTCGGGCTCGTCGCGTACCGTCGCGACGGGCGGGGGGTCGAGGGGCTGGCGATCCATCCGGCCGCGCTGACGCGCGCGCGGATCGCCCTGCTGCGCGCGGCCGACGTCGTCGTCACCCGCATCGTCCGCACCCACGGCCTCAACGACGCGATCTGGCAGTTCCCGGTGGCGATGGTGCCGCTGGGGGCCGCCCCCGGACGCGAGACGATCGTGCTGCGTCCGGTGAACTCGCGCGACGGCATGACCGCCGACTTCGCGCGGCTGCCGGCGGCGGTGGTGGACGAGATCGCGGGCGCGCTCGCCCGGCTCGACCGGGTGGACGCCGTGCTCTACGACGTGACCAACAAGCCGCCCGCCACGATCGAGCTCGAGTAGCCGCTCGCCGTGCAGCACGCCGAGTTCGTCCACCTGCACGTGCACTCGGAGTACAGCCTCCTCGACGGGGCCGCCCAGCTCGAGAAGCTCGTCGCCAAGGCCCGGGCGCTGCGCTTCCCGGCCATCGCGCTGACCGACCACGGCAACCTCTTCGGCGCGATCGACTTCTACCTGGCCGCCCAGAAGGCGGGCGTGAAGCCGATCGTGGGGTGCGAGCTGTACGTGGCGCCGGGCGGCCGCACCGAGCGCGGCTCGCACGACGGCGGCTACGAGGGGGCCAACCACCTCACGGTGCTCGTGCGCGATCTCACCGGCTACCAGAACCTGATCAAGCTCGTCTCCAAGGCCTACCTGGAGGGGTTCTACTACAAGCCGCGGGTGGACAAGGAGCTCCTGGCGCAGCACGCGCAGGGACTGCTGGTGCTCTCCGGCTGCCTCAACTCCGAGGTCTCGCGCGCCATCACCGCCGGCGACCTCGAGCGGGCGCGGCAGACGGCCGGCTGGTATCAGGAGGTCTTCGGCCAGGACCACTCCTTCATGGAGGTCCTGGCCCACGGCCTGCCCGAGCAGGTGACGGTCACCGCCGAGACGCTGGCC
>JBGQFW010000175.1:0-5345 GCA_041497115.1 Methylomirabilia bacterium
CCGCCGAGAGGAGCGGCACCCGCACCTTCGACCAGTCGGGCATGCGCGCGCGCCAGTACTCGTCGCTGGCCATCGGGTGGTCGCGGCAGTCCTGCCAGAAGTCGCGGCGGTTGGCGCCCAGCTGCTCCTCGGTCAGCGTCGGCGGCCCCGACACCCAGTCGCCGGTCATGCGCGAGCGATAGCCGCGGGCGCCGCGGCCGTGCTGCACGCGCACGACCTGCGAGGGATACCACGCCCGGCCGAACGCGCACAGGATGCCGCCGTGGTGGGAGAGGTCGCGATAGTAGTCGGCCGCCCCCTCCCACACGCAGATCGCCGCCAGGTGCGGCGGCTGCAGCGCCGCCACCTGCCACTGGTTCATCGCGAAGTAGGAGATGCCGTTGAGGCCGACCTTGCCGGTGGACCACGGCTGGCGCGCTGCCCACTCGACGCAGTCGTAGAGGTCGCGGGCCTCCTGCGCCGACCACATGTCCAGCACGCCGGGCGAGCGGCCGGCTCCCCGCGAGTCCACCCGCACGCAGACGTAGCCGTCGGGAATCCACTTCTCGGGGTCCACCACCTCCCAGTTCTGGTACCGGTTCGTCGAGCCGGCGACGACGTCGGGATGCTCGGCGGCCATGCGGCGCCACTGGTCGGTGTAGAGGTCCTCGAAGTGCAGCCACTTGCCGTAGGGGCCGTAGGAGAGGATGACCGGGAACTTCCCGGACGCCGGCGGACGGAAGACGTCGGCGCGCAGGACGAGGCCGTCGCTCACCGTGATCGGCACGTCCCAGTCGATGCGCATCGCGGACCGTTTGTATCATATGCTCGGTCCCGGGAGGAGCGACCATGACAGCCCCGGCGGCCGCGCTCAGCCACTTCGGCATCCACGTGACCGACATCGCCCGGATGACGGACTTCTACACGCGCGCGCTCGGGCTGCTCGTCACCGACCGCGGCACGCTGGACGAGACCGGACGCACCCTCGTCTTCCTCTCGCGCGACCCCGACGAGCACCACCAGCTCGTCCTCGTCACCGGGCGGCCGCCCGGCGCCGACTACAACGTCGTGAACCAGATCTCCTTCAAGGTGCCGGCGCTCGCCGATCTCCAGGCCATGCACGCCCGCCTGCGCGACGACGGCGTCAAGGAGTTCCGGATCGTCACCCACGGCAACGCGTGGTCGGTGTACTTCGCCGACCCGGAGGGCAACCGCATCGAGCTCTTCGTGGACACGCCGTGGCACACCCCCCAGCCGTTCGCCGAGCCCTTCGACATCGAGGCACCCGCCGAGACGATCATGCGGCAGACCGAGGCCATCTGCCGCCGCCGCCCGGGCTTCGCCTCGCGCGCCGACTGGCGGCGGACCCAGGTGGCGCGGATGGGCGCGGCCCCCGCCTGAGCCGCCGGCACGGCGCTCGCCATCATTGCAATGCGAGTGGCCGTTGCACTAGAGTTGATAACAGCATGATCGCGCGACCACTTGCGCTCGTTCTCGTCGGGCTCGTGCTCCTGCTGAGGTCGCTGGCGTACGCGAGCCCGCCGGATCCCGACTCGCCGGGGGGGTTGTACGACAACGGCGACCACGACGACGTGGTCAGCCTCATCACCTCGTCGCCCAGCGCGCCGCCGGCCGCGCTGGCGCGGGCGGCGGCGCCCGAGCGGACGTCGGTCTGGATCCTCCCGACGCCCCTCGCGCGACTGGCCCCGGCGCCCGCGCCCGCGCTCCAGCCGTCCCGCGCTCCGCCGGCCGTCTAGCCCGTCGCCTCAGGGCAGTGAGGATGGGCCGCCCTCCCGCGGAGGCCGCCCAGCTCGGAGCGACATCCGCGGCATTCAACCTCAGGGAGACACTCATGATGGGTTTCTGGACGAAGCGAATCAGGCTGGGTCGTCAGCAGGGCTTCACGCTGATCGAGCTGCTCATCGTCGTGGCGATCATCGGCATCCTGGCCGCCATCGCCGTGCCGCTCTACGCCAACGTGCAGGCGCGGGCGCGCATCGCCAAGGCGCAGGCCGACACGCGCGCCATGGCCTCGGCCATCAGCATCTACTCCGCGCACTGCGGCGGCCTGCCCGACAATGGCTCTGCCGCCACCACCTGCCCGAGCGCCAACAACCAGTCGGGCGCGATGCCGGCCGTCCTGCTCACGCAGCAGACCAACGGGCAGAACCAGGTCGGCGGCCCGTTCATCAACAGCATGCCGACGCTGCCCGCCAGCTGGACCGGCTCGGGCACGTCCTACAAGTACTCCAGCACCGCGGTCGGCACGTTCCTGATCTGCGGCAGCGGCGACAGCACCGCCGCTAACAGCAACGGCGGCACCACCTGCCCCTGAGGCTTCACCGCACGCGGGTCCCGGCGGCGCCCGACGGCCGCCGGGACTCGCGCTCCGCCTAATCCACCACGAAGAGACGGGCGCCGGTCGCCGTGCGCGAGCGGTGCGCCTCGGCGCCGTCGGCGACCTGGTAGCTCATCCCCGGCCGCAGCACCACCGCGCGCCCGTCGGCCAGCTCGGTGTGCAGCTCGCCCTCCAGGCAGAGCAGGATGTGGCCCTTGGAGCACCAGTGGTCGGCGAGATAGCCGGGCGTGTACTCGACCATCCGCACGCGGATGCCGTTGAACGTACGCGTCCGCCAGGTGGCAGTGCCGGTCTCACCGCGATGCGTGGTCGACTCCACCGCGGACCAGTCGGTGGTGCCGAACGGAATATTGGACATGTCCATGACTCCTGTATAGTACGCGACGCATCCGAGGAGGACACCGGCATGGACACGTTCGACCTGCGCGCGCTCAAGGAGTTCTCGCCCGAGCACCACGTCTACAAGTTCCTGGCCGAGACACCCTACTGCTCGATCAGCGTCGTCGGCTGGGAGCCGGGCCAGACGTCACCCGTGCACTCGCATCCGACGGCCGACGAGATCTATCACGTGCTGGAGGGCGAGGGGCTCTTCAACGACGGACGGCGCGAGGTCACGCTCAAGCCCGGCGACACGGTCATCTTCCCCGCGGGTGAGATCCACCAGGTCACCAGCGTGACGCGCATGGTCCTCTATCGCGTGCAGGCCGGCGCCGAGCGCAAGCCGAAGATGGTGGAGTCGTGGAAGTGACCGACTATCGCGCGATCGAGCAGCGCCTGACCGCCGCGCTCGGGCTGGGCCGGCGGCCGGTGGCCGTCGCGTTCCGGGACGCGCCGCCGGCGGGCACGGCTCCCTTCACCGGCACCGAGCCGTCGGGGTGCAGCTTCTGGCGGCTCGCCGCCCAGGGACGGACCTTCTACACCGTGCCGGCCGATCACCACAACTGCCCCATCGGCAGCCACACCCACAACATCCCGCTGCCGCCCGGGCGCGCGCCCGAGCTCGACCAGACGCTGACGCTCATGACCGGCCTCGGCTATCTCCGGATGGAGGAGGTGCCCGGCATCCCGCGGCTGCCGCGCACGCCCGGCGCCGTCGTCTACGCGCCGCTCGGCGACACCCCGGTGGATCCCGACGTCGTCCTCTTCGCGGGGCGGCCGGGCCGGCTGATGCTGCTGCAGGAGGCGGCCGCCCGCGCCGGCGTGGCCGCGCAGGCGCCGCTCTTCGGCCGGCCGACCTGCATGGCGCTGCCCGCCGCGCTCGCCGGTGGCGTCGTGGCGAGCGCCGGCTGCGTCGGCAACCGCGTCTACACCGACCTCGGCGAGGACGAGCTGTACGTGGTGGTCCCCGGGCGCGACGTCGGCGCGATCGCGGAGGCGGCGGCGACGATCGCGGAGGCCAACGCCACGCTCGCCGCGTATCATCGCGAGCGACGCCGGACGCTGGCGACCGCCTAGCGCCGGCCCGCCGGCGCCGTCAGGCGACATGCTACTATCCCTGCCACGTTTCGCGCCCGTACACCAGCCGCCGGGGAGGATCCTGCCATGGCCCGATCGCTCCATCGCCACGCCTGCCGTCTCGCCCTCGCCGCCGCGCTGCTGCTGGCCGTCACGCCGGTGCCCGACGCCGGCGCGCAGGCGAAGCCGCAGGGCGAGATGCGCTGGGCGCTCTACGTGACGCTGGCGCCGGTGTGGTTCGATCCCGGCGAGGTGGCGGGCGTGCTCACGCCGTTCTGGGTCCTCTACGCGCTGCACGACGCGCTGGTGAAGCCGATGCCCGGCAACCACCTCACGCCGAGCCTGGCCGAGTCGTGGACGGTCAGCGCCGATCAGCGCGTCTACGACTTCAAGCTGCGCGAAGGGCTGCGCTTCCACAACGGCGATCCGTTCACCGCCGAGGACGTGAAGTTCAGCTTCCTGCGGGCCAAGGGCAAGCTGCTGCACGACAAGGTCCGCGAGGTCGAGATCGTCGGGCCGGCGCGCGTGCGCTTCCACCTGCACGAGCCGTGGCCGGACTTCATGACCTTCTACGGGACGCTCGCCACCGGCGCGGGCTGGATCGTGCCCAAGAAGTACATGGAGCAGGTCGGCCCCGACGGCTTCAAGAAGCACCCGATCGGCCTCGGCCCCTACAAGTTCGTGAGCAGCACGCCCGGCATCGAGCTCGTCATGGAAGCCTACGAGGGGTACTGGCGCAAGATGCCGAGCGTCAAGCGGCTCGTCTACAAGAGCGTGCCCGAGGCCACCACCCGGCTGGCGATGCTCAAGCGCGACGAGGTCGACCTCGCCTACCTGCTCGACGCGCCCCAGGCCGAGGACGTCAAGCGCGACCCCAAGCTCAAGCTGGCGTTCTCCGGCGGGATCGGCACCTTCTACCTGGACTTCCTCGACCAGTGGGACCCCAAGTCGCCGTGGGCCGACAAGCGCGTGCGCCTGGCCGCGATGCAGGCGATCGACACGCGCGCGCTCAGCGAGGCGGAGACGCTGGGCGCGTCCAAGCCGACGGGCAACGTCGTGCCGAAGAGCTTCGAGTTCGCGCTGCCCCTGGAGCCGTACCGCTACGACCCCGCCGCCGCGCGCAAGCTGCTGGCCGAGGCCGGCTATCCCAACGGGTTCGACGCCGGCGACCTGCACCCGTGGCCGCCGTATTTCTCGGCGGGCGAGGCCATCAGCAACTACCTGGCGGTGGTGGGGATCCGCACGAAGATCCGGACCATGGAGCGCGCGGCGTTCTACACGACGCTCGCCACCAAGAAGCTCAAGGGGCTGTGCATGTGCGTCAACGCCGTCTACGGCAACGCGTCCTCGCGGCTGTCGGAGACGCTGCCGAGCGAGGGCGTGTACACCTACGGCACGTATCCCGACCTCGAGGCCCTCTACAAGCAGCAGTCGCGCGAGACCGACAAGAAGAAGCGCCAGGCGCTGCTGCACCAGCTGCAGCAGATGATCTACGACCGCGTCCGCTGGGGCGCGATCTACGACTACTACTGGCCGAGCGCGGTCGGCCCGC
>JBGQFW010000176.1:0-5341 GCA_041497115.1 Methylomirabilia bacterium
CGGCGGGGTGATCAACATCATCACGAAGAAGGGCAAGGGCCCGTTCTCGGCCACCGTCGAGCAGGAGGTCGGCAACTACGACACCCTCCACAGCCGCGGCACGGTGAGCGGCGCCTGGCAGGTGTTCGACTACGCGCTGTCGACCTCCCATCTGGAATCCAACGGCCGGTCCCAGAACGACGGCGCCTCGGAGAACGCGGTGAGCCTGCGACTGGGGGCGGCCCTGCCCGCCAACACCAGCGTGTCGTTCACCCTGCGCTGGAACGAGACGAACACGGGCCTGCCGACCAAGTTCCTGACGGTCCCGCTGCCCCGCAATCCGATCATCGACCATAACGACACGAACCTGAGCGACACGCGCATCATCGGCCTCTCCGCGCACACGCATCCGGTCTCGTGGTGGGAGAGCGAGGCCCGCGTCGGGGAGTATCACAACACCAACATCTTCATCGACCTGCCCGACTTCGGCTTCGGCTGCGCCTTCCCGCCCTGCGAGTTTCCGTCGCGCATCAGCGTCGGGCGCCAGGAGGCGGAGTGGCTGAATCACTTCCACCTCGGCACGTGGTCCACCAGCACCTTCGGCCTCGAGCTGCGCCACGAGACGGCCGACAGCCAGGGCGCCTTTCCGTTCGCCGCGGAGAGCGACACGCGCTCGGGATTCTTCCAGCAGACGTTCCGTGCGCTCGACCGCCTGTTCATGTCGGGCGGCGTGCGGGTCGAGGACAGCAGCCAGTTCGGCCGGTCGACGACCGAGCGGGGATCGCTGTCGTACCTCATCAAGGAGACGGGCACGCGCATCCGCGGCGGCGCCGGCTCCGGCTTCCGGGCGCCGACCTTCAACGACCTGTTCTTTCCCGGGTTCTCCGACGCCACGCTGAAGCCCGAGCGCAGCTTCTCCTACGACTTCGGCGTGGACCAGCGGCTCTGGAGCGACCGCATCCGGCTCGGCCTGACGTACTTCCAGAACGACGTGCGGGACCTGATCTCGTTCGTCTTCACCACCACCGCCCCGTTCGTGAAGGGCGTGAACATCGGCCACGCCCGCAGCGCCGGCATCGAGTTCACCTCCGAGACCGATCTGACGGATACGCTCACCCTCGGGGTGAACTACACCTACACGGACAGCGAGAACCTGGCGATCAACCAGCTGCTGCCGCGCGAGCCGCGTCATCGCTGGAACGGCCGCCTGACGTGGCGGCCGGTGCCCCGGCTGACCCTGTTCACCGAGGTCACCGCCGTCACCGAGCAGTTCGAGCCCACCGGCGGCGCCAGCGGCGTCTACAATAGCGGCCACACGCGCATCGACGCGGGCGGCAGCTACCGCCTGCTGAACCGCTACGCGTTTGTGCGGGCGGTCGATCTGACGGCGCGGGTGCAAAATCTGCTGAACGAGGGGTACGCGGAGGTGCGCGGGTTCCCGGCGCTGGGCGTCAACGCCCTCGTCGGACTGCGCATGTCATTCTGAGCGAACCGATAACGGCGATCGAGGGCGTCGAGGTCGAGATCGGGCCGGAGGCGGTGGTGGTGACGGCCGCCGCGCCGCTGGCGGTGCTCTCCTCCGCGGTGGCGGGCGGCGGTCTCGGCCGCGCGCGGACGATCGTCAACCTCCACGTGGCCAAGGACTGCCCATGGGAGGGCGCCGAGCTGCGCGTGGACGCGTTCGCCACGCGTCGGGGACTGCCGGCGCCACGGGTGGGACTCCTCACCGCGGCGTGGACGGAGCGCGCGAGCGTGGCGGAAGAGCGCGCGCAGGACGTCGGCGCCCTCGTCATCGCCACCGTCGGCCTCAGCAATCCTGTCGCCGCCGGCTGGAGCGCGCCGGCGGCGGCGTCGCCCGGCACCATCAACACGATCGCGGTGGTGGACGCCGCGCTGGTGCCGGCCGCGCTCGTGAACCTGGTCCTCACGCTGACCGAGGTGAAGGCGCTCGTCCTCGCCGAGGCCGGCGTGACCTGGCAGGGGCGGCGCGCGAGCGGCACCTCCACCGACGCCGTCGTGGTCGCCGCCACCGGCCGCGGGCGCCCGCTGGCGTTCGGCGGCCCGATCAGCACGACAGGCTGGGTCGTGGCGCGAGCGGCGCGGGCCGCGCTGGCCGCCGGCGTCGCGCGGTGGCTGGAGGCGAACCGGTGAGGCGCCTGCCGAGCGGGCTGCTGCTCTCCACGGCCATCCACGTGGCGCTCGTGCTCGGCCTCGTCGCCGCGCTCGGCTCTCCCGCGCCGCGCCTGCTGTTCGTAGACCTCGTGCGCGGATTCGGCGGCGGCGGCGCGCCCGCGGCCGGCGACGCCTCGACGGGCGGCGCGCCGCCGCCGGCCCCGGCCGCGCCGCACGCGGCGGCGCCGCGCACAGCCGCGCCCTCGCCGCGCCCGCCCGCCGCGCCCCCGCGCGCGACGCCGCCACCCGCGGCGCCCGTGGAGATCGCGCCGCCGCCGGCGCTCGCGCCGTCGGTGAGCCTCGCCCTCGAGTCGGCGCCCCCGTCGCCGGCGCCATCCGCCGCCGCAACGCCGCCGCCGTCGTCCGGCGGCGGCACGACACCGGGTGGCGGCGCCGCGGTCCGGCGCGTCTCGCCCTCGGCCGGCGCCGGCGACGGGGGCGGTGCAGTCGCCGCGCCGGGCGGGCGGGGGAGTGGCAGCGGCACGGGCGGTGCGCCCGCCGGCCGCGAGGGCGGGACGCTGGCGCTGGCCGTCCCCGGCGACGGCGGCGGCGCCGAGTACGCCGGCTATCTCGCCCTGTTGCGGCAGCGGATCACGGACTCCACCACGTATCCGACGGCGGCGCGCCGCCGCGGTCTCACCGGCACCGTGCAGCTCGAGGTCGAGATCGAGCCCACCGGCGCGATCGGCGCTGTGCTGCTGGCCGTGTCGTCGTCGCACCGCCTGCTCGACGACGCGGCGCTGGAGGCCGTGCGCGGGCTGGAGCGCGTGCCGTTCCCGGCCGGGGTTCGACCGCGGCGGCTGCGCGTGCAGGTGCCCGTCGTCTTCGACCTGCGCTGACGCGCGCGGCGGGTTCCGCGGTAGGATGCGCGCCATGGCCGGCGCCATCCGCGAGGTCGTGCGCGAGCCCGACGGCTCCGTCACCGAGTACGCCGACGTCCCGGTCGCCGGCGACGCCGTGGAGCGGCTGACCCGGGAGGTGTTCGGCGCGCACTGGGCGGTGATCACGGCCGGTCCGGTGATCGACGGCGCCGCCTACGAGATCCGCTTCACGGCCGCGCCGAGGCTGTCCATGCTCGACGGCTACCTCACGGTGGACACCGGCGCCTGGCACTTCCATCTCTGCGTCAGCGACCACGGCGGCGCCGCCACCCCCGAGCTGGCGCGCGTGCGCCGGGTCGCGCGGGCGGCGTTCTTCCGCGGCGAGGGCGGCTCCTGCGTGCCCGGCTCGTGGGGGCTCCGCCTCTGGAACGGCCGGGGCGAGCAGATGATCACCGTGTACTTCCCCAATCCGTGGCTGGACGACGACGGCGAGCGGGTGCGTGAGCCGCGCTGGGAGCGCACGGCGCTCTGGGAGGACCTGCGGCGGCGATACGCCGGTGGCGCATGAGGTCGCTCGGCGTCCTGGTGGCCGTGCTGCTGCTGCTGCCGGTCGGCGCCGGGGGCGCCGACGAGCCCGAGCCGATCGGGCCCGACCGCGCGAGCCTTGCCAACGGCACGGGGACGGTCGGGCCGGGCGCGGTCCAGGTCGAGACCGGTCTGCAGTACGCCCACGAGCGGATCGGCGGCAGCCCGAGCGAGCGCCGGTTCCGCGCCGAGGCGGCGCTGCGCGTCGGTATCGGCGGGCGGCTCGAGGTCGGTGTGCTCGGCGAGCCGTTCGTGCGGCTGCGCGGCGAGACGGACGACACCGGGCACGGCGACTTCACGTTCAACGTCAAATACCGCTTCTTCGATCCGTCGGAGAGCTCGCCGCTGCCCTCGCTGGCGGTGATGCCGTTCGTCACGCTGCCGGTGACCGAGGCGCCGCTGGGCTCCGGCAAGACCGACTTCGGCGCGATCATGCTGGCCAGCTTCGACCTGCCCGGGAGGCTCGGCTTGGACCTGAACGGCGGAATGTCGGCGATCGGCCAGACGCGGCCCGACGGCTACCTGCTGCAGGCCTTCGTCGCCGCCGGCGTCTCGCGCGACCTCACCGAGACGGTGGTGCTCTTCGGCGACGTGGCCTACACCTCGCGGCAGGAGCGCGGCGGCGGCGACCAGACGCTGCTCGATCTCGGTGTCGTCTGGCGGCCCGCCCGCGACGTGGCGGTGGACGCTTCCATGGTGAGCGCCGTCGCCGGACCCGGGCCCGACTGGGCGGCGCGGGCGGGCGTCAGCGTGCGCTTCGGCCGCTGAGCCCCGCGCTCCACGCCGTCACGGTCGTCCTCCTCGCCGTTGCCGCCGATCTCGCCCTCGGCGACCCGCCGAACCGCTGGCATCCCGTCGCGTGGATCGGCGGCGCGCTCGCCCGGGGCCGCGAGCGCTGGTGCCACGGCTCGCCGACCGTCCTGCTGGTCGCCGGCGGCGTGCTCGTCCTGAGCGTGACGCTTGTGGCGGCGCTGGCCGGCGGCGCCGTGGCGCGGCTGTCGGGCGCGCTCGGCTGGCCCGGCCTGCTCCTCGAGGCGGCCGCCCTCAAGTCCACGCTCGCGCTGCGCGACCTCGCGCGCGCGGCGCGCGCGGTGGCCGCCGCGCTGGCGGCGGGCGATCTCGCCGCCGCCCGCGCGCGCCTCGGCGTGCACCTCGTGAGCCGGCCGACCGGCGCCCTCGACGCCGGGCAGGTGGCGTCCGGCGCGATCGAGTCGGTCGCCGAGAACCTCACCGACGCCTTCGTGGCGCCGCTGCTCTTCCATCTCGTCTTCGGCCTGCCGGGCGCGGCGGCCTACCGCGCGCTGAACACGGCCGACGCGATGCTCGGCTACCGCGAGGGCGCGCTCGAGCACTTCGGCAAGATCGCCGCGCGCCTCGACGATCTCGCCAACCTGCTGCCGGCGCCGCTGGCGGCGCTGGCGATCGTCGCGGCGGCGGGGCGGCGCGCGCGCGCGGCATGGACGGGGATGGCGCGGGATCGCGAGCGCACCGCGAGCCCGAACGCGGGCTGGACGATGGCAGCGGCCGCCGGCGCGCTCGGCGTGACGCTCGCCAAGCCCGGGGCGTACCGGCTCGGCGAGGGGCGCGCGCCGACCGCGGCCGACGTCGAGCGCGGCATCCGGCTCGTCGCCCGCGCCGCCGTCCTGGCGCTGGCGGCACTGCTCGGCGCGCGCCTGCTCGTTGCCTAGAATCTGTCCAATCAGACGGCTGTTTATGCGGTATCGGCTGAGAGATCGTCGAAGGTTGGATCCCACCGCGGGCGCGCGGCCTCGCGCGGCGCGCGC
>JBGQFW010000177.1:0-5274 GCA_041497115.1 Methylomirabilia bacterium
CGCGCTGCGCGCGTACGCCCGCGCGTAGCGCCGCCACTCGGGCGCGGCCCCCGCCCCCGCCCCGGCGGTGTCGAGCGTCAGGACGCGCGCGCTCACGCCGCTCTCGTGCGCCGCACGCGGGGATCGAGCCAGCCGTAGGCGAGATCCACGAGCAGGTTCGCGACCATGAAGTTGAGGCCGATCACGAGGGTCACGCCCATGATCGGCTGGAAGTCGGAGGACACGGCGGCGTTGACGGCGTAGAGGCCGAGCCCCGGCCAGTCGAACACGGTCTCGACCAGGATCGTGCCGCCCAGCATCCAGCCGTAGCGCAGCCCGATCATCGCCAGCGTGGGGATCATCGCGTTGCGCAGCGCGTAGCGCGTGACCACGCGAAAGGTCGAGAACCCCTGGGCGCGCGCCGTCGTGATGTAGTCGCGGCCGAGCGTCTCGAGCATCTCGGCGCGGTTCACCCGCACGATCGAGGCGAGCGCCGGGAAGCAGAGCGTGACGACGGGCAGCACCCCGTGGGCGAGCGCGTCGCCGAGGGTCCGCCACTCGCCGCGCAGCAGCGCGTCAACGAACAGCAGGTGCGTGATCGGCGCCGGCGGCGCGGCGGTCAGCGCCAGGCGGCCGCCCAGCGGCAGCCAGCCGAGGTATAGCGCGAGGAGCAGCTGCAGCATCAGCCCCAGCCAGAACGCCGGCAGCGCGACGCCCGAGACCGACACCACGCGCGTGAGGTGATCGACCCACGTGTCGCGGTACACCGCCGACAGCATGCCAAGCGGCACGCCGAGGGCGACGGCCAACAGCAGCGCCAGCGTGACGAGCTCGAAGGTGTTGGGAAAGTAGCGGAGCAGGTCGTCGGTAACGGCCTGGCGGCTGCGGAGCGACTCGCCGAGATCGCCGCGCGCGACGCCGCCGAGGTAGCGGACGAACTGCACGCCGAGCGGCCGGTCGAGGCCGTACTTCGCCCGCAGGGTCTCGACCATCGCCGCGTTGGCGTCGGGGCCGGCGGCCAGCCGCGCCGGGTCGCCGGGCACCACGTGGGAGATGGCGAACGTCAGGCACAGGAGGCCGAACAGCATCAGCCCCAGGAACGCGAGGCGACCGAGAACGTACTGCGTCAGCGGCCCGTCGTCCTCACTTGGCGGCGATGGCCAGCGGGTAGAGGTCCACCTCGCCGGTGAAGCGGACCGGGCTGAACACGAACCCCTTCACCCAGTCGCGCATGCCCCAGCGGCGGTTGGCCAGCATGCCGAACACCTCGGGGGCGTCGGCGGCGATCCGCTTCTGGATCTCGGCGTAGATCGGCGCGCGCTCCTCCCACCTGGCCAGCGTGCGGGCGCGCTCGATCATGCCCCACGTGTCGGCGTTGCTGTAGAAGGACGAGCCGTAGTACTTGCCCCAGGAGCTCTTGTGGTACTGGTAGGCGACCGCGTCGGGATCGGTCGAGACCGGCGTGGCGAAGACCGCCAGGAAGTCCGGGGAGGACTCCACCTTCGCGCCGCGCGCCACCATATTGGGCCACGTCAGCGGCACCATCTTGACCTTGAGGTTGAGCTTGCCGAGGTTGTCGATGAGGACGAGCCCCATCTTGCGCTCCTCCTCGAGCCCCTGGACGTACACGTACTCCAGCTCGAGGCCCCCGTTGGCGTACGCGCTCTTGGCCAGGAACTCCCTGGCCCTGGCCAGGTCCTGGCGCGGGAGGCCCGCCACCGCCACGTGCCCCTTCGTCGCGTTGGGGAACGGGCTCGTCTGCAGCACGGCGTTGCCGTTGTAGATCTTGAGCAGGGCGTCGTAGTCGAACGCGTAGGCGATCGCCTTGCGGAGATTCGCGTCGCTGGTCGGCGCCTTCTGCGTGTTCATCTTCAGCCCGAACGTCGTCATCCCCGGGAAGTTCGGCACCACGACGCCCGGCGTCTTCACGACCTGGTCGTAGTCGTCGGCCGACAGCCCCTCGACGATGTCGGCCTCGCCGCGCAGCAGCGCGGCCTTCTGGGCGGCCGACTCGCGCACGAGCTTGAGGATGACGCCGCCCACGTGGTCCTTCGACGGCCACCCCTTCCAGTAGCTGTCCACCGCCTCCAGCTCGTACAGCACCCCCTGCTGCCAGCGCTTGATCCGGAACGGGCCGCTGCCCGCCGCGTTCTCGGTGAGCCACTTCTGGCCAAGGTCGCCGGACTGCTCGTGGGCGAGCACCTCCTTGGGGTTCATCACGTACCACCACGGCACGAACGACAGGAACGGCGCGTAGGGCTGGCTCAGCGCGAACTGGATCGTGTGGTCGTCGACGACCTTGATGCCGTCCTCCTTGAGGAAGTCCGACAGCATCCAGGCCGGCCCCTGGTTGAGCTTGAGCGTGCGCGCGAACGACCACCGCACCGCCTCGGCCGTCACCGGGTCGCCATTGGTGAAGCGCGCGTGCTTGGCCAGGTGGAACGTCCACGTCCTGGCGTCGGGCGACACCTCCCACCGCTCGGCCAGCCACGGCTGGATCTCGGGCGGGTTGCCCACGTACTTTACCAGCCCGTCGTAGAGCGCTTGCTGCATCATCCGGATCGACCAGTCGTACTTGACGCTGGGATCGATCGTCGGCACTTCCTGGCGGCCGGCGAACACGAGGATCTTCCGGTCGCCGACCCGCTCGAACGCGGACGTCCCCAGGGGCGTGAGGGCGAGCGACAGGACGAGGGCGAGGAGGGCGAGCGCGCGCGTGGTCTTCATGGCAGCCTCCGCGGCGGCAGGATAACATACGCGGACGATGGCTTCGCTCCGGCCCGTCTCCGCCGAGGAGATCGAGTCGCTGGCGATCGGTGCCTGGATTCTCGGCACCGGCGGCGGCGGCAGTCCCTACCTCGCGCTGCTGAACATGCGCGCCCTCTACCGCGACGGCGCGCGCGTCTCGCTGCTGGACCCGATGGATCTCGCCGACGACGACCCCGTCGCCGTCGTCTCCAACATGGGGGCGCCGCTGGTGGGCCAGGAGCGCCTCACCGACCCCCGCACGATCGCCCGCGCCGTCACGATGATGGAGGAGTACCTGGGCCGTCGCTTCCGCGCCATCATGTCGCTCGAGATCGGCGGCGGCAACGCGATCCAGCCCTTCATGGCCGCCGCCCTCCTCGACCGCCCGGTGGTGGACGCCGACTGCATGGGGCGCGCGTTCCCCGAGGCGCAAATGACCTCGTTCGCCATCCACGATCTGCAGATGTACCCCCTCACGCTGGTGGACGTGCGCGACAACGCGATCGTCGTGGCGCGGGCGGCGTCGTGGAAGTGGATGGAGCGTCTCTCGCGCACCGCCTGCGTGGCGGTGGGGTCGATCGCCGCCACCTGCAAGGCGCCGCGCACCGGCAAGGAAGTGAAGGAGTGCGCGATCCTGTACTCGACCAGCAAGGCCATCCGCATCGGCCGCACGGTGCAGGCGGCGCGCCGCGCGCACCGCGACCCGATCGAGGCGCTGGTGGAGGCAGAGCACGGCCGGCTGCTCTTCACCGGCAAGATCGCCGACGTCGCCCGGCGCGCGACCGAGGGGTTCCTGCGCGGCCGGGCCCGCCTGGACGGGCTGGGCGACCACCGCGGCCACACCTTCGAGCTGGCCTTCCAGAACGAGTTCGCGGTGGGATGGCTCGACGGGGCGGTGCGCGTGACCACGCCCGACCTCATCTGCGTCATGGACAGCGTGTCGGGTCACGCGATCGGCACCGAGACGCTGCGCTACGGCCAGCGCGTCAGCGTCGTCGCCCTGCCGGCGCCGCCCATCCTCCTCACGCCCAAGGGGCTGGACCACGTCGGCCCGCGCGCCTTCGGCTACGACCTCGAGTTCACCTCGGTGTTCGCATGACGCGTCGCCGTACCTCCACCATGCGCCGCCCGACCGTCGAGCGCCGGAGCCCGAACAGGACGCCCACCGTTCTACGCCCGACCGTCGAGCGCCGGAGCCCGGCGAAGGCGCTCCGACGGCGCGTAGGAATAGACGTCGGCGGAACCAACACCGACGCCGTCCTGCTCGACGGCACCACCGTCGTCCACGCCGTGAAGACGCCGACGACCCCGGACGTCACGACCGGCATCACCACCGCGCTGCGCGACCTGCTCACGACCGCGCGGGCTGGCGGCCCGATCCACGCCATCATGATCGGCACCACGCACTTCACCAACGCCGTGGTCCAGCGCCGCGATCTCACCCGGGTGGCGGCGGTCCGCATCGGCCTGCCCGCCAGCGCGTCGCTGCCCCCGTTCGTGGACTGGCCCGGCGACCTGGCCGCGCTCGTGCGCGGCGAGGTCGTGATGCTGGAGGGCGGCCACGAGTACGACGGCCGCCCCATCGTGCCCCTCGACGAGCGCGGCATGCGCGAGGCGGCCCGCCGCATCCGCGCCGCCGGCCTCACCTCAGTCGGCATCGCGTCGGTGTTCTCGCCGCTCAACGCCGAGTGCGAGACGCGGGCGGCCGCCATCCTGCGCGAGGAGTGCCCGGGCGTGGCGGTGACGCTCTCGCACCAGCTCGGCCGCATCGGCCTGCTCGAGCGCGAGAACGCCACCCTGCTCAACGCTGCGCTGGTGGAGCTGGCCCGGCGCACGACGCGCGCGTTCACCGCGGCCATCGAGGCCAGCGGCCTCACCGCCCCGCTCTACCTCACCCAGAACGACGGCACCGTCATGCTGGCCTCGGTGGCCGAGGCATTCCCCGTCTACAGCTTCGCCTCGGGGCCGACGAACAGCATGCGCGGGGCCGCCTTCCTGTCGGGGCTGAGCGACGCGATCGTCATCGACGTCGGCGGCACCACGACCGACATCGGCAGCCTGCGCCACGGCTTCCCGCGCGAGGCCAACAACGTGGTCGAGGTCGGCGGCGTGCGCACGCTCTTCCGCATGCCCGATCTCCTCTCCCTCGGCCTCGGCGGCGGCTCGCTGGTCGCCGCCGACGGCGGTGCCGTCGGCCCGCGCAGCGTCGGCTACCGCCTCGTCGAGGAGGGGCGCGTCTTCGGCGGCACGACGCTCACCGCGACCGACGTCGCCGTCGCCGCCGGGCTGGTGGACCTCGGCGACCGGCGCCGCGTCGCCGGCCTGCCGGGCGACCTCGTGAAGGGCGCGCTCGCGCGCATGCACGCGATGGTCGAGGAGGCCGTGGACCGGATGAAGACCGACGCGCGTGAAGAGCCGCTGGTGGCCGTGGGCGGCGGCTGCTTCCTCGTCCCCGAGCGGCTGCCCGGCGTCTCCGAGGTCGTGCACGTGCGCCACCAGGCGGTCGCCAACGCAGTCGGCGCCGCTATCGCCCAGGTCAGCGGCGAG
>JBGQFW010000178.1:0-5218 GCA_041497115.1 Methylomirabilia bacterium
CGTGCTCTACGCGACGGTGCGCCGCTGGATCATCGAGTACAACTTCTCGCGCCAGGACGAGGCGGTCATGCTCCACCAGCGCTACGACACGCCGGAGAAGCTCTCCGGCACCGACGCGGAGGTGATCGCCTGGCGCCGGCTCGTCGTCACCAGGCACCTGGGCGGGCGCGACGCGCCCTTCGAGTACCGCAACCCCGACGGCTTGGCGCCCGACGCGGTGCCGCTCGAGCGCGTCTCGGTGCGCTACCTGCAAGAACAGGCGAGGGCGAAGGGCGCGCGCTAGCGGCGGGCCGCGGCAAGCCAGCGGTCCATCTTGGCCTCCAGCACGCTGAGCGGCAGCGACCCGTCCCGGAGCAGCTCGTCGTGGAAGGCGCGCACGTCGAACGCCGCCCCCAGCGCGGCCTCCGCCCGGCGTCGCAGGGCGAGAAACCGGAGCTGGCCGATCTTGTAGCCGAGCGCCTGCCCCGGCCACGCCATGTACCGCTCGACCTCGCGCTCGTTGTCCGGCGTCGGCCCGCCGAGATACCGGACGGCCTGCTCGCGTGTCCACCCCTTGGCGTGCAGCCCGACGTCCACGACCAGGCGACGGGCCCGGAACAGCTCGCCGCCCAGCATGCCGAGACGATCCCAGCGGCTTGGATAAACGCCGAGGTCCACGCCGAGCCCCTCGGCGTAGAGCGCCCAGCCTTCGCCGAACGCGGTGTACCAGCCGAAGCGCCGGAATCCCGGCAGATCCTTGCGCTCGCGCTGCAGCGTGACCTGGAAGTGATGGCCGGGCAGCGCCTCGTGCAGAAAGAGATTGCGG
Organism: Methylomirabilia bacterium; assembly: GCA_041497115.1. Classification (GTDB taxonomy): domain Bacteria; phylum Methylomirabilota; class Methylomirabilia; order Rokubacteriales; family CSP1-6; genus AR5. The sequence continues at coordinate 806 of JBGQFW010000178.1, forward strand.
TAGACGGCGGCGCCGTTGCGGCCGCGGACGTCGGCGGCGTTCAGGTAGAAGACGCCCGGGCGCGAGCCGTCGAGCGCGGCTGACTCGTAGCTCGACGGCATCGAGCGCTCGCGGTACGCCTCGATCGGGCGAATCTCGAAGCCGGCGTGGGGGAAGCGGCCGAACAGGCGCGGCAGCGCCGCCTCCACGTCGGCGCGGAGCGTCGCGTAGCCGGCCAGCAGCGTGTCCACCTCGTGGTAGCGGGGCGGCGGCGGCTCATGGGCGGCGGCGATCTCCGCGCGCAGCGCGGTGATGGCGGCGGTGATCCGCGCGACCTCGGCGACGCCGATGTCGTAGATCTCGTCCGGGGTGAGATCGGTCGTGGTCGAGACCCCGACCGCCCATCTGTACCAGCCGCGACCCTCGGGCAGGGCGCCGAACCCGGCCGAGGTGCGGCAGTGCGGCAGGTACTCGTCGTGGACGAAGGCGCGCAGCCGCCGGTAGGCCGGCACGATCTTGTCGCGGATCGCTGCGAGGTACGCGCCGGTGAGATCACGGCGCGTCGGCTCGTCGATGCCCGCCGGGAAGTTGCGAAGGGGCTCCCAGAAGAGGCTCGTGTGCGGGTCCTCGACGATCTGGGCGTCGAGCTGGGGAAGCACGCTCAGCATGACCTCGCGCGGCTGGGTGATGCCGCGGGCGACGCCGGCGCGCATGTTGGCGATCGCCGTGTCCATCCAGGTCACGAAGCCGTCGACGCGCCCGAGGAAGTCCCAGTAGTTCTGCGCGGTCTTGAACGGGTGGTTGGCCTTGCCCGCTCCGACGATGGGGAAGCGGCTCGGCCAGCTCTGGCCCACCTGGTTGACCGGCAGCACGTGCCAGGGGTACTGGAAGCTCGTCACGCAGGTACCGAGCCGGAACTGGAACGTGTCGTAGCTGACGCGCTCGGCATCGCGCAGCGCGCCGGCCTCGACGCGGCGCAGGTCGTCGCGATAGCGGGTGCACAGCGCCTGCAGATCGCGGCGATACTCCTCGCCGATGTCGTTGGCGAGCACCCGGTCGTACTGGCGCAGCCCCCGCTCGCTGGCGAGGAACGGATAGAAGGGAGTGACCTCGCGATCCCATCCGCGCAGCAGGGCGGCCAGCTCCGCCGGTGGCCCCGACGGCCGTCCCGCGCAGGCGTGGGCGCCCACGACGATCGCCACGAGGGCGGCGCACGACAGCCAGCGTGTGGCGGGTGACACGGTGGGATCCTCCGTCGCCGCCGGTCGTCCGTTGACCCGGTCGGCGGCGACGATTATAGTCGGCTCCCTTGAAGCTCGCCGGGAAGGTCGCGATCGTGACGGGGACGAGCCCCAACATCGGCGGCGGCATCGCCGAGGGGCTCGCACATGCCGGGGCCCGCGTCGTCTGCGTGGACGTCGTGGCCGACAACGCGCAGCAGTGCGCGGAAGCGATCCGGGACGCCGGCGGGGACGCGCTCGGCCTCGCGTGCGACGTCACCGACGAGCGCGCGGTGGCGGCGATGGTCGCGCGGGCGCGCGACGCGTGGGGCGGCGTGGACGTGCTCGTCAACAACGCCGGGATCCTCGGCGGCCAGAGCGTGCTCGAGATGGACCTCGAGCGCTGGCAGCGCCAGCTCGCGGTGAATCTGACCGGCACGTTCCTGTGCACCAAGCACGTGGCCCGGCTCATGGTGGAGCGGGGCACGCGCGGCAGCATCATCGTGATCGTCTCCACCGCCGGCCACCAGGGGCAGGCGGACAACATCGGCTACTGCACGAGCAAGAGCGGGCTGCTCAACTTCACGCGCGCCGCGGCGATGGACCTGGTGCGCCACGGCATCCGCGTCAACAGCCTCACGCCGACGGCGACGGACGCCGAGGAGGCGGCCGAGCGGGCGGTGGCGTGGGGCCGGGCGCGTCCCGAGCGGCGCGGACGGCTGCTCGACTTCCAGAAAATGGTCCCGATGGGCCGGCTGCCGAGCCCGCGCCACTACGCTCAGGCCGCGGTCTTTCTGGCGTCCGACGATGCCGAGATGATCACCGGCATCGACCTGCGGGTGGACGCCGGCGCCATCGCCAAGTACTGGCCGTGGATCCCGCATCCGTGAGCCGGCGGGAGTACACTGCCGCCACGGAGGCAACGCCGTCATGAGCACGCGCGCCAGTGTGGCGTCCGCCCGCGACGAGTTCGTCTCGACCCTGTCGGCCGCCGGCCTCGACGCCCCGTGGCTGCAGCCCGGCCCGCTCATCCGCCCCAAGGCCTCGGCGATGCAGGCGCGCGTGTGGCGCCGGCGCGACATCGAGCCGCTCGTGCGCCGCACGCCGGAGTTCATGGCGCCGGGCCGCGGCGCCGAGCGGCGCATCCTGCGATTGGACAACCCCGGGGTGCCCGAGCGCACCGCCGCGCACACGATCTCGATCGCCGTGCAGTACCTGCTGCCCGGCGAGGTCGCGCCCGCCCACCGCCACACGCCCAACGCCGTGCGCTTCATGCTGCACGGGGAGGGCGCCTACACGACGATCGAGGGCGACAAGTTCGTCATGCGTCGCGGTGACCTGGTCGTCACGCCGAGCATGACCTGGCACGACCACGGCAACGAGGGGCGCGAGCCGGTCGTGTGGACCGACGGCCTCGACTCGCCCGTCGTGCGCTATCTCGAGAACCTCATGATGGATCCCTACGAGGGCGAGACTCAGCCGGTGCGCACGGGGCCGCCGGCGCGCCACCTGCACTATCGCTGGGAGACGGCGTACGCCGAGCTGCTCCGGCGCTCGGCCGGCGAGGCCGATCCCTTCGACGACGTCCTCATGGAGTACCTCGACCCCGCCACCGGCCGCTCGGTGGTGCCGGCGCTCGGCTGCTATCTGCAGATGCTGCGCCCCGGCGTGCGCACGCGCGCTCACCGCGAGACCTCCAGCGCCGTCTATCACGTCTTCGCCGGAAGCGGCGTCACCGAGATCGACGGCATCCGCCACCCGTGGGGCGAGGGCGACTTCTTCGCGATCCCCCCGCGCGCGCTGCACGCCCACGCCAACACGGACACCGCGCCGGCGATCCTCTACTCCGTCCAGGACGTGCCGCTGCTGCGCGCGCTCGGCTTCTACCGCGTCGAGGCGTAGACCGGCGCAGGTTCGGCCAGGCTGTACGCGGCCACCCGTGCCTCCTTGCCCCTGAGCGCGAGCTCTCCGCACCGCGTCGCCTCGATGTCGGGCGGCAGCGCGAGCCGTTCCAGCAGCGCCCCCGAAGCGACCAGGTCGAGCCCCGCTCGCTTGGCGTACTCCTCCAGGCGGGCGGCGGTGTTGAGGATGTCCCCCACGAAGACGATCTGCTGCCGGAGGTCGCCGAGCTCGCCGGCGGTGACCGCGCCGCCGTGCAGTCCGCCGCGGAAGCGGGGCACCACGCAGAAATCGCGCTCGTACCCGGCGGCGCGGCGCGCGAGGGCCGCGCGGATCCAGAAAAAGCAGCGGACGCAGTTGGCCGCGCGCACGCCGGCCTCGAGCGGCCACGTGATCACGACCTCGTCGCCCGCGTACTGGTAGATCTCCCCCTCGGCTTCCAGCACCGGCTCCGTCAGGTCGTCCGCGAAGCGGCGGAGCAGCTCGAAGTACGCGGCGCTCCCCAGCCGTTCGGCGAGCTGCGTGGAGCCCTCGAGATCGAGGAAGAGGAAGATGCGCTCCTCGGCCTTCGGCCGGTGGTAGACGCCGGCGACGAAGTACCCGAGGACGTTGGCGCCGATCATGCGGTTCATCTGCACGACGAACTGGACCGCGATCACGACGACAGCGAAGAAGGGCAGGGCATACCTCAAGTGAGGCTCGAAGAAGCTCGTCAGGAAGCGCCCCGGCTCGAGGGTCGTCACGACCTGGCCGGCGGCGCGGCCCACGAGGAACAGCGTGAGCGCGATCGCGCTGCTGAGCGCCAGATCTGCTCGAAAGCCGAGACGCCGGAACCACGGGCGCAGCCAGCCGTCGCGGATGAAGACGAAGTAGCCGCCAACGACGAGGGAAATGAGGACGGCGTCGACCACGCCCCGGATCGCCGATCTCAGGGAGGCCTCACTGGTGAGGACGTTGAAGACGGGCGTGAGCACGACGGCGACGAGCATGATCGCCGCGAGCTGCCGGCGGCGCGTCCGCGCGCGGGCGGTTCCCACGCTCAGGCGATCGCGCCGGCTCTCCGCAGCGCGTCCAGCGCGGCGCGGTCGTAGCCGAGCAGGCGGCCGAGGACCTCGTCGGTGTGCTGGCCGGGCGTGGGCACCGGGCCGACGCGCGCGGGCGTCTTCGAGAGCTTGATCGTCGCGCCGGGCAGGTACATCTCGCCGGCGATCGGGTCCTCGCGCTTCACGAGCATCTCGCGCGCCCAGAGGTGCGGATCCTTCGCCACCTCGGGGATCGTCCGCACCGGCGCCACCGGGATGCCGGCCTCCAGCAG
>JBGQFW010000179.1:0-5163 GCA_041497115.1 Methylomirabilia bacterium
CTGGGGCACGTAGGTGGTGCCCGTCCGGGGCATGCCCTGGTACGGCAGGGTGGGTCCGGACGTGCCGTAACCGCCGGGGGCCCGGCCGGGCGCCGACGGCGCGAGGCCCGGGGCGGCGGGCGCGGACGGCGTGCCGGCGGGCAGCGCCGGGATGAACGGCGCCGGCGCCGAGAAGACGCGGCCGCCGCTCGCGGTGGCCGCGCGGTCCTGATACTCGCCCTCGCCCTCACGCTCGGCGGCACCCGGCCGGAAGTACGCCTGCACGTCGCCGTAGCGCCAGAGGCCGCGGCCGTCGCGCCGCGCGCCCTCCTCGAGCGAGCGGAACCAGGCGGCGTAGCGCGCGTTCGTCGGCGAGGGCGCGGCGGCCTCGGCGTAGCCCCAGTGCACCAGCGCGGCGTTGATGAACAGGTCGCCCACCCACACGTAGGCGAGCAGGCGGCCGTCGCGGTCGCGCGACTGGTCCTCGAACACGAGCCGGATCCACTGGGACTCGACGAGCCGGCGGTTCATCTCGCGCACGACGCCGGCGTAGGGCTCGCGCCCGCGGGTGGGGTGGTCCACGACGGGGACGTTGACGCCGATGTAGCGCACGGCCTCCAGCCGCCCGCCCAGCTCGGCGTAGAGCGTGTTGCCGTCCACGACGCGTGTGACGTAGGCGGGCCCCGCCTGCGACCCGGCGCGGGCGGGGGACACGCCGGCGACGGGCGCCAGCAGCAGCGCGACGGCGACGAGGAGCGCGGGCCGGCGGTGACTCACGCGCCGATGATACGCCGGTTTGACGCGCCCGACCGCGCGCCGTAGAGTCGGCGCACGGTGACCGTCACGTCCCGACGCCGCACCGACGCCCTCGCCGTGGCCGTGATCGTCCTGCCCCCGCTGCTGTTCGCCCTCGCCACGCTTCTGGCCGGCGCCGCGCTGTCGCCGGCGGCCAATCTCTACGCGGGCTATCCCTGGCAGGGGCTGGGCGCCGACGTCGGCGAGGCGAATCCCGCTCTCTCCGACGTCACGCAATGGTTCCACCCGGCGCTGCTCTGGAGCGGCGCCGAGATCCGCGCCGGCCGGTTTCCGCTCTGGGTGCCGTACGCCTACACGGGCGCGCCGTTCTTCGCCAATCCCCAGACCGCGCTGCTGTTCCCGCTGACCTGGCTCGCGTGGCTGCTGCCGGCGGCGGCGGCGCTCACGCTGATCACGACGCTCAAGCTCGTCGGCGCCGGCCTCGCCGCCTACTGGCTCCTGCGCGGTGGCCTCGGCGTCGGCGCAACCGCGGCGCTCGTCGGGGCGCTCGGCTTCGAGTACTCGACCACGCTGGTCGGCTGGGCCGGCTGGGCCTTCGGCAGCACGCTGATGTTCCTGCCGCTGACCTTCGCCGTCGTCGAGCGCGTGCGCGCGCCCGGCACGCGGCGCTGGGTCGCCGCCCTGGCAGCGACCGTCGCGCTGGCGATCTTCGCCGGCTACCCGCAGGGGGCGTTCCACGCCCTGCTGGCGGCGGGGGCGTGGGCGCTGGCGCGGGCGCGCGGCGCCGACCGTTGGTTTCTGCCGCGCTGCGCGGCCGGCGCGCTGCTCGGCGCCGCGCTCGCTGCGGTGCAGGCGCTGCCGTTCCTCGAGTACGCGCGCGAGAGCGCGGTGCTCGCCTATCGCAGCCAGTGGATGGCCGAGCTGTCGGTGCCGCCCGGCGCGGCGATCACGCTGCTCCTGCCCTACGCGTTCGGCAGCGGGGCCAGCGCGTGGGGCCCGTGGCAGTTCAACATCGTCTCGACCTACGTCGGGCTGGTGGTGCCGCTGCTGGCGCCGCTCGGCGCGCTGGCGGGCTGGCGCCGGCCGGGCGGCCGCTTCTTCACCGTGTACGTGGTGCTCGTGGCGGCCATCCACTACGGGCTGCCCGGCGTGGCGCGGCTCGCGACGCTGCCCGGGCTGTCGCTCGGCGCGAATCTCAGGTTGATGCCGCACCTCGACCTCGGCCTGTGCGCGCTCGGCGCGCTCGGGGTGGACGCCCTCGCCCGCGGCGACGCGCCGGCGCGCGGCTGGCCGGTGCGGCTCACGTTCGTCGCGCTGGCGCTCGGCGCGCTCGGCTGGGTCGCGGTCCACCACGGCGCGCCGGGCGCCGGCGGCCTGCCGTGGCCGCTCGCCGCGCAGTTCCTCCTCGCGCTGGCCGGTCTCACGCTCGGCGCGCTGCTGGTACTGCGGGGGCCGGCCGGCAACGCCGCCGCGTGGGGCGCGGCGCTCGTCGCGCTGCAGGCGATCAGCGTGGCCCCGCCCGCGCTCGCGTACCTGCCGCGCGCCGCCGCGCGCTGGCTCTATCCCGAGACGCCCGCCATCGCGTGGCTGCGCGCGCACGCGGGGACGGCGCGCGTGCTGATGCCGGGCCACGTCGGCGTCCTCTACGGGCTGGCCGAGGCCCACGGCTACGACGGGCTCACGCCGCGGCGCCTCGCCGAGCTGGTGGGCTCGGTCGGCACCGGCACCGCCCTCGTGCGCGGCTATCTGCAGAACCCGCTCGAGGGCGTCGGCAGCGAGGCGCTCAGTCCGGCGGCGGTGCTCGCCTCGCCGGTGGTGGATCTGCTCGGGGTCCGCTACGTGATGCTGCCGCCCGGCGCGGCCCCGCTGGTCGCCGGCCAGCCGCTCGCCTACGACGGCCCCGACGCGCGCGTGTACGTGAACGAGGGCGCGCTGGACCGCGCGTTCCTCGTCTTCCGCGCCCGCTGCGCGGACGACGCCGAGGCGCTGCGCCTGCTGCGCGGCCGCGCGCTCGACCCCCGCGCGGAGGTCGTGCTGGCCGGCTGCGCGACGCCGCCGGCGGCGGGACCGCCCGGCGCGCGGCGCGCCGTCACGATCACCGCCGCCGCCCCCGCGCGCGTGGACCTCGTCGCCGACAGCGACGCGCCGGCGCTGCTGGTGGTGACCGACACGTGGTTCCCCGGCTGGCGCGCGCGCGTGGACGGCCGCCCGGCGGAGCTGCTGCGCGCGGATCACGCGTTCCGCGCCGTCGCGCTTCCGGCCGGCCGGCACGCGATCGAGCTGCGCTTTGTCCCGCGCTCCGTCGCCGTCGGCGCGGCGGTCAGCGCGGCGGCCGCGCTGGGCGTCCTGCTCCTCGTCGCGATCCCCGCGCGCCGGCGGCCGGCGCCGTGAGGCGGCTGGCCGCCGCGCTGCTCGCCTCGCTGGCCCTGGCGGCCGTCGCCGACGCGGCGCTGCCGGCGCCGCCCTTCGCGCTCGACGTCACGCCCGCCCGCGTGCGCGCGGGCGAGCCGGTGCGCCTGCGGATCACGCCGCGCGGCGGCGCCGACGGCGCGTTCGACCTCTACCTCATGTGGGCGCTGTCGCCGGAGGCGGCGTTCCTCACCCCCGCGGGCGGATGGTCGCCCCGGCCGGTGGCGTTTCGCGCCGGCGTGCCGGCGGCGGGGCCGCCGATCACCGCGGGCTGGGTGCCGGGGCCGCCCGGCGACATTCCGCTCGCGCTCGTGGTCGTCCCCGCCGGCGGCGATCCGCTCGCGCGGTTTGCCTGGCGCTATCGGCCCGTGCTGGCGCGAATCAGCGCGTCGCCGCCGGCCGCGCCGGCGCCGCTCGACTTCGCCACGCTGGCGCCGCTGGCGGCGATCACGCTGCTCGCCTGCGCGCTCGTCGTGTGCGGGGGCAAGCCCTTCCTCGGCTGATGCCACTCTGGTATGATCTCGGCGCCATGCCGCAGCGGCTTCCGGAGTTGATCGGGCGGGCCATGATCGATCCGGATTTCCTCGCGGATCTCCAGCGATCGCCGGAGGCGATCCTCGCCCAGTACGAGCTGAACGAGACCGAGCGCTCGACCGTGCTCGGCGCCGTCGCGCGCCTCGGCTCGACGCCGTCCGCCGAGCGCGCCCAGGCCTTCCGCACCGCGCTGATCCGCCGCGTGGCCACCTAGACCGGCGGGGTCGCTGGTGTCCAGCCCGGCCGAGACGCTCGCCTTCCTGCGCGAGGTGCGGCTGTTCAAGGACATCGCCGAGCCCGAGCTCAAGGTCCTCGGCCAGAGCCTGCAGGAGCGTCCGCTCCGGCGCGGTCAGATCATCTGCCGCGAGGGCGATCCCGGCGAGGAGATGTTCGTGGTCCGCGCCGGCTCGATCCTGATCTCCAAGGCCGTCACCGGCAACGTCGAGCAGGTGCTGGCCCGCATCGGCCCCGGCGACTTCTTCGGCGAGATGAGCCTGTTCGACCGCTCGCCCCGCTCGGCCACCGTGCAGACCGATTCCGACGTCACGCTGCTGGCGCTGGACCGCGAGGGGCTGCGGCGCATGACCGAGCTGAACCCCAAGGCGGCGGCCGCCTTCTTCCACGCGCTCGTGCTGATCTTCATCGAGCGGCTGCGCGCCTCCGGCGACCTGGTGGCCGAGGTCACCCGGTGGGGCCTCGAGGCGACCGGCCTCGACATCGAACCGCGATGAGAGAGACCGACGCCGCCCCCACGCCGCCGCCCCGCCGCGCCAAGCTCGAGCTGCTGGTCCGCCGCGAGGCCGACGAGAGCTTCGAGGTCCGCGAGATCGGCAGCGCGACCGCGTTCGTGCAATTCCGGCCGCAGCGGGTGGCCGCCGACTCCTACGAGCTGGCCGAGATGGCGTCGCGGGTGGCCGGCCAGCGCAACTTCATCCTCAAGAACACGACCACCGACCGCTACCTGCTGCTGAGCGAGCCCGAGAAGTTCCTGTGGGAGCAGATGGACGGGCGCACGTCGCTGCAGGAGATCGCCACCGCCTACGTGCTGCGCTACGGCGCGTTCGACTTCGACGTCATCCCCAACCTCATCCGCAAGCTGCAGCGCGCCCAGCTGCTCACGCTGACGCCCTCCTCGCGGCTGCGCCAGGCCCTCGCCCGCAACCGCCGCCAGCCGGTGGTCAAGGCGCTGGAGACCGGGCTCACCGCGCTGGAGCGGATCAACATCTCGAGCCGCAACGTGCAGCGCGTCTTCACGCTGCTCTACCGGTGGGGCGGGTTCCTCCTGTTCACGCAGGGCGCCATCGTGGTGTGCGCGCTGCTGGCCGTCGCCGGGCTGATGGCGGGGGTCAAGCTCTGGCGCGAGGGGGGCGACATCGTCGCCGGTTTCGGCGGCCACGCGGTGCGGGGCCTGCTGACGGTGAAGCTGCTGTTCTTCCTCACCGTCGCCGCCCACCAGATCGTCCACGGCCTCGCCCTCATCCACTA
>JBGQFW010000180.1:0-5109 GCA_041497115.1 Methylomirabilia bacterium
CGCCGCGGCGGGCCGCTACGACGTCGTTGTCCTCGACCCCGCCGGCGCCACCGAGGCGATCGTGCACGGCGCCGAGGTCTGGGCCGCCGCGCCGCTGGCCCCCGGCGAGCGCCTCGTCGCGGTGCCCCAGCCCGCGCCCGGGACCTACACCTTCAAGCAGGTCGGCATCGGCCTCACGTTCACCGACCTGGTGGCGCCGTTCTTCGTCTTCATCGTCGGGCTCTGCGTGCCGCTGAGCCGCCGCCGGCGCGAGGCCGGCTGGTGGCGGCACGTGGCCTGGCGCACGCTGGGGCTGCTCGTCGCCGGCGTCGTCTATATCTCGCTGATCCTGCACCTGTCCTACTGGTGGGGCATCCTCCAGGCGATCGCGGTGGCCTACGCGATGGCGGCCGTCGCCGTCGCGCTGCGCCCCTGGCAGCGCTGGGTGGCGCTCGCCGCCGTCGCGACGGTGCACGCGTGGGCGACGTGGCACGTCTCCTGGTGGGTGACCCTCGGCGACCCGTCTCGCCCGTTCTGGACCGTGGTCACGCCCGACGGCGACATGCTGCGGCCGCTGACCGTGCACTGCACGCCGTGGGCGTCCATCGGCTACGGCCTGTGCGCCATCGCCGGCACGCTGGTGGGCGACGCTGTGGCGACGCGCGAGCGCGGGCGCATCATCCGGCAGGGCGTGCGCATCGGCGGCGCGCTGACGCTGGCCGGGCTGGCGCTGCACGCCAGCGGCCTGCCGATGCACAAGGACTACGTGTCCTCGTCGTTCGCGCTGTTCAGCGCGGGGATCGGCGCGCTGACCTTCGTGCTCCTCTACCTCGTCATCGACGTTGCGGGATTCCGGCGGTGGACGGGGCTGTTCGACGTCTTCGGCACCAACGCGCTGCTCGCCTACTTCACGCAGCCGCTCGTGCGGATCGTCCTGCAGGCGCTGGGCCTCTACCAGGGGCTCCTGGGGCAGGCCGGGTGGATGGGCATGCTGGCGGGTCTCGAGTGGACGATGCTCCTCTGGTGCGTCGTCTGGTGGTGCAACCGGAAGGGGATCTATTGGACGCTCTGAGGCGGCGCGCCCGCGGCCTCGTGCTGTTGCTGCTGCTGGGAGCGCTCGCCGGCGCGGCGCCCGCGGCGGCGGTGGGGCCGGCGCGGATCGGCCTCGGCGACCGGCAGCGCTGGCCCGAGCCGCTCACCTCGGCCGCCGCCTTCGACCGCGCCTCGCGCGCCGAGATCCTTAGCTTCACGGCGGCGCTGGCCGAGACTCAGGCGCTCGAGGGCCCGGCGCTGGCGACGGCGCTGGGCGTGAGCCGGGTCAACGCGGAGTCGGTCGCGCGCTGGCGCGGCGAGGTGGGCCGCCGGCTCGAGGACGCGTTTCGCTCGGCGGCGGCGTCGTGCGCGCCGCGCGAGCCGTTCTGCGCCGCCGACGCCCTCGGGCCCACGCTACCGGACGCCTATCGCGGCTGGCGGGAGGACGCCCGCGAGTTCCATCGCGTGTACGCGCTCGAGCTGCTGCGGCTGGCCGCGCTCTTTCCCGCGCCGACCAGCGAGATCCTGACCTTCTCGCCCCGCGAGCGCACCGGGGACGAGCTCGGCGACCGCCAGTTCGTGCTGACCTTCGACGACGGTCCCACCGAGACCGGCGGCACGACCGACGCCACGCTGGCGGCGCTGCGCCGCGCGGGCGTCAGCGGGGTCTTCTTCCTCCTCGGGGAGGCGCTCGAGCGGCGGGTTGCCCGGGACGGCGCGGCGCCGCTGCAGCAGGCGTACGCCGGGATGTGCGTCGGCTCGCACGGCTGGCGTCACGACTCCCACCAGCGGTTGCCCGAGTGGCAGCGCTCCGTGGCCGAGACCGCCGCGCTCGCGCAGGCGACCTTCGGCCCGCTCTACCGGCCGCTGTTCCGGCCGCCGTTCGGCCAGCGCCGTGCCGACGGCGACGACTTCTTCGCCGCCCGCGGCCTCACGCTGGTCCTCTGGAACCTGGATTCGCAGGACTGGAACCCCGACATCTCCGCCGAGGCGGTCGGCGCGCGCGTGCTGAGCCTGATGCTGCTCTGGCGGCGGGGCGTGATCCTCATGCACGACGTCCACGCCAAGGCTGCCGAGGTGGTCCCGGGGCTGGTGACCCAGGGGCGGGCCGCCGGCGTCGCCTGGCTCGACTGCCGCCGGTACGGAGAGTAGACCGTCCGGCAAATTTCATCGCAGCCGCGCGCGTTGCTACAATCGCCGGTACCGATGCAGCGCCGGCGCCTCGTCGCCCCCCTTCTGCTTTTGCTGCTGTGCGCCACCGCGGCCCGCGGCGGCGTGCCGACCGTCTCCTATGACGGCCGCGCCTACGTCGAGCTGACCCGGGTGGCCGAGAGCCTCAAGGCCACCCTCGAGGCGCCGGCGGACGGCACGCAGGCCCGGCTGCGCGGCGGCGGCCACGTGGTCACCCTGACGCGCAACTGGTCGCGCGTCCTCATCGACGGCGCGCCGCTGATGCTCGACGGCCCGACCGTCGTGCACAAGGGCGCCTGGCTCGTGCCCGAGAGCTTCCTGACCCAGGTGGGACCGAAGCTGACCGCGGCGACCCAGCAGACGCCGGCGGCGGCAGCCGAGACGGCGAGCGCGCTCGAGCTGGACGAGCTGCGCGTGCGCTCCTATCCCTCGTTCACCCGCATCGTGCTCGAGACATCCGCCCCGGTCGTCCATCGCGTCGAGCGGGCCGCGGCCGGCGAAGTGCGTGTCCGCCTCGTCGGCCTAGGTGGCGAGCCCCGCGTGGAGGCGATCGCCGACGGCTTCGTGCGCGAGGCGCGGCTGGAGCGGGCGGGCGCCGACGCGCTGCTGCGGGTGACGCTCGAGGCGCCGGCGGGCGAGCTGCGCGCCAGCGCGCTGCGCGATCCGCCGCGGCTCGTGCTGGACATCATGCGGCCGGCCGCCCAGACGGCGCTGCCCGCCCGCCCGGACTTTCCGCCGCTGCGCTCGATCGTGCTCGACGCGGGCCACGGCGGCCACGACTCCGGCACCGTCGGCCCCGGCGGCCTGCAGGAGAAGGACCTGGTGCTCGACGTCACCAAGCGGGTGGCGCGCCTGCTGGAGGACAAGCTGGGCGTGAAGATCCTGCTCTCGCGCGACAGCGATCACTTCGTCACGCTGCGCGACCGCACCAGCTTCGCCAATCGCGAGCGTGCCGACCTGTTCGTGTCCATCCACGCCAACGGCCACCGCGTGGCCGCCTCGCAGGGGGTGGAGGTGTACTTCCTGTCGTCGGAGGCGACCGACAGCGCCGCCCGCCAGGTGGCCGCCGCCGAGAACAGCGTGGTGCAGCTCGAGAAGCCCGCCAACGGGCGCGGCGGCCGCACCGACGTCGTGAAGTCGATCCTCTGGGAGCTGGCGCAGTCGGAGTTCCAGTCGGAGTCCTCGCGGCTGGCCGAGACGGTGCTGGACGCGATGACGCAGGCGCTGCGCATTCCCAACCGCGGCGTCAAGCAGGCGGGGTTCTACGTGCTCGGCGGCGCGGCCATGCCCGCCATCCTGGTCGAGATCGGCTTCGTCACCAATCCGAAGGAGGAGAAGCGGCTGAAGGACTCGCGCTACCGCGACGAGATCGCGCGCGCGATCGTCAGCGGGCTGGCCGACTACAAGCGCACCTGGGACGTCCGCGCGCGGGCCACCGCCCAGCGGACGCGCTGAGCGCCGCCATGGCCCGCACCGACGGCCGCGCCCCCGATCAGCTGCGCCCCGCCACGCTCACGCGCGACTACCTGCTGCACCCCGAGGGGTCGGTGCTGGTGGAGTTCGGCGCCACCAAGGTGATCTGCACCGCCACCGTCGAGGACAAGGTGCCGTCCTTCCTCAAGGGGCAGGCGCTCGGCTGGGTGACCGCCGAGTACGGCATGCTGCCGCGCTCCACCAACACGCGCATGACCCGCGAGAACCGCGGCCCCAGCGGCCGCTCGCAGGAGATCCAGCGCCTCGTGGGGCGCGCGCTGCGCGCGGTGACCGAGCGCGGCAAGATGGGCGAGCGCACGGTGTGGATCGACTGCGACGTCATCCAGGCCGACGGCGGCACGCGCACCGCCGCCATCACCGGCAGCTTCATCGCGCTGGCCGACGCGCTGGGCAAGATGCCCGGCGTGAACCCGGCGGTGGTGCTGCGCGACTGCGTGGCCGCCATCAGCGTGGGTGTCGTCGCGGCCACGCCGCTGCTCGACCTGAACTACGCCGAGGATTCCAGCGCCGAGGTGGACATGAACGTCGTCATGACCGGCCGCGGCGAGTTCGTCGAGGTGCAGGGCACGGCCGAGCAGGTGCCCTTCGACCGCGCCCGTCTCGACGGCATGCTCGCCCTGGCCGAGCGCGGCATCCGCCAGCTCGTCGCCCTCCAGCGCCGGGCGCTGGAGTCTCGTGCCGAGAAAGTTTTTAGGCTCTAAACCCCGCCTCGTCGTCGCCACGCTCAATCGTGCCAAGGGGCGCGAGCTGCTGGAGCTGCTGGGCGACGTGCCGTGGGAGATCGCGCTGCTGGCCGACGTCCCCGGCGCCACGCTGCCCGAGGAGACCGGCGCCACCTACGCGGAGAACGCGCTCCTCAAGGCGCGCGCCGCCGCCCGAACCATCGGCGCCACCGCGCTGGGCGACGACTCCGGCATCGAGGTGGATGCGCTCGGCGGCGCCCCGGGACTTCACTCCGCGCGTTGGGGCGGCGCGGGGATCGACGACGCCGGCCGCAACGCGCTCCTGCTCGAGCGGTTGCGCGGCGTGCCGCCGGCGCAACGCACCGCACGCTACCGCTGCGTGATCGCGCTGGTGGACCCCGACGGCGGCGAGCGGGTGGTGGAGGGCGCGGTCGAGGGCGTCATCGCCGAGGCGCCGCGCGGAAGCTGTGGCTTCGGCTACGATCCGGTCTTCTTTTACCCGCCCTTCGGCCGCACGTTCGGCGAGGTGGCGCCGGCGGAGAAACACCGCGTGAGCCATCGCGGCGTCGCGGCCCGCCTCGCCCGGGCGCTGCTGACCGTTTGATATACTCGCTCGTGGCCTGACGCGATCTGCCTCGGGGTGTAGCGCAGCCCGGTAGCGCACCTGCTTTGGGAGCAGGGGGCCGCCGGTTCAAATCCGGCCACCCCGACCATACTTACAGCCCAGCCA
>JBGQFW010000181.1:0-4849 GCA_041497115.1 Methylomirabilia bacterium
CCAGTGCTCGACGTCCTCCAGCGCCGCCAGCGCGGCGGCCTGGCCGAGCCGGTTGGTGTTGTACGGCGCCCGCGTGCGGTCGAGCCGGTCGATCGTCTCGGGCGTGCCCACCGCGTAGCCGACGCGCAGCCCGGCCAGCGCGGCGATCTTGGAGAACGTGCGCAGCACGAGCAGCCGCGGGTGGCGGGCGAGCAGCGCGACGCCGTCCGGGTACTCGGGGTCGTCGCAGAAGTCGCCATAGGCCTCGTCGAGGACGACGAGCGGCGGATCGTCGCCGAGCGCGGCGAGGAGCCGCTCGAGCGGCCGGCGCCGGATGATCGTCGTCGCCGGATTGTGCGGCGAGCAGAGGATGATCGCCTTGGTGTGCGCGGTCACCCGGCGAGCGACGTCGTCGAGGTCCGTCTCGTAGCCGGCCAGCGGGCTGGCGACGAGCCGGGCGCCGGCCAGCGTCACCGAGGTCGAGTACGGCTCGAACGAGGGCATCGGCACGACGACCTCGTCGCCGGCCTCGAAGGCGGCCAGCGCCAGGAGGCCGATGAGCTCGTCGGCGCCGTTGCCGATCACGAGCTGGGCGGGGGCGACGCCGAGCCGCCGGCCCAGCGCGGCGCGCAGCGTGACGCTGCCGCCGTCCGGGTAGAGGTGCGCGCGCGGGGCCTCGCGCCGGATCGCCTCGACCACACGGGGCGACGGCCCCAGCGGGTTCTCGTTGGCCGACAGGCGCACGAGCTCGGTGAGGCCGAGCTCGGCCATCAGCGTCTCGAGCGGCTTGCCCGGATCGTAGGGGGTGATCTGGTCCAGCACCGCGCGCCACAGCCGTCGCGCCACTCAGGGTCCTCCATGTCCGGCCCACGCTGCGGCGGGACCAACGGTTGACTCTATGACGGGCGGCGGGACGGATCAAGCGCGGGCGCCGCCGCCGAAGGCCCGCGTCATTTGACTCGCCGTGCGACGGACTGTTACGCTCTGCCCGTCATGTCGCCCGAGCTGTATCGCCGGGCCCGGCGCGCCGAGGCAGGCGCCGACCGCGTCGAGGATCGGCGACGCCTCCGGCTCGAATTCTTCCGCGCCGTCCTCGCCGAGGGTCTGGAGTCGCTCAAGGCCATGCACGCGGAGGGCGCGTCGGGCGAGGAGTCCGTCCACGCGCACGCCCGCTTCATGGACGATGTCGTGCGCTCGCTCACGCGCCTGGCGGTGAACGACGCCCGCGAGGCCGGCCTGGCGCCGGTGCCGTTCGTCGCCGTCGCGCTCGGCGGCTACGGCCGCGGCGAGCTCCACCCCTCGTCGGACGTGGACCTCATGGTGGTGTACGACGGCGAGCTCGCGCCGTTCGTGCAGCGGCTCATGCAGGAGCTGCTCTACACGCTGTGGGACCTCGGGCTGCAGGTCGGCCACAGCCTGCGCTCGCTCGAGGACTGCGTGGCGATGGCCCGCACCGACTTCCCCAGCCGCACCTCCATGCAGGGGGCGCGGCTCATCGCGGGCGACCGCCGGCTCTTCACCCACTTCCGCCGCGTGCTGCGCGACAACGTCTACCGGCAGGACTTCGCCGAGTTCCTCGGCCTCACGCTGGCCGAGCGCGAGCAGCGCTACCGGAAGTTCGGCGCCTCGCCCTACGTCGGCGAGCCCAACGTGAAGGAGTCGGCCGGCGGCCTGCGTGACATGCACACCGCCATGTGGCTGGGCGACGCCAAGTTCGGCGCGCGCACGCTGCGCGAGCTGGCCGCCCGCGGCCTCATCACCCCGCGCGAGCAGGCGGGCGCCGACGCCGCCCTGACCTTCCTGTGGCGCGTGCGCAACGAGCTGCACTTCTTCTCCGGTCACAAGAACGACGGGCTCACCCGCGACGTGCAGCCGCGCATCGCCAAGAACCTCGGCTACGAGAGCGAGGGCGAGACGCTCGGCGTCGAGCGGTTCATGCGCGACTACTATCTGCACGCGCGGGCCATCCACCGCATCTCGCGGCGGCTGATCGCCCGCTGCCAGGAGACGCTCTCCCGCCGCGGCTCGGCCGAGCGCCGCCAGCGCCAGCAGGCGCTCGCCGACGGCCTCGTGTTCTTCGACGGCCGGCTGCACCTGGCCGACCGCGACGCCGGCGCGCTGCGGGCCGACCCGGTGCGGATCATGAAGGTCTTCTGGCACCTGCACCGGCTCGGCTGCGAGCTGTCGCTCGACCTCGAGCGGGCGATCGAGGACTCGCTCGACGTGGTGGACGCCGCCTTCCGCGCCTCCCCGGTGGTGCGCGACCTGTTCCTGGACATTTGCCGCTCGTGGGGGCGGGTGGCGTTCACGCTGTCCGAGATGCACGAGCTGGGGCTGCTCGGCCGCTACCTGCCGGAGTTCGGCGCGCTGACCTGCCTGGTGCAGTACGACGTCTACCACAAGTTCTCGGCCGACCAGCACTCGCTGCTGGCCGTCGAGCACATGGAGGCGCTCGCGCCCGGCCAGTCGGCGGAATCCGAGGGCGCCGCCCAGGTGTTCAACGAGGTGGAGAAGCCCGGGCTGCTGATGCTGGGGATGCTGCTGCACGACATCGGCAAGGCCCGGGGGCACGGCCACGTGGCCAAGGGCATCCCGCTGATCCAGGGGCTGACCCGGCGGCTGGGGCTCGACGCCGCGGACGGCGACTGGGTGGAGTTCCTCGTCGCCCACCACCTGACGATGTCGCACGTCGCCCAGCGGCGCGACCTCGACGATCCGCGCACGGTGGCGGACTTCGCGGCGACGGTCGCCGATCCGCAGCGGCTGCGCATGCTCTATCTGCTGACCTACGCCGACATGCGTGCGGTCGGCCCCGGCGTGCTCACCCCCTGGCAGGCGGCCATGCTGCACGAGCTCTATCGCCGCACGCTCGCGCGCCTCACCGGCGGCCACGAGGAGAAGCCCAACCGCACGCGGCTGGTCGAGCGGCTGCGCTTGGTGGTGAAGGACGAGCTCGGCGCGCAGGCGGTGAAGGCCCACGTGGGGCTGGTCGCCGACCGGTACCTCGCCACCACCGGGGTGCAGCGGATGGCCGAGCACCTCCGCCTGGTGGCGCGGCTGGACGGCGCGCCCGTCGCCACCGAGCTGTTCCATCATGCCGACCTCGGCTCGTCCGATCTCGTCGTGGTCACCCGTGACGTGCCCGGCCTCTTCGCGCTCATCGCCGGCACGCTCGCCGCCCACGGCGTCAACATCATCTCCGCGCAGATCGCCACCCGCGCCGACGGCATCGCCATCGACACCTTCCAGGTGAACGATCCGACCGGCGACACGGTCACCTCCGGCGCCCACTGGCATCGCGTGCTCGACGCGCTGCGGGCGGTGCTGGCCGGCGAGCAGACGGTCGAGTCGCTCCTCGAGCGGCGCACCCGGACGTCCCGGGGCGACGGCCACTTCCCCCGTCCCAAGATCGCGGTCGACAACCGCCTCTCGGACGACCAGACGGTGGTCGAGGTGAAGTGCCCGGATCGCCTCGGCCTCCTCTACCTCGTCACCCGCACGCTGTCGGCCCACGACCTCGACATCACCAGCGCGCGCATCGCGACCGAGATCGATCAGGCGCTCGACACCTTCTACGTGCACGACCACGAGGGGCGCAAGCTGGACGACCCGGCGGCCACCGAGCGGATCCGCGAGGCGCTCGAGCGCGCGCTGATGCAGCCGATCTGATGCTGGGCCGCTATCGCGAGACGGTGCGGCGGTGGAGCGACCCGGTGGGGCACGCGCTCCTGCGCATCCGGCTGCGCCCCAACCACCTCACGCTGATCGGGCTCGTCGTCAGTCTCTTCGCGGCGGCGGCGTTCATCGCCGGCCACCTGCGCCCGGCCGGCCTGCTGCTGGTGGCGGCCGGCCTCTGCGACCTGCTCGACGGCTCGCTGGCGCGCGCCTCCGGCCAGGTGACGGCCTTCGGCGCCTTCCTCGACTCCGTCATCGACCGCTACTCCGACCTCGTCGTGCTGCTGGGCATCGTCGTGCTCTTCGCGCGCACGCCCAACGCCCGCGGCGCCCTCGTCGCCATGGCCGGCGTCGTCGGCTCGGTGATGGTGAGCTACACCAGGGCGCGGGCCGAGTCGATCGGCGTGGAGTGCACCGTCGGCATGATGGAGCGTCCCGAGCGGATGCTCTGCCTCATCGCCGGCGCGGTGTTCGACGTGCTCGAGCCCGCGCTGTGGGTGCTGGCGCTGCTGTCCAACATCACCGCGCTGCAGCGCATCCTGTTCACCCGGCGGGCGATGCTGGAGTCCACCATCCTGCGCGGGGCGCTCGTCCTGGCGCTCCTGCTGCCGGCGGTGGCGGGCGCCGCCGAGCCGGGCCGCCCGGCGCCGCCGCGGCTGCCGACGGCGGAGGCCGAGCGTGAATGGACACGCGCGATCGCCGCCTACCAGCAGGGTGACCCCGCGCCCGTCGTGGCCGAGCTCGACGAGCGCGCGCTGGCGAGCCCGATCGGCGATCACCTGCGGCTCCTCCTCGCCGACGCGCTCGCCCGCCGCGGCGATCTCGCCGGCGCGCGGGCGGCCGCGCTCGCCGCCGCCGATCATCCCCGCGAGGGGCGACTGGCGCCGCGGGCGCTGCTGATGGCCGCGACGCTGGCCATGCGGGCGGGGGACGACGCCGCGGCGCAGGCGGCGCTCGTGCGGCTGCTCGACGCGTACCCCGACGCGCGCGAGGCGCCGGCCGCCCTCTACCTGCTCGGCGAGACGGCCGAGGCGCGCGGCCAGCGCGAGCCCGCCGCCCGCGCGTATCGCGAGCTGATGGTGCTGGCGCCGACGACGGGGTGGGCCGACGGCGCCGCCGACCGGCTCGGCCGGCTGGCGGCGGCGGGCACGCCGGTGCCGCCGCTCACGCTGACCCAGCGCGTGGAGCGCGCCGA
>JBGQFW010000182.1:0-4690 GCA_041497115.1 Methylomirabilia bacterium
CCGACCGTCGGGCCGCCGGCGGTGCGCTTGCGCGCGGCGACGAGGTCGAGCGCCTCGTCCCACGTCGCCCGCCGCCACGCGTCGGCGTCGCGCCGGGCGCGCACCATCGGGTGGAGCAGCCGCGCGGGGTTGCCGATGATCTCGCGCGAGGCCTGGCCGCGGATGCAGAGGAAGCCCCGGCTGTCGGGGTTGTCGGGATCGCCCTGCACGCTCACCAGGCGGCCGTCCTCGACCTCGACGAGCATGCCGCAGAGCGTGGGGTGGCAGCTCATCGGGCACATCGTGCGGACACGGGTCATGGCGCGGTACAGTCTCCCGCATGGACCCTACCGCGATCAAGGCGCTGACGTTCGACGTGTTCGGCACGGTGGTGGACTGGCGGAGCAGCCTCATCCGCGAGGGCGAGGCGCTCGGGCGCGCGCGCGGGCTCACGGTGGACTGGGCGAAGTTCGCCGACGCCTGGCGCGGCCTCTACCAGCCGAGCCTGGAGCGCGTGCGCACCGGCAGCCTGCCGTGGACGAAACTCGACGACCTGCACCGCGCGGCGCTCGACCGCCTCCTGATCGACTTCCAGATCAGCGGCCTCGCCGAGGCGGAGATCGACCACCTCAACCGCGCCTGGCATCGCCTCGACCCGTGGCCGGACACGGTGGCCGGTCTCACGCGGCTCAAGCGCCGCTTCGTGCTCGCCACGCTGTCCAACGGCAACGTCGCGCTCATCGTCAACATGGCCCGGCACGCGGGGCTGCCGTGGGACGCGGTGCTGGGTGCCGAGGTGGCCCGCCACTACAAGCCGCAACCCCAGGCCTATCTCACGACGGCGGCGCTGCTCGGTCTCACGCCCGGCCAGTGCCTGATGGTCGCCGCCCACAACGGTGACCTGACGGCGGCCAGCGGCGTGGGCTTCCGCACCGCCTTCGTGCCGCGCCCGGCCGAGCACGGGCCCGGCCAGACGCGCGACGTCAAGCCGGCGCGCGACTGGGACGTGGTGGCCGACAGCTTCGTGGACCTCGCGGCGAAGCTCGGTTGCTGATGGACGCTTACCGCGCGGTGGTGGACAAGCGCGACCAGCGCGCCTTCCTGCCGAAACCGATCTCCGACGAGTCGCTGCGGCGGATCTTGCAGGCCGGCCGCATGACGGGCAGCTCCAAGAACCGCGAGCCCAACCGGCTCGTGGTCCTGCGCGACCGCGCGCGCGTCGCCGCCGTCGCCGCCCTCGGCCGCCAGGCGCGCTGGGTGGCCGAGGCCGCCGCCGTCGTCGTGCTCGTGCAGACCGAGCGGCACGAGTTCGACGCCGGCCGCTGCGCCCAGAACATGATGGTCGCCGCGTGGGGCGAGGGGATCGGCTCCTGCCCGGCCCACGTGGACGAGGCGCAGCTGGGCGCGCTGCTCGGCGTGCCGGCCGGCCTGCACGTCAACCGGCTCGTCGCCTTCGGCTACATCGATCCGGCCCGGGTGGCGCCGCCGCGCTCGGTGGCGCGCCGCCGGCTCCCGCTGGACGAGCTGACGCGCCACGAGACCTGGAGGACGGATCGGCTCTAGTGCCGACGCCCCCGGTCGCGAAGAAGGTCCCCAAGACGGACGTCGTCCACGGCGACGTGCGCCAGGACGACTACGCCTGGCTGCGCGAGAAGGACTCGCCCGAGGCCGTCGCCTATCTCACCGCCGAGAACGCTTACGCGGAGGCGCTGACCAAGCCGTCGGCCGCCTTCCAGGAGGCGCTCTACCGGGAGATGCTCGCCCGTATCAAGGAGGACGACCAGACCGTCCCGTACCGGCTCGGCGGCTGGCTCTACTACTCGCGCACCGAGACCGGCAAGCAGTACCCGATCTACTGCCGCAAGCGGGCCGCCGACGCGCCCGAGGAGGTCACGCTCGACCTCAACGCGCTCGCCGAGGGGCACCCGTTCCTGGCCCTCGGCGCGTCGGCGGTGAGCGACGACGGCCGCTGGCTGGCGTACACGCTGGACTTCACCGGCTTCCGCGACTACACGCTGTTCGTGAAGGACCTGACGACGGGCGCGCTGGGGCCCGAGCGCATCGAGAAGGTCGGCTCGGTGGCGTGGGCGGCCGACCCGGCCACGCTCTTCTACGTCACCGAGGACGACGCCAAGCGGCCGCACCGGCTGTGGCGCCACGCGCGCGGCGCGCCGATCGCCGCCGACGCGCTGCTCTACGACGAGACCGACGCGCTCTTCCGGCTGGGCGTGTGGCGCTCGCGCAGCCGCCGGCTGCTCTTCGCCGGCTCCGGCAGCTTCACCACGACCGAGATCCGCTGGCTGCCGGCGGACGAGCCGGCGGGCGCCTGGCGGCTCGTGCTCGCGCGGGAGCACGACCACGAGTACGGCGTCGAGCACGGCGTTGGCCCCGGCGGCGAGGTCTTCTACATCCGCACCAACGCCGGCGGCCGGCGCAACTTCCGCCTGGTCGTCGCCCCGGTGGGCGATCCGCGGCCCGAGCGGTGGCAGGAGATCGTCGCCCACCGCGGGGACGTCATGCTGGAGGACGTGGACGTCTTCGCCGACTTCCACGTCGTCCACGAGCGGGCCGACGGGCTGATCCGCCTGCGGATGACCGAGCTGGCCACCGGCGCCGCCCACCACGTCGCGTTCCCCGAGCCCGCCTACGAGGTGTCGGCCGACAACAACGCGGAGTTCGCGGCGACCGCCTACCGGCTGCGCTACCAGTCGTTCGTGACGCCGGCCTCGGTGTACGACTACGAGGTGACGCCCCGCCGGCTCGTGCTGCTCAAGCAGCAGCCCGTGCTGGGCGGCTTCGATCCCACCCGGTACCGCTCCGAGCGGCTCCACGCCGTCGCCCCCGACGGCACGCGCGTGCCGATCTCGCTCGTGGCTCCCGTCGGCGCGACCCGCGACGGCGCGAGCCCGCTCCTGTTGTCGGGCTACGGCGCGTACGGCATCCCGTACCCGGTCACGTTCTCGTCCGCCCGGCTGAGCCTGCTCGACCGGGGCGTCACGTTCGCCATCGCGCACATCCGCGGCGGCGGCGAGCTGGGCAAGCGCTGGCACGACGAGGGGAAGATGCTGGCCAAGCGCAACACCTTCACCGACTTCATCGCCGCCGCCGACGCGCTGGTGGAGGGGCGGTACACCGCGCGCGAGCGGTTGGTGATCGAGGGGGGCAGCGCCGGCGGCCTCCTGATCGGCGCGGTGCTCAACCGGCGCCCCGACCTGGCGCGCGCGGCGCTGCTGCGGGTGCCGTTCGTGGACGTGATCAACACGATGCTCGACGAGTCGCTGCCGCTCACCGTCGGCGAGTTCGAGGAGTGGGGCAACCCCAAGATCCGCGCGCAGTACGACTACATGAAGACGTACTGCCCGTACTCCAACCTGGCCGCCCGCCGCTACCCGGAGATCCTCGTGCGGACCTCGATCAACGACAGCCAGGTCATGTACTGGGAGCCGGCCAAGTGGATCGCCAAGCTGCGGACGGTGAATCTCGGTGACGCGCCGGTGATCTTCAAGATCAATATGGCGGCCGGCCACGGTGGCGCCTCCGGCCGCTACGACGCGCTCCGCGAGACCGCGTTCGACTACGCGTGGGTGCTCGGCGTGCTCGGCCGCGCCGGCGCGCCCGTGCCCTGACGGGAGGGACGATGAGGATCGCCACGCTCGAGCACCTGCACGCCGACGCCGGCCAGCGCAACTTCGACTTCCTCAAGCTCGTCACCGACGACGGCCTGGTGGGGTGGAGCGAGTACAACGAGTCGTTCGGCGGCCTCGGCGTCTCCGCGGTGATCGACGGCCTCGCCCCGCTGGTGATCGGCCGCGACCCGCGCGCCTGGGAGGCGATCGTCACCCAGCTCTACGCGGTGCGGCGGCAGGCGGCCGGCGGCGTCGTCCAGCAGGCGCTCGGCGCCATCGAGAACGCGCTGCTCGACGTCAAGGCCAAGGCGCTCGGCGTGCCGGTCTACGAGCTGCTCGGCGGCCCCCAGCGCGATCGCATCCGTCTCTACTGGTCGCACTGCGGGACCTATCGCCTGCAGTGGTCGAAGGAGATGCAGATCCCGCCGCTGCGCACGCTCGACGATTGCGTGCGCGCCGGCCGCGAGGTGGTCGCGCGCGGCTACGGGGCGCTGAAGACCAACGTCTTCGTGCTCGGCGCCGACCCGTACCTGCACTCGCCGGGGTTCGCGCGCCGCGGCCCCGGCTTTCCCGAGCTCAACGCCGACCGCCACGTGCTCAGCGCGGTACGCGACCAGCTCGCCGCGTTCCGCGATGGGACGGGGCCGGACGTGGACATCCTGGTGGACCTCAACTTCAACTTCAAGACGGAGGGGTTCCTGCAGGTCGCCCGCGCCATCGAGCCCTTCGACATCTTCTGGGTCGAGATGGACACCCGCGACGCGCGCGCGCTGGCCTACGTCCGCTCGCGCACGAGCATCCCGGTGGCCTCGTGCGAGTGCCTGTTCGGCCGGCGCGACTACCGGCCGTTCTTCGAGCAGCAGGCGGTGGACGTGGCGATCATCGACACGCCGTGGAACGGCGTCGCCGAGTCGCTGAAGATCGCCTCGATGGCCGACACCTACGAGGTCAACGTGGCGCCCCACAACTTCTACGGCCACCTCGCCACGCTGATGAACGCGCACTTCTGCGCCGTCGTCCCGAATCTGCGGATCATGGAGATCGATCCCGACACCGTGCCCTGGTACGACGAGCTGGTGACGGTC
>JBGQFW010000183.1:0-4510 GCA_041497115.1 Methylomirabilia bacterium
ACGCTCTGGGACGCCGCCGCCGCCGCCGGCTGGAAGACCGCCAGCGTGCAGTGGCCCGTCAGCGTCGGTGCCCGCGTCGACTGGAACATCCCCGAGTTCTGGCACGTCGGCGGCCCCGGCGACGTCAAGCTCCAGCGGGTGGTGTCCACGCCGGGCCTGCTGGCCGAGATGGAGGCCGACCTCGGCCCCTACACGCGTGGCCTCGACGTCGACGCCGACGCGGCGCACGCGCGCTTCGCGACGTGGCTGCTCGAGAAGAAGCGCCCCTCGCTGCTGACGCTGCACCTGCTCGCCCTCGACCACGAGCAGCACGAGCGCGGTCCGCTCACCCCCGAGGTCTTCGCGGTCCTCGAGCGGCTCGACGCCCTCGTGGGCGGGCTGCGGGCGACGGCCGAGCGGCTGGCGCCCGGCCGCGCGTGGGTGGCGGTCGTCTCCGACCATGGCTTCGCGCGCGCCGACTACCAGGTGAACCTCGTCTCCGCGTTCCGGGCCGCCGGCCTGCTGAAGATCGAGCGCGGGCGGCTCACCGAGTGGTCGGCGGTGCCGTGGAGCTCGGGCGGCTCGGCCGCGATCGTGCTGAAGGACCCCGCCGACGCGGCGACGCAGGCCGCCGTGCGCGAGGTCCTGGCGCGGCTGACCGCCGATCCGGCCAACGGCATCGACCGCGTGCTGGAGGCCGACGCCCTGCACGCGCGCGGGGGGTTTCCCACCGCGTCCTTCCTGGTCGGCCTCAAGCCCGGCTGGCGCATGGCGCTGTCGTTCACCGGCGGCCTCCTGACGAAGTCCGAGATCGGCGGCCAGCACGGCCACCTGCCCGACCTGCCCGACCTGCGCGCGTCGTTCTTCCTCGTCGGTCCCGGAGTGCCGGCCGGCCGCTCGCTCGGCGTCATCGACATGCGCGACATCGCGCCGACGCTCGCGCACCGCGCGGGCCTCGCGCTGCCGTCCGCGGACGGCAGAAACCTCTTGCCCTGAGTCCCCGAAGGAGACGGTGATGGATTACGGCGTGGTGATGTTCTCGACGGCGTACGCGATCGCTCCCGACGAGCTGGCGCGGGCGCTGGAGGAGCGCGGCTTCGAGTCGCTGTGGATTCCCGAGCACACGCACATCCCGGCCAGCCGCCGGAGCCCGTGGCCGGGCGGCCCGAACCTGCCCAAGGAGTACTGGTCGTCCTACGATCCGTTCATCGCCCTGACGGCGGCCGCCGCGGCGACGAAGCGGCTCCGGCTCGGCACCGGTATCTGCCTGGTGGTCGAGCGCGACCCGATCACGACCGCCAAGGAGGTCGCCACGGTGGACCGGCTGTCGAACGGCCGCTTCCTGTTCGGCATCGGCGGCGGCTGGAACGCCGAGGAGATGGAGAACCACGGCACGCCGTTCAAGGGGCGCTGGCGCGTCCTGCGCGAGCGGGTTCTCGCCATGAAGGAGATCTGGACGAAGCAGGAGGCGGAGTTCCACGGCGAGCACGTCCGCTTCGACAGGATCTGGGCCGATCCCAAGCCGGTGCAGCAGCCGCACCCGCCGATCATCATGGGCGGCGACGGCGCCACCACGTTCGACCGCGTCGTGGAGTTCTGCGACGGCTGGATGCCGATCATGCGGCCGGGCCAGAGCCCGGTGGACAAGATCCCCGCGCTGCGCGAGCGGCTGGCCCGGGCCGGGCGCGATCCCAAGTCGGTGCCCGTCTCGATCTTCTTCGCCCCGCCCAAGGCGGAGGCGCTGGAGGCGCTGGCGAAGGCCGGCGTGTCGCGCGCGATCTTCGGCGTGGCCTCGGAAGGGCGCGACAGCGTGCTGCCGCGGCTGGACGCCTTCGCGAAGCTGATCCGCTAGTCGCTCTTCCAGCCGGCGTCGAACGGCGCGCCCGGCTGGTCGAGGTCGACGACCACCGGCGCGTGGTCGGAGGGCAGGGGCTTGCCCTTGCGCGCCTCGCGGTCGATCTCCGCCCCCACGAGCCGGGCGGCGACCGGCCGCGTGACGAGCAGGTGGTCGATGCGCATGCCGATGTTCTTGTGGAAGTTGCCCGCGCGGTAGTCCCACCACGTGTAGCGGCCGGCGTCGGGGCACCGGGCGCGGTAGGCGTCCACCAGCCCCCACTCGCAGAGGCGGCGGAACGCGCGCCGCTCGGCCTCCGACACGTGCGTGGACCCCTCGCACGCCGCCGGGTCCCAGACGTCGGCGTCGGCGGGCGCGATGTTGTAGTCGCCGCCGACGACCAGCGGCGCCGCCGGGTCGGCCGCCTCGTGCAGCCAGCGGGCCAGCCGCTGATACCAGGCGAGCTTGAGCTGGTAGAAGGGCGAGTCCAGCGCGCGCCCGTTGGGGGCGTAGATGCTCACGACCCGCACGCCGCCGCACGTCGCCGCCACCATGCGCGCCTCGGCCAGCGGCTCGTCGTCCCCGACGTCGGGGGTCTTCGCCGGGCGCAGCGGCTCGCCGAAGTTCGCCACGACGTCGGCGGCGCCCACGCGGCTGGCGATGGCCACCCCGTTCCACCGCCCCTCCCCGTGGTGGACCAGCGTGTAGCCGGCGCGCGCGAACGCGTCGGCCGGCGCCGCCTCGTCGGCCAGCTTCGTCTCCTGCATCAGCAGCACGTCGGGGCGCGCGCGCTCGAGCCACCACGCGACCTTGTCCAGCCGCGCGCGCAGCGAGTTGACGTTCCAGGTGGCGATGCGCATCGTCAGGCGGCGGGGAACGTGAGGGTGAAGGTGGTGCCGCGGCCGGGCTCCGAGCTCACGCGCACCGTGCCGCCGTGGTCCTGGATGATCCCGTAGGTCACCGAGAGCCCGAGCCCCGTCCCCGTGCGCTTGGTCGTGTAGAACGGGTCGAAGATGCGCGACAGATCCTCGGCCGGGATGCCGGGACCGTCGTCGCTGACCACCACCCGCAGCCAGCCGGGCGTCTCCACGCCGGTGGCGATCCGGATCTCGCCGCCGCCGGTCATGGCCTCGCGCGCGTTCGTGACGAGGTTCATGAACACCTGGTGGAGCGCGCTGGCCTCGCCCAGCACCGGCGGCAGCGCGGGATCGAGCTCGGAGGTCACCCCCACGTTGTCGGCGGCGAGCGGCTTCTGCATGAGCAGCAGCGTCTCCTCGACGATCTCGTTGAGGCTCACCGGGACGCGCTCTCCCGGCGACTGCCGCGCGAAGGAGCGCAGGCTGGCGGCGATCCGGGCGACCCGCTGGCTGGCGCGATGCAAGACTTGCAAGTCCTCCACCACCTGCGGCGGCAGATGCTGCCCCTCGGCGTCCAGCAGCATGACCTCGATGCGCGTCGTGATGATGCCGAGCGGGTTGTTCATCTCGTGGGCGATGCCGGCGGCGAGGGTGCCGAGGGCGGCCAGCTTCTCGGTCTGGTAAAGCGTCTCGCGCTGGCGCTGCAGCTGGGCCTCCACCCGCTTGCGCTCGGTGATGTCGGTGACGAAGGCCATGGCGACGCGCCCGTCGGGGGACTCCACGTAGCTCAGGCTGATCTCCACCGGGAACTCGGTGCCGTCCCGGCGGCGCCCGGACAGGTCCAGGCCGATGCCCATCGTGCGCACGCGCGGCTCGGCGAAGTAGCCGGCGCGGTGGCGCGCGTGCACGGCCCGCACGCGCTCGGGGAGCAGGACATCGAGCGGCTGGCCGAGCAGCTCGGCGCGCGGGTAGCCGAACATCCGCTCGGCCGCGTGGTTGACCAGCGTGATGCGGCCGGCGGCGTCGATGAGGACGATGCCCTCGGAGGCCGATTCCAGCAGGGCCTCCGCCGTCGCCAGGCTCGTGCGGAGGGCCGCCTCGAGCCGGCGCTCCTTGGCTGTGCCAGCGTCGTCCATCGCCGGTCCATCCTGGGAAGGAGCGACCGCGGTGTCAAGCGCTCGGGGCGGCCTTGCCGCCGGGACGCGCCCGTGGTGTGATCGCGCTCCTGTGAGGCTCCTGCTCATCCGCCACGCGATCGCGGTGCCCAGCGGCGCGCCCGGCTGGGAGGACGACGAGCGGCCGCTGACCCCGCGTGGCCGCGCCCGCTTCCGCGCGGCCGCCCGCGGCCTCGCGCGCCTCGTCGATCGTCCCGACGTGCTGCTGACCAGCCCGCTCGTGCGCGCGCTGGCCACCGCGGAGATCCTCGCCGGCGCGTTCGGCCGCCTCGAGCCGCGCTCCGAGCGCGCGCTCGCCCACGGCGGCGTCGAGGGGATCCTCGCGCTGCTCGAGCGGCAGCCCGCGGAGGCGACCGTCGCGGCCGTCGGCCACGAGCCCGTGCTCTCGATGCTGCTCGCGCGGCTGCTCGGCAGCCGTCGCGCCGAGCGCTTCGCGTTCCGCAAGGGCGGAGCGGCGCTGATCGATCTGCCGGGAGGGCCTGGAGCAGGCGGACGGCTGGTGTGGTTCGTAAAGCCCCGAATTCTCAGGACGTTGTCCGGTGACTAGTTCCTTTTGCCCGTCTCCGGGGCCCCCGTGGTACGATCCCCAGCCTCGCCCCTCCGGGCGAGTTTCCACGCGCGACCGAGCACCGCAGGAGGAGGCGTCATGGCGCAGGCTCAGGCTG
>JBGQFW010000184.1:0-4434 GCA_041497115.1 Methylomirabilia bacterium
ACGGCGAGAACCGGTTCTACCGCCACGTGGCCAGCCACTGGATCGAGATGCAGCAGGCGATGATCGCCATGATCATCGGGGGCGTCTTCGAGTTCCATCCGAAGCTCCGTGTCGGCTTCCTGGAGGCGCAGAACTCCTGGGTGCCGGGGCTGCTCTCGCGCATCGAGTGGGACTACCCGCAGTACCGCGACTCCCACGCGCCGTACCTGTCGCTGACCCCGCGCGAGTACTTCCGGCGCAACTGCTGGGCGGCGGTCGAGGGCAGCGAGCCGGAGATCGAGGCGACGGCCGGCCTCATCGGCGCCGACCGCATGTGCGTCTCGACCGACTACCCGCACTTCGACTCGAACTTCCCGGACGTGGCGGAGAATCTCCT
Source organism: Methylomirabilia bacterium (assembly GCA_041497115.1). GTDB lineage: Bacteria > Methylomirabilota > Methylomirabilia > Rokubacteriales > CSP1-6 > AR5. Next base: position 377 of record JBGQFW010000184.1, read on the forward strand.
GAAGAACGTGCCACGCCCGGTCGCCGCCCAGATCTTCATGGGCGGCGCGCATCTCTACGGGTTCGGCGAGGCGGACTTCACGAAGGCCGACGCCGCCGCGACGGCGGACCGCGCGAGGCGCCCGCGCTGATCTTCCTCATCCGTCACGGCGAGACGCTGGGCAACGCCGATCGCGTCGTCCAGCGTCCCGACAACCCGCTCTCGCTCCGGGGCGTGGCGCAGGCCGAGCGGCTGGCGCGGCGGCTGCGGCGCGAGGGCATCGCGCGGATCGTGTCGAGCGACTTCGCCCGGGCGGTCACCACCGCCGAGCGTCTGCAGCGACTCACCGGCGCGCCGCTGGCCTTCGAGCCGCTGCTCCAGGAGCGGAGCTTCGGCGAGCTGCGCGGCACCGCCTACGCCGACCTCGGGTTCGACCTGTTCGCGCCGGACTACGCCCCGCCCAACGGCGAGACGTGGCCGGTCTTCCACGCCCGCGTCGATCGGGCGTGGACGCGCGTGCAGGCGCTGGCGACGGCGAGCGACGGCCACCTCGCGGTGGTGACCCACGGCCTCGTGTGCCGCTCGCTCGCCGAGCGCCACCTCGTCCTCCCCGACGGCGAGGCGGTGCCGGTGCGCTGGGAGAACACGTCACTGACCATCGTGGACCACCCGGCCCCCTGGCGCGTGCGACTGCTCAACTGCGTCGCCCACCTCGAGGACCTCGACACGCTCCCGCTCGCCGACGCCGGCGCCGCCTGAACCGCCCGACTCGCAGGCTGCTCAAAAAGGTCCAGATGCGAGGCGGCGCCCGCCGGCCGCACGCGAGGCGTACTGCCTGTACGTTGAGCGTGCGGCCAAGGGCGCCAACGAAGCAGATGGGCCTTTTTCAGCAGCCTGCTAGAGATCGTTGCCGGAGTAGGACTGGTTGAAGGATTTGTTGCAGAGCGGGAAGTCGGGGACGATGTTCTTGAGCAGCGCGTACGAGAGCGGCCGCCAGTTCAGGAAGGACGGGTCCATCACCTTTACGCGGGAGAGGCGGCCGTCGGCGCCGCCCATCACCCAGTGGACGATGGCGCCGCGCCACCCCTCGACCAGCGAGAAGGCCGGGGCGAATGCGGGCAGCGCCGGCAGCGGCGTCGCGAGCGGTCCCGCCGGCATCTGCGCGACCGCCTGACGGATCAGCGCGACCGACTCCCGCGCCTCGTCCACCCGCACCAGCGTCCGCGCCTTGACGTCCCCCGACTCGTAGACGGGCACGCGGAACGACAGGCGATCGTAGGCGGCGAACGGGTGGTCGCGGCGGACGTCCGTGTCGATGCCCGAGGCGCGCGCGACGTAGCCGAGGGCGCCGTGATCGCGCGCGGTCCGGGTGGTCAGCCGGCCGGCCCCATCGAGACGGTCCAGCACGAGCGTGTTCTCGAGGGTCAGCCCGACGATCTCGTCGAAGTCGCGCAGCGCGGCCTCGACCTCGGCGGGCACGTCGAGGCCCGCCGGCATGTCCGCCCCGACGCCGCCCGGAACGATGCCGCCGCGGAGCAGCCGGCTGCCGGTGAGCCGCTTGTTCAGCCGCAGCAGCCGCTCGCGGATCCGGAAGCAGTGCGAGTGCGCGACGGCGTAGCCGGTGTCGTTGGCGATCATGCCGAAGTCGGCCACGTGGTTGTAGAACCGCTCCAGCTCGAGGAGGACGACCCGCGCGTAGCGCGCCCGCTCCGGCACCGGGACGCCGGCGGCCGCCTCCAGCGCCTGGCAGAACGCGAGCGCGTGGCCCACCGTGGTGTCGCCGGAGATCCGCTCGGCGAGCTCCACGCCGGCCGCCGGCGCGCGCCCCTCGAAGAGCTTCTCGGTGCCCTTGTGGGTGAAGTACAGCCGCGACTTCATGTCGATGATCGTTTCGCCCACCACGCTGAAGCGGAAGTGTCCCGGCTCGATGATGCCGGCGTGCACGGGCCCGACCGGGATCTCGTACACGCCCTCCCCGCCCACCTCGGTGAAGGGAAAGGACCGCCCGTCGTCGGTGAACTCGCGCGCGACGGCGTCCTTGCGGAGCGGGAAGTAGTCGGACGGCCAGAAGCCGTGGCGGACGAGGGGGCGGGGGTCGGGGTGTCCCTCGGCGGCGATCCCGAAGAGATCGGCGATCTCCCGCTCGAACCGCGAGGCCGGATAGTGAAACGTCGCGAGCGAGCTCAGCGCGGGCGCGCCGGCCGGCACCGCGACGGAGGCGTGGACGAACCAGTCCTCCCGCTCGGGGCCGAACAGGTAGTGCACCTCGAAGGCGGCGCGGTCGGCCCGCCGGTCGGCGGCGACCATGAAGAGCACCTCGGCCCCGAATCCCGCGCGCAGCAGGGCGGCGAGCGCGGGGACCGCCGCCGGGCGGAGGGAGCAGTGGAGCTCGCGCTCCCGCACCACGCGCACGTCCGTCGCACGAGCCGCCTCGGGCTGCTCGGCGAGCGCCGCCGCGACCTGCCGCAGGCGCGCCGTCATCGTCCGGCGATCTCCACGATGCGCTCGAGCAGCGTCTGCAGGGGCGCCGGCAGCGTGAGCCCGAGGACGACCAGCGCCGCCATGCACGCGCCGAGGGGGACGAGCGGCCACGCGCTCCCCTCGCCCACCGCGGTGCCCGCCGCCGGCGCGCCGTAGAGCATCCGGTTCAGGTGGCCGATCATCGAGACGAACGCCACCGCCAGCAGCGCCAGGACGAGCCCCATGAGCCACGGGCGGCCCGCCTCGAAGCCCGCGCGGAAGAGGGCGAACTCGGAGATGAAGAGACCGAACGGCGGCAGGCCGATGACGGCGAGGATTCCCGCCGCGAAGAGACCGCCGGTCCACGGCATGGTCCGCAGCAGCCCCGATACCCGGCCGATCTCGGTGGTCCGGTACCGGTGGAGCACGCGGCCGGCGAGGAAGAACATCGTGGACTTCGCCAGCGTGTGGTTGAGCATGTGCAGCATGGCGGCGAAGGTCCCCAGCGGCCCCAGCGCCAGCCCCACGCAGATCAGCCCGGTGTGCTCGATGCTCGAGTAGGCGAGCATGCGCTTGTAGTTGTGCTGGACCACCAGGCTGAACGCCGCGATGACGATCGACAGCACGCCGAGCAGGATGAAGAGGTTATCGGTGAACCGCGTCCCTACCGCCGCGTTCACGACGGCTTCCCAGCGGATCACCGCGTAGAGGGCCACCGCGAGGAGCACGCCCGACATCATGGCGGACAGGGGCGCCGGTGCCTCCGAGTGGGCGTCCGGAAGCCACGTGTGCATGGGCGCGAGGCCGGCCTTCGTCCCGTAGCCGATGAGGATGAAGACGAACGCGAGCTGGATGACCGGGGGGTGCAGGCTCGGCGCGAGGGCCATCAGCACCGTCCAGTTCAGCGTCAGCTCCTGGCGGCCGGCCAGGCTGACGAAGTCGAAGTAGCCCAGCACCGTGCCCCCGAACGCCAGCGCGATGCCGATCGAGCCGATCAGGATGTACTTCCAGGAGGCCTCGACCGAGGCCTTCGTCACGTGGAGCGGGATCAGCATCGCCGAGGTGATCGTCGTCGCCTCGATGGCGATCCACATGAAGCCGACGTTGTTCGTGGTCACCGCGAACAGCATCGTGAACGTGAACAGGCTGCCGAAGATGCGGAACCGCCGCGCCTGGGCGGGCGTGTAGTCGTCGTCGCCGCCCATCCCCGGCCCCAGCCAGGCGGCGAGCGCCCCCACCACGCTCACGCAGAGCGCGAGCAGGGTCGACAGCGCGTCGGCGCGCAGGAACTCGCGGGGGCCCGACGTCAGCACCTCGTCGGCGAGGACATGGCGCCACAGGGTCACTGCCGCGCCGATGGAGACCAGGGACAGCAGACCGTTCGTCCAGCCGACGGCGCGCCGGTACGGGCGGACCGCCAGCGCCAGCAGCGCGGCGGCGAGCGGCGGTCCGAGCAGCAGGACGAAGGTCGTCACGCGCCCTCAGTGCCTCAGGCGGTTGAGCTGCTCGACGTCGATGCTCTCGAACGTCTCGTGGATCTGATAGATGAAGATCTGCATCACCAGGAATCCCATGAGGACGTCCAGGAACACGCCGAGCTCCACGATCAGCGGGATGCC
>JBGQFW010000185.1:0-4391 GCA_041497115.1 Methylomirabilia bacterium
GCCTGGGATCGGTCGGCGCCGCGGGCTCGGTCTGCCCGCGGCTCCCTCGAGATCTACCTGAGAGCCGGTGGGCAGACTCCGGTGAAGAAGTAAAAGTAGAAGAACGTCCGCGTGTGTCTGCCCATGAGCGTGCCGGCCACTTTACGGGCCCGGGCGGGCCGTGTCAAGGCCCCGGTCACCGCTCGCCCCGCCGCGGAGCCGGGTGCTTGTGGAACCGCCTCAGGATGCGCTCGCGGTGGTAGTAGAGCGGCAGGCAGGCGCCCGTCACCAGCGCGATGAACACCACGGCGTAGATGTACTGCTGCTCGCCGACGTGGGCGCCGAAGTAGGAGCTGATCCAGGTGCCGGGCAGGCGCCCCACCGTCGAGACGACGGCGAAGAGCCAGAACGACATCGGGCTGATGCCGAACAGGTACGAGATGATGTCCTTCGGGAAGCCGGGAATGAGGTAGAGGATGAAGCAGATGATGGCGCCCTCCGCCTCGAGGATGAAGTTCATCTTCTCCCAGTGGTGCTCGCTGAGCCAGGGGCGGATGAGCGGCTCGCCCCACATGCGCCCCACCCAGAAGCAGAACAGCGTGCCGAAGGTGAGCCCGATCGTCGAGTAGATGACGCCCCACAGCGTGCCGAACAGCGCGCCGCCGACCGGGCCGGTGATCTCGCCCGGGATCGGCGAGATGATCACCTGCAGCGCCTGGATCGCCATGAACACGATCGGCGCCGCCCAGCCCCACGCCGCCACGGTGTCGCGCAGGAAGTACTTGTCCTGGTAGAGCCGGATCGTGAAGCGGATGATCGGCGCGTCGGTGATGACGAGCCACACCATGAGGACCAGCGCGCCGGCCAGCAGAATCGAGGCCAGCGCCCAGCGCGCCGGTCCACTCCACGCCGCCGGGCCACGCTTGCGGTGGGTCGTCACGGCGGAGGCCGCCGGTCCCGCCACGGGCAGGCCGCCTCGAAGGCGGCGGCCGCGGCCAGCACGGTCCGATCGGCGTGACGCCGGCCGACGATCTGCAGGCCGACCGGCAGGCCGTCGTCGGTCCACCCCGCCGGCACCGAGACGGCCGGCTGGCCGGTGAGGTTGAACGGATAGGTGAACGGCATCCAGCCCAGCACCGAGACCTCCTGCCCGGCGATCTCGCGCGGCACCCGCCCGTCGAGCGCGAACGGGGCCACCGCCGTCGTCGGCGTGAGCAGCAGGTCGAACCGGGCCAGGAACAGCTGCACCTCGTGCCAGTAGGCGGAGACGCGCGCCATCGCGCTCAGGTAGTCGCGCGCGGTCACGGCGCCGCCGCGGCGGATGAAGCGCACCAGCGTGGGATCCATCTCGGCCTCGCGGGCGGGCAGCTCGTCGGCCCACGCGGCGTAGAACTGCGCGGCCACGATCGTGCCGAACGGCTCCTCGGGACTCTCCCAGCCCGGGTTCACCACCTCGACGTGGCAGCCGAGCGCCTCGAACGCCGCCGCCGCGTTGCCGCAGAGGTCGAGCACGGCCGGGTCCACCGCCGCGTAGCCGAGGTCCGGCGTCCACGCCACGTGCAGCCCCTTGACGCCGCCGTCACAGGCCGCGAGATACGTGCCGGCCTCGCGCGGCAGCGAGGTCCGGTCGCGCTCGTCGGGGCCGGCGATGACGTCGAGCACCGCCGCCGCGTCGCGCACGGTGCGCGTGAGCGGCCCGGAGTGCCCCACGTGCTCCCAGCCGGGAAAGCCGGGCGCCTGCGGCACGCGCCCGTAGGAGGGCTTGAGGCCGACGAGGCCGCAGAACGCGGCGGGGATCCGCACCGAGCCCCCGCCGTCGGTGCCCAGCGCGATCGGGCCGAGGCCGGCCGCCACCGCGGCGGCGGCGCCGCCGCTCGAGCCGCCCGGCGTGCGGGCCGGGTTCCACGGGTTGCGCGTCGCGCCGAACGTCGGATTGTCGGTGAGCCCCTTGTGGCCGAACTCGGAGGTGTTCGTCTTGCCGAGCAGGACGGCGCCGGCCGCGCGGAGCCGGCCGACGGCAGCGGTGTCCTCCTCGGGGAGGAACCCGCCGAACAGCCGCGAGCCGCCGGTGGTGCGGATGCCCCGCGTGTAGAGCACGTCCTTGAGCGACAGGGGCACGCCGTGCAGGGCGCCGAGCGGCTCGCGCTTCATCACCGCGATCTCCGCCTCGCGCGCGGCCGCCCGCGCGACGTCGGGTGTCACCAGGCAGAACGCGTTGAGCCCGGGGTTCAGCGCCTCGATGCGGGCGAGCAACGTCTCGGTGATCTCGACGGGCGAGAGCTGCTTGTCACGGACCAGCGCGGCGATCTCGAGGGCCGATCGCCAGACGAGATCCTCCGTCGTCAGGGCTGCATCCTCTGCACTCGCGGCATTGTATCATCCGCCTCGTGAGCGGCGGATCCCGCGTGGAGCGCGACGCGCACGGCCGTCGCACCGTCGAGCGCGATCGCTACGGCGCGCAGGCCGCGGCGCTGACGTGGGCGCGCGACGGCCGCCTGGCCGACGCCGCGGTGCGCATCCCCGACGGCTCGTGGCTGCGCGTGGCGCCGCGCGCCGGTCACGATCCGCGCTGGGGCGCCTCTGACGTGGTGTGTCGCGGCGACGTCGCGCTGACGCACTTCGCCGCCGTCGAGTGGGCGGCGGTGGACGCCATCCCGCCGCTGGCGGAGCCGGCGCGCCTGCCGCCCGGCGGCGGCACCGCCATCCTGAACCTCGTCGCCGCGCTCGCCGACGATCAGCGACGCGGGCCGCTGGCCTACCGCGGCCCCTACCCGACCGAGCAGCTCTTCCTGGCGCTGCTCGAGTCGTTCCGCTGGGCGGACGCCGGCGAGGCCGTCGAGGATCCGCTCGCGCGGTTCATGGCCGGCGGGCTGACCTGGGTCCCCGCGCCGCACGCGCGCGACTGGGCGCCGCTCGGCGTGTGCGTGCAGTCGCGCGGCCGCGTCGAGAAGGCGGTGTGGCGCGGGCGAAGCTACTGCCGGCCCGACTGGCAGGGCGTCGAGCGGCGGGCCCCCCATCGCCTGCGCGACGACGGCGGGCGCGTCGTCGGCTCGCTGTGGGCGCTCGACGGCGCGCTCGAGGACCACCTGGTGCTCGCCGCCGACGGCGCCGTGCTGGAGGCCCGCGCGCCGGCGCCGCCCGACGATCCGGCGCGCCCGCTGGCGCCGGCGACCGCGGCGGGGCTCGTCGCGATCGTCGTCGCCGCCAGCGCGGCGCCGCTCGGCGCGGCGCTGCGCGCCGAGGCCGGCGACCTCGCCTTCGAGTGGGCGCCGCTGGCCGGCGACCTCGCCGCGCTCGACGGCGCGCGCGCGCGGCTGTCGCTCCGGCTCCTGCGCGCCCTCGCCGCCCGCCTCACCGCCGCGGAGAGCCGGGTCGAGCGGGTGCGGCTGGGCTTCGCCGCGCTGGCCGAGGCGGCGCACGCCCTTGCCGACGGCCTGCGCGCGCGCGCGCAGGCGCGGCTGGCCGCGGCGGCGCCGGCGGCGCAGGCCGAGGCGCTGGCGGCGGAGCGGCGTGTCGGCGATGCGGCGGCGGCGGCGCGGGAGATCGGGGTCGCGGTCGAGACGCTGCTGGAGGACGCCGCTCAACTGAGCCAGTGACGGATCAGCGTCACGTTGAACGCCACGAACGCCAGGACCGAGAGGGTCGAGAGCGTGACGTAGAGCGCGAACAGCTGCTCCTGCCGGCCGAAGCGGTGCGGCACCCGGCCCCGCGCCAGCATCCCCGCCCACCCGATCGCCTCCTGCTTGAGCGTCGGCATCCCGAGCAGGTCGGCCAGGACGTGATAGCCGTCCATCTCGATGAAGCAGAACGGGTAGAGGGCGAGGACGAACGCCTGCCACTGGATCATCCCCGACGCCGCCGCGAAGGCCTGGGTGAAGCTGCTCAGCGGCGAGAGGTAGGCGACGAGGAACCAGATGGACCCGAGCACCAGGTGCACCATCGCGCCGGCCACCGCGGTGACCACGCGCGCCCGCCGGCTGGCCATGAAGATGTCGGTCACGTCCACGTAGAACGTCGGCACGAAGCCGTGCAGGAACGTGAAGCCGAACTCGCGCACGCGCCGGCGGTAGTGGATGAGGGCGAGGCCGTGGACGATCTGGTGGGCGGCGACGGTGAGGAAGAACAGCAGCTTCACCGTCAGCAGGCCCCGCACCGCGTGGCCGCCGAAACCGGCGACGATGTCGCCGCCCTCGCGCCAGAGCTTGACCCCCGCCATCAGCCCCGCGACGGCCAGCAGCGCGCACACCACGATGGCGCCCCGTGTGAACAGGAGGAACCCGCCCCACCGGTAGAGCAGCGTGAAGACGCGCTGGACGTTGCGGCTCGAGATGTTGATCCGCTCCAGCGCGGTGAGCCCGGTCTCCAGCGCCTTGACCACCGGCTGGCGGCGGTTGCGGGCGAGGGCCTGGCGC
>JBGQFW010000186.1:0-4386 GCA_041497115.1 Methylomirabilia bacterium
CGTCTCAGTCGGCCCTTCCATCGGCGCCTCGCATCTGGACCCTTCTCATCGCCGTGCGAGCGCGCGCGCAATGAGCGACAGACTGCGCGGGAAGGTTGTACTCATCACCGGGGCGGGGATGGGGATGGGGCGGGAGGCGTCGCTGCTCTTTGCCGAGGAGGGGGCGCGGATCGTCGCGGCCGACATCGATGGCGGCGCGGCGGCCGGCACGGTCGAGCTGGTCGAGAAGGCGGGCGGGCAGGCGGTGGCGGTCACCGGCGACGTCGCCCTCGAGGCGGACGTGCAGCGGATGATCGCGGAGGGCGTGCGGCGGTTTGGCGCGCTGCACGTGCTCCACAACAACGCCGGCGTGCTGTGGAAGGACCGTGACCGGTCGGTGCTCGAGACCGACGAGACGTGGTGGGACCGGGTCATGGCCATCAATCTCAAGTCGGTGTTCTGGGTGACCAAGCACGGGATCCCCCATCTCAAGGCGGCGGGCGGCGGCTCGATCATCATGATGGGCTCGGTGTCGGCGCTGGCCGGCTTCACGCGCGCGCAGGACGCCTACACCGCCGCCAAGGGGGCGCTGATCTCCCTCACCAAGTCGCTCGCCATCCAGTTCGCCCGGGACCAGATCCGCTGCAACGTGATCCACCCCGGCATCGTGGACACGCCCCTGCAGGCGCCCTACCTGACCGAGGCGATCCGCCGCGAGTTCGAGGCCGGCATTCCGCTCGGTCGTATCGCGCGGCCGCGCGAGATCGCCAACGTCGCGCTGTTCCTGGCCAGCGACGAGTCGTCGTTCATGACCGGCGCCGAGCTGGTGGTGGACGGTGGCTTCACCGCCGGCTGATTGGAGTCGGTGCTCACGCTGCTCGTCGGAAAGGAGAGGACGCCAATGGTGCGATGGGCGCTCGCGGTGATGCTGGTGGCGGTGACGGCGGGTCCGGCCGCCGCCAAGGACACGATCGTGATCTACACGGCGCTCGAGCCGGAGCAGATCACCGACTACATGCAGGTGGTCAACCGGATGCTGCCGAACGTCGAGGTCAAGATGCTGCGGCTGTCCACCGGCGACATCTCGGCGCGGTTCATGGCCGAGAAGGACAACATGCAGGCGGACGTGATCTGGGGCGTGGCCGCCACCAACGTGATGGTCTTCAAGAACGCCGGGCTGCTCGAGCCCTACGCGCCCAAGGGGCTCGCCCGCGTGCAGCCCCTCTTCCGCGACACGGACGCGACCCCGTCGTGGGTGGGCATCGACATCTACATGTCCGCCTTCTGCTTCAACACCGACGTCGCGAAGAAGAAGAACCTGCCGAAGCCGACGTCGTGGGCGGACCTCGTCAAGCCGGTGTACAAGGGCGAGATCGTGATGCCGAACCCCGCCAGCTCGGGCACCGGCTACCTGTCGGTCGCCTCCGTCCTGCAGCGGATGAAGGAGCCGGAGGGGTGGAAGTATCTCGACGCGCTCGACAAGAACATGGCCGAGTACACCAAGTCCGGCTCCAAGCCGTGCAAGGACGCCGCCGCCGGCGAGCGGGCGATCGGCGTGTCGTTCGAGTACGTGGCGCTCAAGATGAAGAAGGACGGCGCCCCGGTGGAGATGGTCCTGCCCAGCGAGGGCTCCGGCTACGAGATCGAGGCCAACGGCCTCACCCGCCGGGCCAAGGGCAACGCCGCCGCCAAGCAGTTCCTCGACTGGGCCCTCACCGACGACGCGATGAAGCTCTACTCGAAGTATTTCGCGGCGGTCTCGGTGGCGGGCTTCCCGGTGCCCGAGGGGCTGCCGAAGGACATCAGCAAGGTCGTGTACCCCAACGACTTCGACTGGTCGGCCAAGAACCGCGACCGGATCCTCGCCGAGTGGGCGAAGCGCTACCAGAAGTAACCGGTCGGCCGGCCGGCGGGCGTCGTGGCTGAGCCGCGTCCGCCGGCCGTCGCGCTCGAGGCCATCGCTAAGCGGTTCGGCGGCGTGGTCGCGCTGCACGGCGTGTCGCTCACGGTGGCCGAGGGGGAGTTCGTCTGCTTCCTCGGCCCCAGCGGCTGTGGCAAGACCACCCTGCTGCGCATCGTGGCGGGCCTCGAGCGCCAGAACGCCGGCGTCGTGCGCATGGGCGGCCGCGACGTGTCGGGGCTGCCTCCCAGCCAGCGCAGCTACGGCATCGTCTTCCAGTCCTACGCGCTGTTCCCGAACCTCACGGTGGGCCGCAACGTCGCCTACGGCCTGCACGCGCGGCGCCATGGGCGCGCGCGGATCGAGGCGCGCGTGGACGAGCTCCTCGACCTCGTCGGCCTGCGCGCGCACGAGCAGCGCTACCCGGCCCAGCTCTCCGGCGGCGAGCAGCAGCGCGTGGCGCTGGCGCGGGCGCTGGCGCCCTCGCCGTCGCTGCTGCTGCTCGACGAGCCGCTCTCCGCGCTGGACGCCCGTGTGCGGCTGGCGCTGCGCCACGAGATGAAGGCGCTCCAGCGGCGGCTCGGCATCACGACGATCATGGTGACGCACGACCAGGAGGAGGCGCTGACCATGGCCGACCGCATCGTGGTGATGAACCACGGTGTGGTCGAGCAGATCGGCACCCCGGCCGCGATCTACACCGAGCCCGCCTCGCTGTTCGTCGCGCGCTTCGTGGGCCACATGAATCTCCTCCCGGCGACGGCGGAGGCGCGCCCGGGCTGGGCGCGAGTGGGGGGGCGCGCGGTGCGCCACCGGCCGGCGGCGGGGACGGCGGCGCCGGGCGCGCCGCTCACGCTCGGCATCCGGCCCGAGGAGGTGCGGATCGGCCCCGCCGCCCGCGAGGCCGAGAACCGGCTGACCGCGCGGGTGACCGGCGTGCAGTTCCAGGGTGCGTTCACGCGGCTGGCGCTGCGCGCGGCGGGCGACGGCGGGCTCGCCCTGGAGTGCGACCTGGCCGCCACCGCGCTGGCCGAGCTGGGCGTGACGGAGGGCGCCGAGGTGGAGGTGGCGCTGCCGCCCCCGGCGCTGCGCGTGTTCGTCGGGCCGGCGGCGGGCGGCTGACGATGGCGATCGCGCCCGCCTCCGGCGCCGCCGCCATCCCCGAGCGCACGGTCGGCCGGCGGCTCGACGCCGAGCGCGCGCTGGGGTGGGCGCTGCTCGCCGCCTTCGGCCTCTTTCTCTACGTCTTCCTCGTGTGGCCGATGGCCCAGATCGTCTGGCGCAGCCTGCTCGACAACGACGGCCGCTTCATCGGGCTCGCCAACTACGTGCGCTACGTCACCACGCCGGCCATCGCGGCCTCCATCACCAACAGCCTGTCGGTGTCGCTGGCGGCGATGGCGCTCACGGTCGCGCTGGCGTTCGTGTACGCCTACGCGCTGACCCGCACGCGCATCCCCGGGCGGGCGGCGTTCCGGCTCGTGGCGCTGCTGCCGATCTTCGCCCCCTCGCTGGTGTCGGCGATCGCGTTCGTCTACGCGTTCGGCAACAACGGCATCGTCACCCGCCAGACCGGCGTCAACATCGGGATCTACGGCGCGAAGGGCATCGTGCTGGCCGAGGTCTTCTACTGCTTCCCCCACGCCATGCTGATCCTCATGGCGGCGCTGGCGGCGGCCGACGCCCGCCTCTACGACGCCGCCGCCGCGCTGGGCGCCTCGCGGGGGCGGACCTTCCTGACCGTCACGCTGCCCGGGGTGAAGTACGGCCTCATGAGCGCGTGCTTCGTCGTCTTCACGCTCGTGATCACCGACTTCGGCGTGCCCAAAGTGGTGGGCGGCAAGTTCTCGATGATGGCGACCGAGATCTACAACCAGGTGATCGGCCAGCAGAACTTCACGATGGGCGCCGCCGTCTCGGTCGTGCTGCTCATCCCTGCGCTGCTCGCCTGCGTGGTGGACCGCATCGTGCAGCGGCGGCAGTACGCGCTGGTGAGCTCCTCGGCGCGGCCGCTCGCGCCGGGGGGCGGCCCGCTCGCCCGCGCCGCGCTGTTCGGTTACTGCGCGCTGGTGGCGGCCGGCATCGTCGGCATCTACGCGGTGATCTTCGCCTCGTCGATCGTGCGCCGCTGGCCCTACAACCTCACGCCGACGCTCAAGCACTACCGGTTCGACACGATCGGCGGCTACACGCCGCTGCTCAACAGCGTGTGGGTGGCCCTGCTCACCGCGGTGGCGGGCACCGTCATCACGTTCGCCGGGGCCTACCTGGTCGAGAAGTGCCGCACGCGCGTCAACGGCGCGCTGTATCTCCTGTCGCTGGTGCCGGTGTCGGTGCCCGGCATGGTGCTGGGGCTGAGCTACATCTTCGCGTTCAACGCCCCCGGCAGCGTGCTCAACCGGCTCTACGGCACCCTGGCCATTCTGGTCGTCTCCAATCTCGTGCACTACTTCACGGTGCCGTTCCTGACCGCCACCACGTCGCTCAAGCAGATGGACGCCGAGTTC
>JBGQFW010000187.1:0-4344 GCA_041497115.1 Methylomirabilia bacterium
CACGGTGATCCAGCCGCCGCGGCGCATCTCGGATTCGAGCTGGCCGGCGGCCCACCCGGCGTACCCGAACGCCAGGAGCGTGCGATGGGGCCCGCGGCCGTGAGCGATCGCATCGAGGATCGCCCGGTCGGACGTCAGGGCGATTCCCCCGAGGACGAGTCGTGTCGCCGGGTCCGAATAGTCTGCGGTGTGGAGCACGAAGCCCCGCGTCGGCTGCACCGGCCCGCCGTAGTGCACGAGAATGCTGCCGCTCACCCCGGCCGGGTCCAGTCCGAACGGCTCGATCACGCCGGCCAGCGGGAACTCGCCCAGCGATCGGTTGACGACCAGCCCCATGGCGCCGGCGGCGTCGTGCAGGACGAGGTAGATCAGCGTGTGGTCGAAGCGGGGGTCTTCCATATCTTCGGTGGCGACGAGGAACCGGCCGGTGAGCCACTGTGGGTCTCGCTCCGGGCCGGCGCTGGGTCGAGTGGCGCCGATCGCCGCGCTCGCGATGGTCAGCGCGAGGACCAGGACCCCGAGGCATCGCGTCATGCTACCCGCCTCCTATGTGGATCGCGATCGCGATGCCTCCAAGCGCGAGGGCGACCAGCGCGGCGGCGCTCGGCGCCGTGGCGCGTCCGCCGGCAAACGAGACCGCATACACCGCCTTGAGGAGGTTGTTGGACGACGTGGCGATCAGGATGGCGGCGGCGATCGCGCCGTCGGGGACTCCAGACGTGCCCCCCTGCGCCAGGTTGAGCACGAAGGGATCGATATCGGTCACGCCGATGATCGCCGCCAGCGAATACACGCCGGCAATACCGAATGCCCCCGCCACCCACGTCGACAGCAATGAGGTCAGCACGAAGAGGGCCGCGAAGATCGTCGCAACTCCGAGCTCGAGCGGATTTTGGCTGACCGCCAGGCGCCCCGGGTCTTTGGGCAGGGGCTGTCGACGCCGGTATTGCAGCGCACAGATCAGCAACGCTCCCCCGGACAGACCGAGCAGCGGGATCGCGAGGTGACGCGCGAGCGTCAGGTTGAACACCGCCACGATCGCGAGGATGCGGAGATACATGACGCCGGTAGCAAGCGTGATCCTCGCCTGCGCATGTCCCCCCATCGAGGGGTCGGCCTTGGCCTGGCGGGCCAGCACCACGGTGGTCGCGGTGGACGAGTACAGGCCGCCGAGCGCCGCCATCCACAGTCCGCTCGCCGCCACCGCCAGATAGCGCTGGGCCAGGTAGCTCACATAGGACAGGGTGCAGACGACGACCAGTGCCAGCCAAGCCTGGCGGGGCGTGATACTCGTGAGGCTCGTCACCGGCTCGGTCGGCAGCAGCGGAAGGATCAGGCCCGTCAGGATGAGAAACTCGCCCGCGGTCACGAGCTCCTTCATCTCGACGCGCCGGGCCAGCTCGTGCAGCCGCTCACGGCCGGTGAGGAGCAGCACCGCGACCACCGTCGTCCCGACCGCCACCCAGTGGGGCAGCGCGAGGGCAATGGCGCCCAGGAGATAGGCGTGGATATTCAGCAGCAGAACCATCAAGCCGACGTTCGGCTGTCCGTGCTCGTCAGGCTCGCGGATGTGCTCACGGTAGAACACGAGGAGCCACGCCCCGAGCAGCACGAGGCCCCCGGTGAATGCGACGAGACGTATGGGGTCGAGGAGGTACAACATCCCGCCGGCGAGCGCGAGCATCGGGAAGGTGCGGATGCCGCCCGGGCGTGTCGTGCCGGCGTGAGCGAAGACATCCTCGAAGGCCAACCCGAGAAAGAAGCTCAATCCAAGCAACAGGCCGAGATCCGTGGCGGAGGGAGTGACGCTCATGCGTGGTACAAAGGAAGTTGCACCATGAGGCATGCTCTCATCGTCGGGCTTGTCGGCCTACTACTCATTCCCGTTGCGGTGGTGAGCGCTACGCGAGTCACCATCGGCACCGGCCCGTGGAGCGGCACCTACTTCCCGGTCGGGGAGGCCCTCGCGAAGACCCTCAACAAGCACATCCCCGGGATGGACGCGGTCCCGAGGCCGACGGTCGGCTCGGCCCATGCGCTCGAGCTCCTCGATTCCGGCGAGGTGAGCCTTGCGATCGTCGGCCTCGCCACCGCCCACTTCGGCGTGCGCGGGCAGCGCGAATTCACCCGGAAGTACGACCACGTCGGCTTCGTCATGGCGGGCATGGACGCCGGGCAGAGCCTCGTCACCCGAGCGGCATCCGGCATCAGGACGTTCGGTGACGTCAAGGGCTTGCGGCTCGCCGCGAATGCGCCGGCGTCGAAGGCGCTGCTCCTTGCCGCGCTCAAGCCCTACGGGGTCACCGAGGCGGACGTCACGCTGACGCTCATGAACTATGACGAACAGATCGCCGCGTTGCGGGCCGAGACCATCGATGCGGGATTCCTCGCCGTCGCTCCCCGCAACATCGACGTGGTCAACCTTGCCTCCGAGTTTCCGGTCCGGATCCTGAGCTTCGATTCCACGAAGGCGACCCTCTTCGAGGCGGTCCCGGACTGGACGCCCATCGCCATCAAGGCGCGGACGTATCCGGGCCAGAGCCAGGATCTGCTCGTCCCGGGGACGCACACGGCGCTTCTCGCCTACCGGCAGGTGGACAGCGCGACGATCTATCGGATCGTCAAGACCATCGTCGAGCACAGTGCTGAGTTCGGCGAGCTTCATCCGGGGGGCCGAGAGTTTACGATCGACAAGACGCGGTTCTTCGTCGAGAAGCATCTGGTCCCGATCGCGTTTCACCCGGGGGCCGAGCAATATTGGCGAGAAAAGAACGTGTTGCGATAGCTATTCCTTGAGGCCGGCGGTGACGAAGCTCTCCAGCACGTAGCGCTGCGCGACGATGTAGGCGAGCAGCGCCGGCACGATGGCCATCGTGGCGGCGGCCATCAGCGGTCCCCAGTTCGTCCCGCCCTCCAGGCTGACGAACTCCTGCATGCCCACCGGCAGCGTACGCATGTACTTGTCGTTGGCGACCAGCAGCGGCCAGAGGTACTGGTTCCAGGTGTTGATGAAGAACAGCACCGACAGCGCGGCGAGCGCCGTGCGGGTCGACGGCACCACGATGCGCCACAGGATCTGCCACGAGGTGGCGCCGTCCAGGATCCCCGCCTCGACGAGGCTCTGCGGCAGGTTCTTGAACGTCTGCCGCAACATGAAGATCCCGTAGCCGGTCACCACCTGCGGCACGATCAGCGCCGTGTAGGTGTTGAGCAGATCGAAGCGCGCGATCAGCAGGTAGTTGGGAATCATCGTGACCTGGAACGGCACCATCATCGTCGCCACGAACAGCGCGAACCACACGCGCTGTCCCGGCACGCGCAGGATCGCGCACGCGTAGGCGGCGAGCGCGCTGGTGAAGACCTGGGCCGCCGTCACCACCACCGCGACGACGAGGCTGTTCCAGAACAGGCGCAGCATCGGCACCTGGGTCAGCGCGGTGGCAAAGTTCTGCAGCGTCGGCGACGCCGGCCACAGCCGGAAGGTGCCGGCGAAGATCTCCGGCGGCGGCTTCACGGCCGTCGAGAACATCCAGAACATCGGAAAGACGACGAGGAGGCAGGCCGCCACCAGCAGCACGTGCACGCCGCGCGCGCTAGCGCCCATAGTGGATCCGCCGCTCGGCGAGGTAGAACTGCAGCGCGGTGAGCCCGAGGAGCACGAGGAAGATCAGCGTGGCGGCGGCGGAGGCGTAGCCGACACGGAAGTACTCGAAGCCCAGCTGGTAGACGAGGTAGCCGACGTTGTTGCTGGCCTCGTTGGGGCCGCCCTGCGTGAGGATCTGGGTGGGGATGAACAGGTTCTGCGGGCTGAGGATGAACGTGGACAGAAAGACGAAGAGCGTGGTGGGCGCCAGAAGCGGCAGCGTGACGTACCAGACCAGCTGGCGCTCGGAGGCGCCGTCCACGCGCCCCGCCTCGTACATCTCCCGCGGAATGGCGAGGAGCCCGGCGATGTAGAGGACGAAGTTGAAGCCGAACGTCTTCCAGACGGTCACGAGGATGATGGCCCAGATCGCCGAATCGCTGGAGGACAGCCACCGGGGGCCCGGGAGGCCGACCAGACGCAGGGCCGTGTTGAGCACGCCGAAGAGCGGGTGAAAGATCCAGAGCCACACCGCGCACGCGATGGCCATCGAGATCACCGTGGGGGAGAAGAGCACCACGCGGTAGAGGTCGCGCCAGCGCGGTCCCACCCGCTGCACGGCCAGCGCCAGCAGCAGCGGCGCCATCACCGTGAACACGGTCAGGGCCGCCGCCGCCTTGCCCGTGTTGACCAGCGACAGCCAGAACGCGCGGCTGGCGATCAGCTCCTGGTAGTTCTGCCAGCCGACGGCGGCCCACGTC
>JBGQFW010000188.1:0-4311 GCA_041497115.1 Methylomirabilia bacterium
ATACCTCCCCCCAGAACAGGATTGCGCGGGCAAAGCCCGCGCGCGAAGCGTGAGTGGGACGCTCTTCGTCGTCGCGACGCCGATCGGCAATCTCGAGGACATCACGCTGCGGGCGCTCCGGGTGCTGCGCGAGGTGGACGTCATCGCGTGCGAGGACACCCGGCGGACCCGGGCGCTGCTCGCCCACTTCGACATCCACACGCCCACCGTCTCCTACTTCGAGCACAACAAGCTGGCGCGGGGGCCGCAGCTGCTGCGCCAGCTCGCCGACGGCCGGTCGATCGCGCTCGTCACCGACGCCGGCACCCCCGGCATCTCCGACCCCGGCTTCCTGCTCGTGCGCGAGGCCCGCGCGGCCGGCGTGCCGGTGGTGCCGGTGCCGGGGCCGGCGGCGGTGGTGACGGCGCTGTCGGCCGCCGGCGTGCCCGCCGATCGCTTCGTGTTCGACGGCTTCCCGCCGGTCAAGCCGGGCCGCCGGCTCAACCGGCTGCGCGCGCTGCGCGAGCTGGAGACGACGATCGTCCTCTACGAGTCGCCCCACCGCATCCTGGCCACGCTGGCGGCCATCGGTGAGGTGTTCGGCGAGCGCGAGATCGTGGTGGCGCGCGAGCTGACCAAGCAGTTCGAGGAGGTCGTGCGGGCGACGCCGGCCGCCCACCGCGATCGGCTGACCGCGGCCGACGCGGTGCGCGGCGAGTTCACGCTCGTGATCCCCGCCGGGTGACCGCCGCTCAGCGCGCCGGCCGGAACGTCGTGGTGAGGAACTCGCGGACGGCCGCCTGCGCGGCGCGGTGGGCGGCGGCGTCGTAGGCGACGGTCGCCGACCAGCCGATGCACGGATCGCCGGGGACGGCGGGGGAGCCGTCACGGTGGAAGAGGACAGCGGGCCGGCGCTCGACGAGATCGCAGTCGGCGCCGCTCTGCACGCGCAGCGTGACGACGCCGGGCGCGCGGGGAACGTCGAAGGCGTGGCGGGCGCCCGGATAGCCGAAGATCTGCGCGTCCACCCCCGCCTGCCGCAGCCGCTCGACGTACCGCCGGCACGGTCCGATGCGCGTCCAGTTGTCGTCCTCGCCGTGGAAGATGCGGATCGGGCGGCCGCTCACCACCGTGTCGTCCACGAACTCGACGTTGCAGGGCGGATAGAAGGGCAGGTGGGCGGCGAAGCGCAGCCCCGCCGGCAGCGCGCGCCGCGCGAACCGCTCGTTGCTGGTGTAGAGCGCGACGAAACCGCCCTTGGAGAAGCCCATGACGGCGATCCGCGCGCGGTCGATCGCGGGGTGGCCGGCGAGCAGCTCCAGCGCCCGGTAGGCGTCGAGGACCATGGCGCCGCTGCTGAGCCGGGACTGGTCGGTGGCCGTCTCGCGGATGCCGCGCCCGCCGAAGCTGTCCAGCTCGAAGCTGGCGACGCCGAGGGCGAGGAGCTCGCGCGTCCACGCGGCCACGTTGGGGCCGACGCCGCCCGAGCCGTGGACGAGGACGACCGCGGGGAACGGCCCGGCGCCGGCGGGCAGGTGGAGATCGCCGGTCACGACGGCGGGCGGGCCCGCCTCGCCGAGCGCGAACTGGCGCGAGGTCGGGCTGGTCGTGGCGAAGCGGATCGTGCCGACCCCGCCGGCGGCGAGATCCCGGGCGGGCGCCGCCGGTGCGCAGGCGGCGAGAGCCAGGCCCGCGGCCAGGAGCGGGGCGAAGGTTGTGAGGCCCGACACGGCCACGTATACTGCCTGAGTCTATGGGTGTTTCCAAGGCACTGACTGTCGCCGGCTCGGATTCCGGTGGCGGGGCAGGCATTCAGGCCGACCTCAAAACGTTCTCGGCGTTTCGGGTGTTCGGGATGTCCGTCGTGACCGCCGTCACCGCGCAGAACTCCCTCGGCGTGAGCGGCGTGCACAACCTGCCGCCGGAGTTCGTGGCCCGCCAGCTCGACGCCGTCCTCGAGGACTTCGGCGCCGACGCGGTGAAGCTCGGCATGCTCTCGACGGCCGGGATCATCCACGCGGTGGCGGAGCGGCTGCGCGCGCACGGGCAGACGCGCATCGTGCTCGACCCGGTGATGATCGCCAAGTCGGGCGACCCGCTCCTGCAGCCCGACGCGCGGGCCGCGCTGATCGACGTGATGCTCCCGCTGGCGGAGGTCGTCACGCCCAACCTGCACGAGGCCTCGGTGCTGGCCGACCTGCCGGTCGCCACCGAGGCCGACATGGAGGAAGCGGCCCGGCGGATCCACCGCCGCGGCCCCCGCCACGTGCTCGTCAAGGGCGGTCACCTCAAGGAGAGCGCCACCGACCTCCTGTGGGACGGGCGCACGCTCACGCGGTTTTCCGGACCCCGCCTGGACTCCAACAACACGCACGGCACCGGCTGCACGCTCTCGGCGGCGATCGCCGCCGGGCTCGCGCTCGGACGGCCGCTCGTTCCCGCGATCGGCGAGGCCAAGGCCTACGTCACCGCGGCCATCCGCGAGGGCTTCCCGGCCGGCCACGGCGTGGGCGCCCTCCGGCACTTCGTGGCCTCCTGGTAGATGGCCCCCCGCTCCGTCGACGACCGGATGCCGTTCCTCGAGCACCTCGGGGAGTTGCGCACCCGCATCATGCGCGCCATGTTCTGGCTGCTCGGCGGCACCGCCATCGCGCTGCCGTTCAGCGAGCGTATCGTGGACTTCCTCGCCCGCCCGGTGACGAAGCTGGGCTACAAGCTGGTCTTCACCGCCCCGGCGGAGGCGTTCTGGGTGCAGATGAAGGTCGGGCTCATCGTCGGCCTGTTCATCTCCGCCCCCGGCATCCTCTGGCAGGTGTGGGCCTTCATCGCCCCCGGGCTGCACACGCACGAGCGGAAGTACGCGCTGCCCTTCGTGCTCATCGGCTCGCTGCTGTTCATCATCGGCGGCGCCTTCTCGCTGTTCGTGGTGACGCCCTACGCGATCGCGTTCCTCCTCTCCTACGCGCGCGACACGCTGCAGCCGATGATCACGCTGGAGAACCACATCGACTTCCTGCTCAAGTTCACGCTGGCGTTCGGGGCCGTCTTCGAGCTGCCGCTGGCGATCACGCTGCTGGCCCGGATGGGGCTGGTGACGGCGAAGATGCTGTCGCGGAACCGCAAGTACGCGATCCTGGGGGCGTTCATCGCCGGCGCCATCCTCACCCCGACGCCGGACGCCTTCAACCAGACGCTGATGGCGGGCCCGTTGATCATCCTCTACGAGATCGGCATCATCAGCGCCCGCCTCTTCGGGCGGCGGCCGGCCCCCGCGGCAGAGCCGGCCCCGGCCCCCTCGGAGAGCGCATGAGCGACCGCCCGACCGTGGACTTCGAGACGCTCGACCTCCCGGCGCCGGTCATGGAGGGCATCCGAGGGGCCGGCTTCGTCATCGCCACGCCCATCCAGGAGGCGGCGCTGCCGCTGGCCCTCAAGGGCAAGGACGTCGCCGGCCAGTCGCAGACCGGTACCGGCAAGACGGCCGCCTTCCTGATCGCGGCCTTCACGCGGATGCTGCGCACGCCGGCGCCGCCGCCGTCGACGCCGACCACGCCGCGGATGCTGATCATCGCGCCCACCCGCGAGCTGGTCGTGCAGATCGAGTCCGACGCCCACCAGCTCGGCCGCTTCACGCCGTTCAACATCCAGGCGGTCTACGGCGGCATCGACTACGCCAAGCAGCGCGACACGCTGGCGGCCGGCTGCGATCTTCTGGTGGGGACGCCGGGGAGGCTGATCGACTACCTCAAGCAGCACGTGTGGTCGCCGCGCCGGGTCGAGGTGCTGGTCATCGACGAGGCCGACCGCATGTTCGACATGGGGTTCATCGCCGATCTGCGTTTCATCTTGCGAAAGCTGCCGCCGCCCGAGAAGCGGCAGTCGTTCCTCTTCTCGGCCACCCTGTCGTTCCGCGTGCTCGAGCTGACGTGGGAGTTCATGAACAACCCCACGCAGATCACGATCATGCCGCAGCAGAAGACGGCCGAGCGGGTGGAGCAGCTCCTCTACCACGTCGGCCGCGAGGAGAAGTTCGGCCTGCTGCTGGGGCTGCTGCGCCGCGAGGGCGGCGACCGGATCCTCATCTTCGCCAACACGCGCGAGGAGGCCCGTCGGCTGGAGGATCGCCTCACCCGCAACGGCTGGGACGCGCGCGCGCTCACCGGCGACGTGGACCAGAAGCGCCGGCTGCGCATCCTCAACGACTTCAAGGAAGGCCAGCTGCCGGTGCTGGTGGCGACCGACGTCGCCTCGCGCGGCCTGCACATCGAGGCGGTGACCCACGTCATCAACTGGGACCTGCCGCAGGACGCGGAGGATTACGTCCACCGCATC
>JBGQFW010000189.1:0-4083 GCA_041497115.1 Methylomirabilia bacterium
ATGGTGATGGCGGCCGGGTAGACCTCGGACCCCTCGGCCTCCAGCCACTTGTGGATGTTGTAGTTCGGGTCGCCCTCGACGGTCTGCAGATAGAACTCGCCGGTGATCTTCACCTTGGGCTTCACGCGAAGCCGATCCACCTCGATCTCGGAGAACTTCCGGCGCACCTCGCGCATCGCGCGCGTGAAGTACGGCGTCGTCAGGTGCCAGAGCACCGATTTCTTGGGCGACATCACCGGGCGGTTGCGGAACCGCTCGTAGAGGTACTCGACGCTCTCCTTGACCACCGCCGCGGTCTGCCCCGGCAGCACCTCGTAGGGGCGCGTCTGGTACTCGAGGTCCTGGATGAGATCGGTGCAGAAGATGCCCCACAGGCAGCCCAGCGTCATCGGCAGGCTGAGGTCGAGGCCGTCGCCCATCTTCTGGTCCAGGTTGTCCTGGGCCATGAGGAACATCCGGAACGCCTCCAGCCCGCTGTTGCGCAGCGCCAGCTCGTAGGACTGGTGGTACTGGCCGAAGCGGCAGGCGCCGCAGGAGCCGGCCGTGAGGTAGACGAACTTGTTGCTGACCTCGGCGGCGCTGGTCTGCTTGGCTTCCTTCTTCAGGAAGTTGACGAGGTTGCCGGTGGTGAAGCTGGTCGGGCAGCACTGCCCGATGTCGGCCACCTCGCGGCCGGTCAGCAGGTCTTCCTTGGTGGCGACCGGCAGGATCTGCGCCTTGTAGCCGCTGCCCTCCAGCACGCCCTGGATGATCCGCTCGATGCGCCAGTGCAGGCCGCCGAAGAGAATCGTCACCGAGTCCCGCTCGGCCCGCGTGAACGGCTTCGGGGTGTAGGCGCGGTAGTGCTCAGTTGTGACGGTGGCCATAGCGTCCTCCGTTGAGCCCCGGCGGGCTGACATGACGATCCATCCACGCCTCGAGGAGCGGGGCGTTCGCGAATCCAGGAAGTTTGCGGAGCGTGTCGTCCACCTTCCGCGCCTGCGCGCGGCCCTCGTCGCCCGAGAACAGGTAGTGGGCCATGAACTTGAGGTCCTCGTCGCTGCCCACCCCGCTGCCGACCGGCGCCCAGAACCGGTCGACCAGCAGGCGCGCGACCCGGGCCGCGCCCGGCCGCTGCAGCCGGATCTCGGCCTGGCGGTAGTAGAAGAAGAAATGGCGCGACTCGTCGCGCATGATCGTCTCCAGCAGCTCGGCGAGCACCGGATGGGGCTCGACGGTCTTGAGCCGCAGGTAGCCGGTCAGCGTGGTCAGCTCGTTGATGGCGCCCCACGTCATGTGCACCGCGCAGAAGTCCGGCCACGCCTTGGACACCATGGACGTCGCCCACGACTCCAGCCGCTTGGCCAGCGGCTCCTTGCCGCGCGGCGCGGCCCGCGGCGGCACCGGGTGGCCGGCGCACTCCAGGAAGCGCGAGAGCGCGATGCCGTGGAAGGTCTCCTCGTGCAGCCAGCAGGCCAGGAACGTCGAGACCTCCGGATCGTCCACCGCGCGCGTCGCCAGCAGCGAGCGCAGATAGATGATGGTATGGCTCTCGATGTCCTGCATGTAGGTGAGCGTGCGGACGGTTTCCGGCGACACCGGGTGCTTCGGCACCTCGGCCCACGGGATGGCGTCCAGGTCCAGGGCGCCGGAACGCCCCACCCAGGCGTCTAGGTCAAATGTGGCCATTGAAGTGAGTCAAAAATACTATCCTCCCCCTGTCCAGACCAGTGGAAAAGCAATCCCCTCGCGGGGCATTATCCCAGCCTACGGCGGGGGAGGCTCTCACGGATGCCCCCTCGCGCCCCCTCGACCTGCCCGCGATGGCGGCCCTGCTGCTCCTCTGCGCACTCTGGGGCTTCACCCAGGTCGCCATCAAGGTCGCCAACGCCGGGTTCTCCCCGCTGTTCCAGGCCGGGCTGCGCTCGGCCGGCTCGGCGCTGCTGCTGTGGGCGTGGTCGGCGGCGCGCGGGGTGCCCCTCTTCCGGCGCGACGGCTCGCTCGGGTATGGTGCGCTCATCGCGGCCCTCTTCGCCCTCGAGTTCGTCTTCATCTACGAGGGGCTCGTGCTCACCACCGCGGCGCGCGGCGTCCTGTTCGTCTACACGGCGCCGTTCGTGGTCGCGCTCGGCGCCCACTGGTTCGTCCCCGGCGAGCGGCTCCGGCCGCTGAAGGTCGCCGGCCTCGCCTGCGCGTTCCTCGGCGTCGCCCTGGCGTTCGCCGACGCGCTGCGGCTGCCGACGCGCCGCGAGCTGCTGGGCGACGCGCTGGAGCTGGGCGGCGCCGTGTGCTGGGGCGCGACGACCGTGATCGTCAAGGCGAGCCGCCACGTGCACCTCTCGGCCAACAAGACGCTCTTCTATCAGCTCGCCGGCTCGGCGCTGCTGCTGCTGCCGCTCTCGGCCCTGCTCGGCGAGCCGGGCGTGGTGCGCCCGACGGCGGCGGCGCTGCTGGCGCTCGGGTACCAGATCGTCGTCATCGCCTTCGCGACCTACCTCGCCTGGTTCTGGCTGCTGCGGCGCTACCCGGCCTCCGAGCTGTCGGTGTTCTCGTTCCTCACGCCGCTGTTCGGGATGCTGGCGGGCGGCCTCGTGCTGGGCGAGCGCATCGGCCCCGCCCTGGCGATCGCCATGGCCCTGGTCGCCCTCGGCATCTATTTAGTAAATCGGCCCTAGGCGCGGGGCTTGAGCTCGATGAGGTGGCCGTCGGGGTCGCGCAGGTAGAGCGAGGGGCCCGTTCCCCAGGCGCCCCGGCGCTGGACGACGTCGCCCTCGAGGGCCACGCCCCGCTGGCGCAAGGTCGACGCCACCTTCGCGAGGTCGCCGCAGCCGATGGAGAGGCACACGTGGTCCACGCCCCCCGCCGCCGCGGCGGGCGCCTCGGCCGTCGCCGGCAGCAGGTCGATGTACGCCTCGCCGAAGCGCAGGTGGATCAGCGAGATCCGCTCGTTGACGTGATCCACCGTGCAGCCGAGCACGTCCACGTAGAACGTCTGGGCGGCGGCCTGATCGCGCACGCGGAAGACGACGTGGTCGAGGCCGAGCGGCGTGAACATGGCTATTCCCTCCGGAGCACCGGCAGCGGCTTCTGGCCGAGCAGCCGGAACGTTACCAGGAATCCCACCGCCAGCGCGAGCGCGACGGCGGCGCCGAGCCCGAGCACCAGCGGGGCTGGATCGAACGACCACGGCGCGTCGAGCACCCAGCGCACGACGGCCCACGCCAGCACGGTCGCCAGCACGCCGCCGCCCACCCCGGCGGCGGCGCCGAGCACACCGTACTCGACGGCGAACGCGCGGGCGACGACGCCGCGCGTGGCGCCCAGCGTGCGCAGCACCACCGACTCGTAGAGGCGCTGCGAGCGCGTGGCGGCCAGCGCGCCGGCCATCACGACGACCCCGGTGCCGAGGGTGAAGAGCGCCACCAGCCGCACCGCCACCGCGATGTCGCCAAGCACCGCGGCCACGCGGTCCAGCACGTCGCGCAGGGGAATCGCCGTCACGTTCGGGAACGCGGCGACCACGGCGTTCTGCAGCGGCGTCTCGGCGCCGGCGGCCACCCGCGCGGTCGCCACCCAGGTCGCCGGCGCGCCCGCCAGGGCCATCGGCGACAGGACGAAGAAGAAGTTGGGGGTCAGGCTCTGCCAGTCCACCCGGCGCACGCTCGTGACCTCGACCTCGACAGCCACCCCCTGCACGTCGAACGTCAGCCGCGAGCCCGGGCGCACGCCGAGATGGCGGGCGGCCGTCTCCTCGACCGACGCGAGCGCGCGGCCGCCCGCCTCGGCGGCGGTCCACCAGCGGCCCTCGGTCACGATGGCGCCGGCCGGCGCCGCCTCCGCCCACGTCAGCGCGTAGTCGCGGGTGAAGTACCAGCGCCCCTCCTCGCCACGCGCCCGCCGCCGGTCGACGGCGTCGCGGGTGAGGCGCTCGCCGTCCACCGCCGCCAGCCGCGCGCGAACGATCGGCGTCAGGGCCGGGCGCGTGCCGACGGTGCGCTCCACCAGGCGCGTGAACGCCTCGAGCTGGTCGCCCTGGACGTCGAGGAAGAAGAACGACGGCGCCTCGCGTCGCTGCTCGTAGTCGAGCTGCCGGCCCAGCACACC
>JBGQFW010000190.1:0-4070 GCA_041497115.1 Methylomirabilia bacterium
GCTCGGCATCCGCCCGAGCACGCTCAGCGCGCGCACCGAGCACATGTGCGCGTCGGGCACCGTCGGCATCCGCTACGCCTACGCCTTCATCGCCGCCGGCCTCGCCGACCTCGTGATGGTGCTCGGCGTGGAGAAGCTGAATCAGCCGACCGGCGACGAGGCGATCCTCAACATGGGGACCGGCGTGGACCGCGAGTGGGAGGCGTCCTTCGGCCTCACGGCGCCGCCCTGCTTCGCGCTGGCCGCCCAGCGCCACATGGCGGCGTACGGAACGACCGAGGAGCAGCTGGCCCTGGTCGGCGTGAAGAACCACACCCACGCGGCGAAGAACCCGACCGCGCACTTCAACCGGGGCGCCACGCTCGAGCAGGTGCTGGGCTCGCGCATGATCGCCACCCCGCTGCGGCTGTTCATGTGCTCGCCCATCACCGACGGCGCCGCTGCCGTGATCCTGGCCGGCGAGGATCGCGCGCGGGCGCTGACCGACCGGCCGGTGTGGATCCGCGGGACCGGCCAGGCGCTCGACGGCTTCCAGCTCACCTCGCTGCACGAGGACTACGCCCACTGGCCCGCCCTCGAGCGGGCGGCGAAGTCCGCGTACACGATGGCCGGCGTCGGCCCGCGCGACGTGGACCTCGCCGAGGTGCACGACTGCTTCGCGATCGCCGAGCTGATCGCCTACGAGGAGCTGGGCTTCTGCCGCAAGGGCGAGGCGGGCCCGTTCGCGGCGGCCGGGCGCAGCGACTACGGCGGCGACGTGGTGGTGAACCCGCGCGGCGGGCTCATCGGCTGCGGCCATCCGCTCGGCGCCACCGGCGTGGCGCAGGCCGCCGAGGTGTTCGTCCAGCTGCGCGGCGAGGCGGGCGCGCGCCAGGTCGCCGCCGCCGCCATCGGCCTCACCCACAACAACTCCGGCATGGGCGAGCACGTCGTCATGATCTACGGCAGGGATCCGGCGTGACCCAGACCATCGCGGTCCTCGGCGCCGGGCGCATCGGCCGCCAGATCGCGCTGGCGTTCGCGCTGGGCGGCTGCCGCGTGCGCCTGGTGGACATGAAGGACGGCCGTGCGGCGGCCGACGCCGAGCGCACGCTGGCCGACGCCCGCCGCGAGATGACCCGCGACGCCGGGCTGATGGTCGAGGAGCAGGTGGTCGTCGCGGCCGCCGCCACCGCCGCGCTGGCGCGCATCGAGGAGCGGGTCGGCCTCGACGGGCTGGCGGATTGCGAGTTCGTGCAGGAGGCGCTGCCGGAGTCGGTGGAGCTCAAGCGCGCCGCGCTCGCGCGGCTCGGCCCCCTGCTCGCGCCCGACGCGATCGTGGCCTCGACGTCGTCCACGATCTCGCCCTCCCACCTGGGCGACGCCCTCCTCGGCCCCGCGCGATTCCTGATCGCGCACTGGCTGAACCCCGCCCACATCATTCCGCTGGTGGATGTGGTGCCGGGGCCGGCGACGGCGGCCGCGACCGTCGAGCGCACGCTGGCGCTGCTCGAGCGGCTCGGCAAGGTGCCGGTGAAGTGCAAGGACTCGCCCGGCTTCATCGGCCCGCGGCTGCAGGTGCTCCTCATGAACGAGGCGGTGCGCCTCGTCGAGGAGGGCGTGGCGACGCCCCAGGACGTGGACCGCGCCTTCCGGGCCGGGATGGGGTTCCGCTACGCCTCGATCGGCATCTTCGAGTTCATCGACTGGGGCGGCGTGGACATCCTCTACCAGGCCAGCCGCTACATGACCGAGGCGCTCGGCGACGCGCGCTTCGCGCCGGCCAAGCTCGTGGAGGACAAGATGGCGCGCCGGGAGCTCGGCCCCAAGACGGGCCGCGGCTTCTACGACTACGCCGGCGACCGGCGCGAGGCGTTCGAGACCGAGAAGGTGCGCGCGCTGCTGCGGCGGCTGCGGCTGGAGCGCTCGGCGTGATCCTCGTCGAGCACGCGACGGTCGTCACGGTGGACGCCGGGCGGCGCATCCTGACCGACGGCTCGATCCTGGTGGACGGCCGCGACATCGTCCAGGTCGGGCCGGCCGCCGCCGTGCGGCCGCCGCGCGCGCCCGACCGGGTGATCGACGGGCGGCGCCGCGTCGTCGCGCCCGGCTTCGTGGACACGCACGTGCACCTCACCGAGCACCTCAGCCGCGGCCTCATGGCCGACGACATCCCGGTGGCGCGCTACCTGCCGGACTGGCTGCTGCCGCTCTACTCGACCGTCACGCCCGAGGAGGAGCAGGCGGCCGCGCTGCTGGCCTGCGTGGAGATGGTCCGCACCGGGACCACGACGTTCTGCGAGGCGGGGACGCTGTTCGACGTGCCGGCGGTGGCCGACGCGGTCGAGCAGGCCGGCCTGCGCGCGATCCTCGGCCGCTGGACGTGGGACCTGCCGGGGGCGTGGCCCGCGCGCCTGCGGCAGACGACGGAGGAGGCGCTCGCCCTCACCGCCGACGTGCTCGGCAAGGTGCACGGGCGCGCGGAGGGGCGGATCGGCGCGTGGCCGCTGCTGCTCGGTTTCGGCACCTGCTCGGAGCCGCTCATGCAGGGCGCCCGCGCGCTGGCCGAGCGTCACGGCACCGGGTGGGGGATGATGCAGCGCGCGCTCCACCCGCGGCTGGGGACGCGCGACACGATCCCGCTCGCGCGGCTGGAGGACCTCGGCCTGCTCGGCCCCGCGACGAAGCTCGCCCACATGGTCCACCTCGACGACGGCGACGTCGCCCGGCTCGCCCGGCGCGGCGTGAAGATCGCGCACTGCCCGAGCGCCGGCCTCAAGCACACCAAGGGGCTGGTCGCCCACGGCCGCTTCCCCGAGATGGTGGACGCCGGCGTCTGCGTCTCGCTGGGCGGCGACAGCGGGAATGGCTCGAATCACCTCGACATGCTGCGGCTCATGTACTTGACGGCGACCGTCTATAAGGACGCACGACTCGACGTCGGTGTCATGCCGGCGGAGCGCGTGCTGGAGATGGCGACGATCAGAGGCGCCGAGGCGCTCGGGCTCGAGCGCCGGATCGGCTCGATCGAGCCGGGCAAGCGCGCCGACCTCGTGCTCTACGACCTCGACACGCCGGAGTGGCGGCCGCTGCTCAACCCCGTCAACAACCTGGTCTACGCCGCCAGCGGCAGCAGCGTGCGCACCGTGCTGATCGACGGCCGCGTCGTGCTCGACGAGGGGCGGCTGACCACCCTCGACGAGCGCGCCCTCTACGACCGGGTCGAGCGGCTGAGCCGCGAGCACGTGCGCCGGGCCGGCGTACCCGTCGAGAGCAAGTGGCCCGTCGTGCCATGAGCTACCTGCGCGCCATCGATCCGTTCCCGCTGGAGTCGGCCGACTTCACCAAGCTGCACGAGTTCTACGCGCGGCTCGGGCAGGGGCGGCTCAGCACCACGCGCTGCGCGGGGTGCGGCAAAACCGACTGGCCGCCCCGCGGCTTCTGTCCCGACTGCACGGGCGACGCGTTCGAGTGGGTGAACCTGCCCGTCGAGGGCACCGTGCACGCGTTCACCGTGCAGGAGACGGGGCTGCCGGCCGGCTTCGCGGGGCCGCGCGTGTTCGCCATCGTCAAGGTCGGCGGCCACCGCGTCTTCTCGATCCTGCTCGACGCCGACCCCCAGCGCGTCGCCATCGGCCAGCGCGTGCGGCTCACGCCGCTGGCCGTGGCGGCCGATCCCAAGGGCAATCCCCGATGGCTGCCGGCGTTCACACCCTCGGCGTGATCGCGGACACGCACGGCCTCGTGCGCCCGGAGGCGCTCGCCGCGCTGGCCGGCGTCGAGCGCATCGTCCACGCCGGCGACATCGGCGGTCCCGACGTGCTGGCCGCGCTTCAGCGGGTGGCGCCCGTCACGGCGGTGCGGGGGAACAACGACCGCGGCGCGTGGGCGGCGGCGGTCGCCGAGACGGAGGTCGTCGAGATCGGCGGCCTGAGCCTCTACGTGCTCCACGACCTGCACGAGCTCGACCTCGATCCGCGCGCGGCCGGCTTCGCCGCCGTCATCGCCGGCCACAGCCACCAGCCCCGCGTCGAGGCGCGCGACGGCGTCCTCTACCTCAACCCCGGCAGCGCCGGCCCCCGGCGCTTCAA
>JBGQFW010000191.1:0-3886 GCA_041497115.1 Methylomirabilia bacterium
CCGGTGTGCACGGCCCGCGTATGGCCGACGAACTCCGGCGCGATCGTGGAGCGGCGCGACCAGGGCGACAGCACCGTCGTCGGGCGCGGGCGGTTGAGCTCCTCGATGCGCGCGTAGAGCTTCTCGTCGATGTACGGGCCCTTCTTGAGCGAGCGTCCCATCCCCGACTCCTATTTCTTCCGGCGCGTGACGATGAAGGCGTCGCTCGGGCGCGCGCCGCGCCGCGTCTTGTAGCCCTTGGTCGGCTTGCCCCACGGCGTCATCGGGTGGTTGCCCTTGCCCTTGCCCTCGCCGCCGCCCATCGGGTGGTCCACCGGGTTCATCACGGTGCCGCGCACGGTGGGGCGGAAGCCGCGCCAGCGCACGCGCCCGGCCTTGCCGATCGAGACGTTCTCGTGGTCGAGGTTGCCGACCTGGCCGATCGTGGCCATGCACTCGAGCGCCACCAGCCGCACCTCGCCGGAGGGCAGCTTGAGGGTGGCCCGCTCGCCCTCCTTGGCCAGCAGCTGCGCCTGGGTGCCCGCGCTGCGGCACATCTGCGCGCCGCGGCCGGGGTGCAGCTCGACGTTGTGCACGAGGGTGCCGACCGGGATGTTGCGGATCGGCAGCGCGTTGCCGGGCAGGATGTCGGCCTGCGGCCCCGACATCAGCATGTCGCCGACCTTGAGGCCGTGCGTCGCGATGATGTAGCGCTTCTCGCCGTCGCGGTAGTACAGCAGCGCCAGGTTGGCCGAGCGGTTGGGATCGTACTCGATCGCCGCCACCCGCGCCGGGATGCCGGTCTTGTCGCGCCGGAAGTCCACCTCGCGCAGCATGCGCTTGGCCCCGCCGCCCCGGTGGCGCACGGTGATGCGCCCGGCGCCGTTGCGACCGTTGGTGCGCCGCTTGGGCAACAGCAACCGCTTCTCCGGCTCCGTCTTGGTGATCTCCTCGTACGTGACGTACGTGAGATAGCGGCGGGCCGGCGACGTCGGCTTGACGGTACGGATGCCCATCGGCTCAGGCTCCCTCGACGAGGTCGATCTTGTGACCGGGCGCCAGCGTCACCACGGCCTTCTTCCAGTCGGCCCGCCGGCCGGCGAAGCGGCCCATCCGCTTGAGCTTGCCCTCGTAGGACGCGGTGCGAACGGCGGTGACCTTGACGTTGAACACGCGCTCCACCGCCGCCCGGATCTCCACCTTGTTGGCGTCGGGCCGCACGCGGAAGGCGACCGTGTTCAGCGCCTCCTTCTGCTGCATGGTCTTCTCGGTCATCAGCGGGCGGATGAGGATCTCGCGCGGGTCGCGGCTCATGACGACAGCGCCTCCTCGAGCGCCTTCAGCGCCGCCCGCTCGAACACCACCTGGCGGGCGCGCAGCAGCTGGTACACCGAGACCTGCGTCGGGATCTCCACCGTCAGCCACGGCACGTTGCGGGACGCGCGGAGCAGCGGCGCGCCGAGCGCGCCGACCACGAGGATCGTGCTCACCGGCTTCAGCCCGCGCTGCGCGAGACCGGCCACCAGCGCCTTGGTCTTGCCGTCGGCGGTGACGCCGTCCACCACCCGCAGGCGGTCGTCGGCGATGGCGGCCGCCACCGCCTCCCGCAGCGCCTCGCGCCGCATCTGGCGGGGCATGTCCTTGTCGTAGCTGCGCGGCGTCGGGCCGAACGGCTTGCCGCCGCCCTTCCACTGGGTGGCGCGGATGCTGCCCTGGCGCGCGCGGCCGGTGCCCTTCTGCTTCCACGGCTTGCGCCCGCCGCCCGACACCTCGCTGCGGCCCTTGGTGTCGTGGGTGCCGACGCGCCGGTCGGCCAGCTCGCGCACGACCGCCTGGTGCAGGAGCGGCGTCTTGATCTCGCCGCCGAACACGTCGGCCGAGAGCTCGAGCGTGCCGGCCTGTTTTCCCGTCGCGTCCAGGACCTGTACCGTCGGCATTATTTCTTGTCCGCCGCTTTCTGCTGCTGCTGCTTGGTGGCCTTCACCGACTTGCGCAGCGTGACCAGCGCGCCGTTGGCGCCCGGCACCGCGCCCCGCACGAGCACCAGGTTCTGCTCGGGCATCACGCGGACCACCGTGAGGTTCAGGACCGTGCGCTGCACACCGCCCATCCGGCCCGGCAGCTTGTGACCGGGCCACACGCGGGACGGATCGGACGAGGCGCCGATCGAGCCCGGCGCGCGATGGAACATCGAGCCGTGGGTGGCGTCGCCGCCGCGCCAGCCGTGGCGCTTGACGCCGCCCTGGAACCCCTTGCCCTTGCTCACGCTGACCACGTCCACGAGATCGCCCGCCGCGAACAGCGCGGCCGTCACCGTCTGGCCGACCTGGTAGGCCTGCAGCGTCTCCGGCTTGTCCAGCCGGATCTCCCGCACCAGGCGCATCGGCTCGAGGTTGGCCTTGCGGAACGCGCCGGCGGCCGGCTTGGAGATCTTCTTCTTCGTCTCGAAGCCGAGCTGCAGCGCGTCGTAGCCGTTGCGCTCGAGGGTGCGCAGGCCGACCACCGTGCAGGGTCCGGCCTGGATGACGGTCACCGGCACGTGGTTGCCGTCCTCGGCGAACACCTGCGTCATGCCGACCTTGCGGCCGATGATGCCTTCTTTGCGGGCCATGGTCTTTCCTAGAGCTTGATCTCGACGTCCACGCCGGCCGGAAGATCCAGCTTCATCAGCGAGTCGACGGTCTGCGGCGTCGGGTCGACGATGTCGAGCAACCGCTTGTGGGTCCGCATCTCGAACTGCTCGCGCGAGGTCTTGTCCACGTGCGGCGAGCGGAGCACCGTCCACCGGTTGATGATCGTGGGCAGCAGCACGGGGCCGGCCACCCGGGCGCCGGTGCGCCGAACGGTCTCGACGATCTCCTTGACCGACCGATCCAGGAGGTGATGGTCGTAGGCCTTGAGGCGGATGCGGATCTTCTGGTCGGCGGTCAGGGTCACCATGACGCTACTCCACGATCTCCGTCACGACGCCGGCGCCCACGGTCCGACCCCCCTCGCGGATGGCGAACCGCAGCTCCTTCTCCATCGCGATCGGCGTGATCAGCTCGATCGCCATCGTCACGTTGTCCCCCGGCATCACCATCTCCACCCCGCTGGGCAACGTGCACACCCCCGTCACGTCCGTCGTGCGAAAGTAAAACTGCGGCCGGTACCCGTTGAAGTACGGCGTGTGCCGCCCGCCCTCTTCCTTCGTCAGCACGTACACTTCCGCCTGGAACTTCTTGTGCGGCTTGATCGACCCCGGCTTGGCCAGCACCTGCCCCCGCTGCACGTCGTCCTTGTCGATCCCCCGCAGCAGACACCCCACGTTGTCCCCCGCCTGCCCCTCGTCCAGCAGCTTGCGGAACATCTCCACCCCCGTCACCACCGACTTGCGCGTGTCCGCCATCCCCACGATCTCGATCTCTTCCCCCACCTTCACGATCCCCCGCTCGATCCGCCCCGTCACCACCGTCCCCCGCCCCGTGATCGAAAAAATGTCCTCGATCGGCATCAAAAACGGCTTGTCCACCGGCCGCGGCGGCGTCGGAATGTAGCTGTCCACCGCCTCCATCAGCTTCCAGATCGCCTCCGCCGCCTTCGGGTCCTCCGGCTTCTCGTTGGCCGCCAGCGCCGACCCCCGGATCACCGGCACCTCGTCCCCCGGAAACTGGTACTTCTTGAGCAGCTCGCGCACCTCCAGCTCCACCAGGTCCAGAATCTCCGGGTCGTCCACCATGTCCACCTTGTTCATGAACACCACCAGAAACGGCACGTTCACCTGCCGCGCCAGCAGCACGTGCTCGCGCGTCTGCGGCATCGGCCCGTCGTTGGCCGCCACCACCAGAATCGCCCCGTCCATCTGCGCCGCCCCCGTGATCATGTTCTTGATGTAGTCCGCGTGCCCCGGACAGTCGATGTGCGCGTA
>JBGQFW010000192.1:0-3590 GCA_041497115.1 Methylomirabilia bacterium
CGAGGAGCCGCAGCCGAAGTTCTCGGCGGCGACCAGGATCTTCGCGGCGCGGAACGGCGGCTGGTTGAGCACGAACTCGGGCCGCTCGGCGCCGCCGGCGTCGAAGCGCACGTCGTGGAAGAGGAAGCGGTCGTAGCCCGGCGTTTCTCGAGGTCTGCGCAGGAAACGGGCGGGGATGATCCGGTCGGTGTCCACGTTGGGCAGGTCGATCGGCGCCGCCGCCGCGGTGAGCCGGGTGAAGGGCTGCACTAGAGCGTCCTCACGTCGGTGAGCCGGCCGGTCACGGCGGCGGCGGCCGCCATCGCCGGCGACATGAGGTGCGTGCGCGCGCCCTTGCCCTGCCGCCCCTCGAAGTTGCGGTTGGAGGTGGAGGCCACGCGCTCGCCCGCGCGCGCCGTCTCGCCGTTCATGCCCACGCACATCGAGCAGCCGGCCTCGCGCCACTCGAAGCCCGCCTCGCGGAAGACCCGGTCGAGCCCCTCGGCCTCGGCCGCCTGCTTGACGAGCCCCGAGCCCGGCACGATCCACGCCGGCACGACGGCGCGCCGTCCCTTCGCGACGGCGGCGGCGGCGCGCAGGTCCTCGAGCCGGCTGTTGGTGCACGAGCCGATGAAGACGCGGTCCACCCGCACGTCGGTCAGCGCCATGCCGGCGGCGAGCCCCATGTAGGCCAGCGCGCGCTCGAGCCCCTGGCGACGGCCGGCGTCGGCGGTGGCGGCCGGATCGGGCACGCGCGCGGTGATCGGCAGCGCGTCTTGCGGGCTCGTGCCCCACGTCACGGTGGGCGCGATGGCGGCGGCGTCCAGGCGCGTCTCCCGGTCGAAGCGCGCGCCGGCGTCGCTCGCCAGGGTCGTCCAGTACGCCGCCGCGCGGGCCCACGCCTCACCGGCGGGCGCGAACGGGCGCCCCTGCAGCCAGGCCAGCGTGGTCGCGTCGGGCGCCACCATCCCGGCCCGCGCGCCCGCCTCGATCGACATGTTGCACACCGTCATGCGCTCGGCCACGGACATCGCACGGATCGCCGAGCCGGCGTACTCGATGGCGTGGCCGACGCCGCCGCCGGCGCCGATCGTCGCGATGATGGCCAGGATCACGTCCTTGGCGGCCACGCCGGGGCCGAGCGCGCCGTCCAGCGTGAGGCGCAGGGTCCGGGGCTTGCGTTGCCAGAGCGTCTGCGTCGCCAGCACGTGCTCGACCTCGCTGGAGCCGATGCCGAACGCCAGCCCGCCGAGCGCGCCGTGCGTGGCGGTGTGGCTGTCGCCGCAGACCAGCACCATCCCGGGCAGCGTCAGCCCCTGCTCGGGACCGATCACGTGGACGATGCCGCGCCGCGCGTCGCCGGGGGCGAAGAAGACGATGCCCTGCTCGCCCGTGTGGCGCGTCAGCAGCTCGACCATGGTGCGGATCTCGGCGTCGGGCGCCGGCGCCCCCGGCGAGGTCAGCACGTAGTGGTCGGCGGTGGCGAAGCAGAGATCCGGCCGCCGCACGCGCCGGCCGGTCCGGGCCAGCCGCACGAACGCCGGCGTGGAGCCCTCGTGGAGCAGGTGGCGGTCTATATAAAGGAGGGTCTGCCCGCCCGGCCCCTCGGCCACCGCGTGGCGCGCCCAGATCTTCTCGAACATGGTGTCGCCCATGACGCGGGGAAGATTACCGGCGAATGCCCGCGGGCTCAACCCGTCGGGCAGCCGCGTCAGCTCTGGCCGGTCACGCGGTCGATGGCGGTGACGCGGCGGTAGGCGACCGCCGTCTGGCCGTCGCCCTGCTCGAGGATGAGGCCGTCGTCGCTGACCTCGGCGATGACGCCGGTCAGGGGCTCGCGGGCGTTGGCGACCGAGATCTGTACGCGCTTGCCGATGTGGGCGGTCGCCTCACGCTGCCAGAGCACGTCCATCGTGCGGGCGACCTCGGCGATCTCGCGGATGTTGCCCACCCCGGGCACGGAGCGGTCGGACTCCGCCTTGCGCGCGGTCGCGGCGGGCGCGCCCGCCGCGCCGGCGGCCGGACGCGGCGCGGCGGCCGCAGCGGGCGCGGCGGCGGCCGTCGCAGCGCTCGTGGCGGCGCGGCGGGCGCGGTTGGCCTGCTCGACGGCGGCGGCCAGCGCGCGCACCACCTCGGCCATGCGGCCGAGCATCGAGCGGAACATCCAGAAGCCAAGCAGCGAGATCGCCACGGCCAGCCCCAGGGCGAGCTGGGCCTGCGTGCTGCGGATGGCGCCGAGGTTGTGCAACGTGAAGGCGAAGATGAGCAGCGGCACGACGGCGACGAGCGCGAAGATGACCGAGGCCGCCTGCTGCAGCCCCTGCTGCTTCCTGGACGAGCCCTCCTCCGCCATCGCGCCCTCCCCCTGCCTCCCCGATGATCCGCCAGCCGCCCCCGAAGGGGAAGGACTTTCAGCCGCGCGGCGCGGGCTGGTGGCCGACCGATCCCTCGTACTTGTCGAGCTCCTCGGCGGGCAGGTAGGCCTCCTCCCACGCGCGGATCCGGTCGAAGCCGGCGAAGGTGTGCAGGTCCCCCAGCGGATGATCGCGGAAGCGCTCGGCAAAACGGGCCTCGGCGGCCGGCCCGTCCTGCCGCAGCGCCGCGGCGAAATCGTGCAGGGCCGCCAGCGCCACCCGTAGCATCGCCCCCGGCAGGATCGTCACGGCGATCCCGAGCTCCTTCATCTGCGCGGGCGTCAGCCGCGGCGACACGCCGGTCTGGTTGTAGAAGACGGGCCCGCGCACCTCGCGGCAGACGCGGCGGACCTCGTCCAGGCTGGTCGGTCCCTCCACGAAGGCCAGGTCGGCGCCCGCTGCCAGATACGCGTTGGCGCGCTCGATGGCCGCGTCCAGCGAGCCGCCGTGGGCGCCGCGCGCGTCGGTGCGCGCGATCAGGACGAAATCGGCATCGAGGTCGCGGCGGACGGCCGCGGCGGCGCGGATCTTGCCGACCGCCTCCGCGAGCGGGATCACGCGGCGGCCGGCCACGTGGCCGCAGCGCTTGGGGATCGCCTGGTCCTCGATGTGGATGCCCGCCACGCCGGTCTGGATGTACTCGCGCACCGTGCGCATGACGTTGATGGCGTTGCCGTAGCCGTTGTCGGCGTCCGCGATGACCGGCACCGCGACCGCGTTGGCGATGTAGCGCGCGTTCAGGTGCATCTCGGTCATGGTCGCCAGGCCGGCGTCGGGCATGCCGAGCAGCGCCAGCGACGTGCCGTAGCCGGTCATGTAGACGGCCGGGAAGCCGGCCTGCTCGAGCACGCGGGCGCTCAGCGCGTCGTAGCAGCCGGGGACGACGAGCGGGGCGGACGTCAGCAGATTGCGAAGCTGTGTGGTTCTACGCATGCCCTCTCCTCTTCACGATGCCCTTTCCTGTTCACGATGCCCTTTCCTGTTCACGTCAGAGGGGGCCCGCTGGGCCCCCTCCGACACCTCCCCATTCGCGTTGCGTGTGGACACCTGAGGAGTCAACGCGGGAGGCGCGAGCGCACGAGGTCGTCGAAGGGGCCGGAGATGCGGACGATCTCGTTCAGCGACCAGGTGCCGCGGCGGATGACGACCACGAACAGGTCGCCGGCGATGCCGGCCCGGCGCGTGGCCTCGGTGACC
>JBGQFW010000193.1:0-3524 GCA_041497115.1 Methylomirabilia bacterium
CCCGGGTGCGCTTCCGGGACCGGGGCTGGGAGGACTGCGACGCCGCGGCGCTCGAGACGTACGTGTCCGAGGAGCACAATCCCGGCAACGAGAAGGGCGTCCTGGCGGTGGAGGTATTCGTGCCGAGCGCGCTGCTGCAGGCGGGCTTGTGTCTGGTCGATACGCCGGGTCTCGGGTCGGTCGTCCTCGCCAATGCCGAGGCGACGCGCGCGTTCGTGCCCCATGTCGACGCGGCGCTGCTGGTGCTGGGCGGCGATCCGCCGATCACCGCCGAGGAACGGGCGCTGGTGCAGGCCATGGCGTCGAGCGTCCCCGCCGTGATCGTCGTCTTCAACAAGGCGGATCGCCAGACGGACGCCGAGCGCGCCGAGGCGGCCCACTTCACCGGGCGGGTGCTCGAGGAGGCGCTCGGGCGTCATCCCGGCCCGCTCCTTCACGTGAGCGCCCGGGAGCGTCTTGCCGGCAGCGGGCCCGCCCGCGACTGGCCGCGGCTCGTCGAGCGGCTTACCACCCTGGCGCGCGAATCCGGCGCCGGCCTGGTCGCGGCGGCGCGGGACCGGGAAACCGCGGCGCTCATCGACCTGCTCCGGCGGGGCCTCGACGAGCAGCGCGCCGCGCTCCTGCGTCCGATCGAGGACTCCGAGCGGCGCGTGGTGGCGCTCCACGCCGCCGTCGAGGACACCGGGCGCGCGCTGATCGACCTGGAGCACCTGCTGGACGCCGAGCAGGAACGACTCGCCCGGCGCTTCGGCGACGCGCGAGATCGCGCCTTCGATGCCGCGCTTTCGGCCGCGCAGGCCGAATTGCGCCGGGCGCTCGACACGGAGCCTCCGGGGCGCGACCGCGCGCTCGAGCTGGCGCGGGCGGTGACCCAGCGCTGGTTGGACGGCTGGCGCCGGGAGCAGGAGCCTCACGCCGAGGCGTTCTACGCTGAGGCGGAGCGCCGCTTCGTGGAGCTGGCCAACGGCGTTCGCAGGCGGCTCACGGCGGTGTCGGGTTTCGAGTCGTTGCCGCCGCTTCGCGCGTCGCCGGGGTTCAGGGTGAAGAGCGGGTTCTACTATGCGGAGCTGAGGCCGGTCGCGCCGGCGTCGGCGGCCACGTGGCTTCTGGACCGGATATTGTCATGGCGACGCCGCCGCGCGATCGAGCGCGCCGCGCTCGAGTACCAGCGGCGCCTTCTCGAGGTGAACAGCGCACGGATCATGAACGACTTCATCGAGCGGGTGACCGAGAGCCGGCGGCGGCTGGAGCGCGAGCTGCGCGACGCGCTGCACAGCCTCGTCGCGTCGGCCGATCGGGCCCTCGGCATCGCGCGGCAGGCCAAGGCGGACGGGGCCGCAGCTGTGACGACACGACTGGAAGCCATCGAAGCCTTGCGACGCCGGCTGGACGCGCTGGGGCCGCGATGTCAGGAGGAAGAGCCGGGCTCACTCCCGGCGTAACGGATCACGCGCGCCCGCTCCAGCATGATCACGCCACCCTCCATGAGCGCCTCGATCTTGGGCAGGACGCGGTCGATGTGCTCCTGCGTGTCCACGACCTCGATCACCAGCGGCAGCCCGGCGGCGGCGACCTCGATGTTGACGGTGTGGATGGTCCGGTCGTGACCGAAGCCCCCGACGCCCTTGAGCACCGTCGTGCCGGCCATCCCTTCCTCGCGCAGCACCTCGACGAGCTTGCGGAAGAGGGGCCGGTGCTCGTGCGTCCGTGACTCGCTCAGGATCAACCGCAGGAGGACCTGCTCGCCTTCGATGCCTCGCATGGCCGCCTCCGTCGCTCGTCGCCGTGAAGAGGATAACATCGGGCGCTCAGCGCGGCGGCGCAGAGTCCAACAGCCCCCGGCGCCGCTCCTCGTACTCTGCCCGGCTCATCTCGGCGCGGGCGTAGCTCGCCCGCAGCTCCTCGAGCGCGACCTCGAGCGGGGCCCGGTGCCCGCGCCACAGGTGAAGGAGCACGGCGATCACCGTGACCACGACGACCCAGAAGGCGATGACGTAGACGAGGACGAGGCCGCCCATGGCGGTAAGAATAGTCGATCCCGGCGTTGACTTTCGCCGGGGTATCGCCGAAGGTCGGGGCTCATGCGGGGATCCCTGGCCGAGGTGCTGGCGGTCTCGACGCGGCTCGGCGTGACGTCGTTCGGCGGACCGATCGCGCACCTGGGCTACTTCCGCGAGGAGTACGTCGTCAGGCGGCGGTGGATCGACGAGGCGCACTATGCCGACGTCGTCGCGCTCTGCCAGTTCCTGCCCGGCCCGGCGAGCAGCCAGGTCGGCATGGCGATCGGGATCATGCGCGCGGGCCTGCTCGGGGGCGTGGTCGCCTGGCTCGGCTTCACGCTGCCCTCCGCGCTCGCGCTGGTCGTGTTCGCCTACGGGCTGCAGGCGCTCGGCGCGGTGGATGCCGGCTGGCTGCACGGGCTGAAGGTCGTGGCGGTGGCCGTCGTCGCCCAGGCTGTCTGGGGGATGGCCCGCAATCTCGCGCCCGACCGCGCGCGCGCCACGCTGGCGATCCTCGCCGCGCTCGCGGTCCTCGCCTCGCGCACGGCGACCTCGCAGGTGCTCGTCATCCTCGCCGCCGGCCTGCTCGGCTGGCTGCTGCTCCCGGCGCCGGCGGCGTCCGCCGCGACGCCCATGCGCGTCCCCATCGGCCACGGGGTCGCGCTCGGCTCGCTGGCGCTCTTCTTCGGCCTGCTGGTCGCGCTGCCGATCGCGCGCCAGCTCACGGCCAGTCACGCCGTCGCGGTCTTCGACAGCTTCTACCGGGCGGGCTCGCTCGTCTTCGGGGGCGGCCACGTGGTGCTGCCGCTTCTGCAGGCGGAGGTGGTGCCCCCCGGCTGGGTGACGAACGCGGAGTTCATCGCCGGCTACGGCGCCGCGCAGGCGGTCCCCGGGCCGCTCTTCACCTTCGCGGCCTATCTCGGCGCGGTCATGCACCAGGCGCCGACGGGGTGGCTCGGCGGGGGCTGGGCGTTGATCGCGGTCTTCCTGCCTTCGTTCCTGCTGATCGTCGGCGGGCTGCCGTTCTGGGAGCTGATGCGCCGGCGCGCGGGGTTTCAGGCGGCGCTGCGCGGCATCAACGCCGCGGTCGTCGGGCTGCTGCTCGCCGCCCTCTACGACCCGGTGTGGACCAGCGCGATCAAGGGCCACGCCGACTTCGGCCTCGCCCTCCTCGCGTTCGGCCTGCTGATGTTCTGGAAGCTGCCGCCGTGGCTCGTGGTCGCCATCGCGGCGGCGGGCGGCGCCGTCATCGGCGCGCTGGCGTGAGGCCGCTCAGGCGCCCAGGCGCGGCAGCAGCCGCAGGGCGTTGTCGCGCTCGATCGCTTTCAAGTCATCCGCGCTGAACCCGTGCGCCGCCAGCCCCTTCACGTGCTCGGCGGCGGTGCGATAGGGAAAGTCGGTCCCGAACACGAGCTGGGAGACCGGGACGAGCTTCGTGAGTGAGGGCAGCGCCCACGGGTGGGCCGCCTGCGCGGTGTCGTAGTAGAAGCGCCGCAGCTCGTGCTCCACGCCGTTCGGCACCCG
>JBGQFW010000194.1:0-3345 GCA_041497115.1 Methylomirabilia bacterium
CCAGGCCTGCCAGTCCTCGGCCGAGTAGCCGACGGTTACCTTGCCGCCGTTGCGCACGAGCGGTGTGCGCAGCAGCCGCGGCTCCGTCAGCGCGCGGTCGAGGAGGCGTTGCGGCGAGTCACCCGCGACTCTCAGCCCGAGAGCCTTGAAGCGTGCTCCCTCCTTGTCGATGAGCGCGACGGGGCCGAACCGCTCGGCGAAGCGACGCAGCTCGCCCTTGGACGCCGGCCGCTCGTCGAGGTCGACGAGGTGCACGGCGACGCGCCGCTCGGCAAAAAAGCGCTGCGCCTTGCGCGTCTCCTGGCAGTCCCGGAAGCCGAAGATCTGGACGTTGTTGGAGCGGGGGCCGCCAGCCCGGTTATGCACGTGGGTGGCCTGTTCCAGAAGGTGGTGGCTCCGACTCGCGCAGCTTCTGCGCTCGTTGTCTCAGCTGCTCCCACACTTCCAGCGGCACGTGGGGCGTGCCGACGGTGGTGGCGCGGGAGGTGTTGGGGCCGTGGTAGTCGGAGCCGCCCGTGGCGACCAGGCCGTGCTGAGCGCAGAGGCGCCGGTACGCCTCGATCTGCCCGGCGGAGTGCTCGGGATAGAACGTCTCGATGCCGGCCAGCCCCGCCTCCACCAGCTCGGGGATCATCGCGTCGCGGTTGGCGAGGCCCGGGTGCGCGAGCACGGGGACGCCGTGCGCGCGGCGGATCACCCGCACCGCCTCCACGGGGGTCAGGCGGCGGCGGGGGACGTTGGCGGGGCCGCCGGCGCGCAGGTAGCGGTCGAACGCCTCGCGCACGGACTTGACGTAGCCGCGGGCGATCATCGCCTGCGCCACGTGCGGGCGTCCCGGCGAGCCTTCCTTGCAGATCGCGAAGACCTCCGCCGCCGTGAGCTCCATCCCCAGCTCGCCCAGCCGCTCGACGATGCGGTGCACGCGCGCGACCCGCTCGGCGCGCTGCTCGCGCAGGAACGCCTGGAACCACTCCGCGCGCCAGTCCACGCAGTAGCCGAGGATGTGGATCTCGGCGCCCGGCACGTCGCAGTTGATCTCGAGCCCGGGCACGATCTCGATCCCGTGGCGCGCCGCCTCGTCGATCGCCTCGGGCAGCCCCTCGGTGGAGTCGTGGTCGGTGATCGCCAGCACGCGCACGCCCTGACGGGCGGCCAGCCGCACCAGCTCGCGCGGCGCCAGCACGCCGTCGGAGGCCGTCGTGTGCGAGTGCAGGTCCACCCCGCCGGGCATCAGCGCGCGGCGTCGGTGAGGAAGGTCAGGAGCGTGCGCACGGCGCAGCCGGTGGCGCCACGCGGGCTCAGCGGGGTGTCCTTCTCGGCGAAGGCGGGGCCGGCGATGTCCAGGTGCGCCCACGGCTTCTCGCCGGCGAACTCCTTGAGGAAGAGGCCGGCGGTGATGGCGCCGCCGCCGCGGGGCCCGACGTTGTTCAGGTCGGCGACGTCGCTCTTGAGGTTCTCGCGGTACTCGTCGATCAGCGGCAGCTGCCAGACGCGCTCGCCCGCCGCCTCGGCGGCGGCGAGGAGCCGGTCGGCCAGCGCCTGGTCGTTGGCGAAGAGCCCCGAGCAGAGCGGCCCCAGCGCCACCACGCAGGCGCCGGTCAGCGTCGCCATGTCCACGATCTCGTCGGCGCCCACCTTCTGGACGGCGTAGCAGATGGCGTCGGCCAGCGTCAGCCGCCCCTCGGCGTCGGTGTTGCCGATCTCGATCGTGGTGCCGTTCATCGCGCGCAGGACGTCGCCGGGACGGATGGCCGAGCCCGACGGCATGTTCTCGGTGGCGGCGATGAGGCCGTGCACCTCGACGGCGGGCTTGAGCGCGGGCAGCGCGCGCATGATGCCGAGGACGGCGGCCGCCCCCGACATGTCGTCCTTCATCCGCAGCATCCCCTCGGCGGTCTTGAGGTCGAGGCCGCCGGAGTCGAACGTGATGCCCTTGCCGATGACGGCCACCTTGCGGCGCCGGCGGCCGGCCGGCGCGTACGCGAGGTGGATGAACTTCGGCGGCTGCTCGCTGCCGGCCGCCACGCCGAGGAACGCGCCCATGCCCAGGCGCCGGCACTCGGCGCGATCGAGGATCGCGACGTCGAGGCGGGTGGTCCTGGCGATGTCGCCGGCGACCTTGGCCAGGTACGAGGGGTGCACGTCGTTGGCCGGCGCGTTGACGAGGTCGCGCGCCAGCGAGGTCGCCTGCGCGAAGATCTCGCCGCGGCGGGCGCCGTCGGCCACGTCGCGGCGATGGCGCCCGTCGGGCTCGGCGATCCGCAGCGTCTCCACCTGGCGGTCGGCCTTCTCGCGCTTGTAGCGGTCGAAGGTGTAGGTGCCGAGGATGGCCCCCTCGACCACCGCCTGGGCGCGCTGGCGCGCCGGCAGCCGGTCGCCGAGCACCTCCACGGCGACGGTGCGGGCGCCGAGGTCGCGGGCGCGGCGCACCCCGGCCGCCGCCGCCCGGCGCAGCGTCTCGGTCGTCGTCTCCGCGCGCTTGCCGAGCCCCACCACCACCACGCGGCGCGCCGGCAGCCGGCCGTTGGTGTGCACGTGCGTGACGGCCCCCGCCTTGCCCTGGAACTTCTCGGCCGCCAGCACGTCGGCGACGGCGCCGCGGGCGGCCGCGTCGACGCCCGCCGCCGGCTCCCGCAATTTCTTGTCGTCGGCGTAGACGCCGACCACCACGGCATCGGCGGCGACGGCGGCGAGCGACTGGCCGATCACCGAGACGTTCATGGGCGAAGCTTCGCCGCCACCGCGAGCGCGCGTTGAATCATGTCCATCAGCCCCTCGGTCGTGTCGAGTCGCTCCACCGCGTCCACCTCCACCCATTGCGCCTCCTCGGCGTCGCTGGCCGCGGCGAGCGTCCCCGACACCGGAAAGGCGAGATAGTCCACCAGCACCCAATGA
This sequence comes from Methylomirabilia bacterium, assembly GCA_041497115.1. Classification (GTDB taxonomy): domain Bacteria; phylum Methylomirabilota; class Methylomirabilia; order Rokubacteriales; family CSP1-6; genus AR5. Next base: position 2,896 of record JBGQFW010000194.1, read on the forward strand.
TAGCGAATGCGTCCCTCGCCATCGCGCACGACGCGGTCGAGGACACCGGCCACCTCGGCGACCTCGATCGCGAGGCCGCACTCCTCGGCGATCTCGCGGCGCACGGCCTCGCGGGTCGTCTCGCCCAGCTCGACGAGGCCGCCGGGCAGGCTCCACTTGCCGGCGAGCGGCGGCTTGCCGCGGCGCACGAGCAGCACGCGGCCGCCGTCGAGGACGACGGCGCCCACGCCGACCCGCGCCACGCTCGGGTACTCGCGCCCGTCTGTCATATGTAGCTGGGGGCCCCGAGATGGCCCCCAGACCCCCACACACTCGGCACCGCGCCGGCGGAGCCGTCGCGGTCCTCGGTCACGGTATGCGCGATGTCGGGGGCCCCGAGATGGCCCCCAGACCCCCACACACTCGGCACCGCGCCGGCGGAGCCGTCGCGGTCCTCGGTCACGGTGTGCG
>JBGQFW010000195.1:0-3326 GCA_041497115.1 Methylomirabilia bacterium
ACGAGGTCGTCGAAGGGGCCGGAGATGCGGACGATCTCGTTCAGCGACCAGGTGCCGCGGCGGATGACGACCACGAACAGGTCGCCGGCGATGCCGGCCCGGCGCGTGGCCTCGGTGACCGGGGCGAAGGCCACCGCGCGCGGCGCATCGCCGTCGCTGAACGTGGCGAAGTCGAACGCGGTGGCGTCGGCGCCGACGGCGACGACGCGCGCGCCCTGGCGGTCGGCCACGAAGAGGTTGCCGCCCGGGGTCGCGTCCATCCCCGAGACGATCGCGCCCTTCCAGGCCAGCCGCCGCCCCTCGGGGCCGAGGCTCCAGATCTCGCCGGCGCCGCGCTGCCAGGGCGCCTCGGCCTCGCCGTCGGCGGCCACCCAGATGCGCTCGCCGCGGGCGACGATCAGGCGCGGCCGCGCCACGCCGAGCCAGCGCGCATCCACCAGCCGGCCGCCGGCGTCGAGGCGCAGCACGACGTTCTGCTGGCGATCGGCCACGAACAGATGGCCGCCGGGATCGATGGCCACGCCCTCGGGCTGCTTGAGCATCGGCGGCGTCCCCTTGGGCGGGGTGCCGCCGGCCAGCAGCTCGGCGCGACCGTCCACGATCCGGTAGAGGACGCCGATCCCGCGCTCGCGGTCGTACGTCGTCACCAGCAGCTCGAGCCCGCGCACCGCCGCCACCTGCGGATTCGGCAGCGGCGGCCCGTACAGGAAGCGGCCCTCGGTCTCCCTCGTCAGGCGGGCGCCGCCGGGCGGGAAGCGATAGATGGGCCACACGTCCTCGACCTCGCCGCCCAGATAGCGGCGGCCGGTGCGGGCGGCATAGAGCGTGCCCCGCGCGTCGAAGACGAGCGACGAGGTGGAGGGAAAGCCGGTGGCCTGGCGCCCCTCGTCGAAGGCCTCGCCGGTGACGTAGACCCGCGCGGTGAACCCCGGCGGCAGCAGCATCTCGGCGGCCGCGGTGGCCGGCAGGAGCAGCACGGTCAGCAGCAACAGCGCCCGGCGGATCATCCCTTCACGCCCCCCGCGGTGAGCCCCTCGACCATATAGCGCTGCAGGTACATGTAAGCGGCGATCACCGGCAGCGTCGTCAGCACCGCGCCGGCCATCAGGTAGCCCCAGCCGTACACGTCGCCGGTGATGAACGTCGAGAGACCGACCGGCAGCGTGCGCAGCTTGACGTCGGTGATGAAGACGAGCGCGTAGAGGAACTCGTTCCACGCCTGCGTGAAGGCGTAGAGGGCGGCGGCCAGCACGCCGGGCGCCGCCAGCGGCAGCACGATCCGCCAGAAGGCGCCGAAGCGGGTCGCCCCGTCGATCATCGCCGACTCCTCCAGCTCCTCGGGGATGGACTCGAAGTAGCCCATCAGAAGCCAGGTGACGAACGGCACCGTGAAGGATGGGTAGGCCGCGATGAGGCCGGCCCGGCTGTCGGCCAGCCCCATCGCGCGGATCTGCGCGTAGAGCGGGATGAACAGGATGGACGGCGGCACCAGGTAGGTGATCAGCACGGCGCTCGACATGAACGCGCGCCCGAGGAACTTCAGGCGGGCCAGCGCGTACGCGCCGATCGTGCCGATCGCGGTGGCCACGAACGTGGAGGCCAGCGCGACCACCGCGCTGTTGCCGAACCACGCGACGAAGTCGGTGCGCGTGAGCAGCTGGCGATAGTTGTCGAGCACGCTCGGGCTCGGCCAGAACATCGAGACCAGGCTGCGCATCTGGTCCTCGCTCTTGAGCGAGGTCACCGCCATCCAGTAGAACGGGAAGACGACGACGAGGAGGAGCACGCCGAGGAACCCGTAGATTCCCACCCACTGCAGCCGCGCCGCCGCCGCGCCCGGCCTCACGCCCGCCGTCCCCGCCGCATGTAGCGGGACAGCACGATGATGACGGCCGCCATCGCCGGCAGCATGTAGAGCGCCACCGCGATCGCCTCGCCCAGCCGCTGGGCCCCGAACGCCATCTCGTAGGTGAAGACCGGCAGCACCTGGGTGGCGCCGCCCGGCCCGCCCCGGGTCAGGATGTAGACGATCTGGAAGTCGTTGAACGTCCAGATGGTGGAGAGCAGCATCACGATGATGATGATGTTCTTGAGGCCGGGTAGCGTCACGTGGCGGAACCGCCCGAGCGCGCCGGCGCCGTCCACCGCGGCCGCCTCGTACAGCTCGGCGGGCACCGACTTGAGACCGGCGAGGAACGAGATGCCGAAGAAGGGAAAGCCCCGCCAGACGTTGACTGCGATCACCGAGGCCATCGCGGTCCCCGGCTCGGACAGCCAGCCCACGCCCTGCGGCAGCAGCCCGGTCACGCGCACGAGGATGTAGTTCAGCACGCCGAGGCTGTAGTCGTAGATCCACAGGAAGTTCAGCGCGGAGACGACGGTGGGCGCCACCCACGGGATCAGCAGCACGCCGGTCCAGAACGAGCGGAACCGGATGCGGGCGTTCAGCACCAGCGCCATCGCCATGCCGAGGACCAGCTTGACCGCGACCGAGGCGAAGGTGAACAGGAACGAGTTCTGGACGGCGCGCCGGAAGAAGCCGTCGTGGGCGAGCTTGACGTAGTTCTCGAGGCCGACGAACACCGGCGGCAGCCCGACGTACTTCCGGGTCAGCGACAGGTAGACCGCGTAGCCGAACGGATAGGCGACCAGCGCCAGCACGAGCACGACGATGGGCGCGACGAAGAGGAAGCCGAGCCGCCAGTCGGGGCCCAGCCAGCGGCCGAGGCCGGGCCGGCGCGGCCGCGCCGCCAGCGTGCCGGGCAGCCGCGCCGTCGAGATCGCCATCGGGACTCCCCTACGCCCGGCTGCGGATCTTCCAGACCTCCTCGATCCGCGCGTGCGCTTCCTTGAGAGCCGCCTCCGGCGACAGACCGGCGGTGACCACGCGCCCCGCCATGTCGCAGAGGATGTACTGCGCCTCGACCTCGACGGCGGCGGGCGTCATCGGCCCCGGGTGACCGGGCAGCACGGATCGCAGAATATTCTGGAGGATCGCGTCGAAGTTCGGATCGGACTTCCAGTACGGGTTGTCGGCGCGCCCCCGGTAGACCGGGCCGGCCTGGCCGACCGACACTTGGAGATATTCGTTGAAGCGCTTGGGGTCCTCCATGTAGCGGACGAGGTCCTCGCACAGCTCGGCGTGCTTCGTCCGGGCGAAGATGCCCCAGTTGTAGCAGGAGCCCCCGACCACGCTGCCGGCCGGCCCGCCCGGCGTCAGCGTGAGCAGCGTCTTGGGCGCCAGCTCGTGCTTCTTGTTGACCATGGCGAAGTACAGGCTGGCGCCGTTGTTGGTCGTCACCAGCTTGTTGGCCATGTACGCCTCG
>JBGQFW010000196.1:0-3310 GCA_041497115.1 Methylomirabilia bacterium
AACATCCGGGGCAATTCCTACCGGCTGAAGGACAAACTCAAAGCCGGCCTCGTCAAGCCGGTCGAGGCCACCACCACCTAACCCGGGGGGTGGGGAGTTTTCGATGACCCGACCTGGGGAGAATTGGGTGACCCTTGACAGGAGCCGGTGCGCGGGCACAGCCCGCGGCGCCAGGACCCGTCCGCCTCGCGTGTGGTCGTTCTACTTTAGCTTCAGGTCCTCGCACGGCGCGGCGTACGGGTAGCCCTGGATCAGGCCCGCGCCGCCCTCGGCGACGCGCGGCCCCACGCCCCAGATGAATCCCTGCTGGAAGATCGGCGCGACGAGCGTCTGGTCGGCGACGATCTTCTGGATCTGGTGCAGCAGGGCCTCGCGGTGCTTCCGGTCGTGCTCCTTCGCCTGCCGCTGGAAGAGATCGTCGATCTCCGGCAGCGTGCCGTACGCGTAGATCCCGCCCTTGCTGAAGAACGGCTCGAGGCGGGCGGCGGCGTTGCCCGCCGCGCCGGTCGCGCCGATCAGGAGCCCCTTGATCTTCTTCTCCCGCCAGGCGCTGAGGAACGCGGCGCGCTCCATGGTGCGCACCCTGCTGCGGATGCCGATTCCCTGGAGCATGCCCGCCACCGACTCGCCCACCGTCGTGTAGGGCGGCAACGGCGTGAGATCGCCGGCGTCGAAGCCGTTCGCGTAACCCGCCTCGGCCATGAGCTGCTTGGCGTGCTTGAGGTCGAACCGCGGCGGCTCGATGCGCAGCGAGAACTCGAACTCGGGCGGCACGAAGGAGCCGGCCACCTTGCCGAGCCCCAGCATCTCCGCCTGGTTGATCGCCGCGCGGTCGATCGCGAGGCTCGCCGCCAGGCGCACGCGGCGATCGTGCCACGGAGACTTCGGCTCCCACTGGTCGAGGAAGTCGAGCCAGTAGATGCCGTAGAGCAGCGGCGCGACCACCTTGACGCCGGGCGAGCGGCGTAGCTCCTCGGCGATGGCCCCGCCGAAGAGGTACGCGAGATCGACCTCGCCCGTCTTCACCGCGGCGGCGCGGGTGGATTCGTCGGGAATGCTGCGCATGACCATGCGCTTGACCTGGGGCGCCTTGCGCCAGTACTCGGGAAAGCTCTCCAGCACCAGCTCGACGCCGGGCGCGAAGGAGACGAACTTGAACGGTCCGGCGCCGATCGGGGCCTTCCTGAACCCCTCCTCACCGACCTTCTCGACGTACTTCTTGGGCACGATCCAGGCGGCGCCGGTGGCCGAGGTGCCGTAGAACGCCATGAAGTCGGGCCAGGGCTCCTTCAGGACGAAGCGGACGCGGTTCGGCGCCGCGACCTGGATCTCCTTCACCTTGTCCTTGAGGAGCTTGGCGCCGCTGCCCTTGTAGCGCTCGAACGTGAACTTCACGTCCTCGGCGGTGACGGGATCGCCGTTGTGGAACTTGGCGTTCTTGCGGAGGACGAACTCGTACGTGGCGCCGTCCTTGGAGACGGACCACGACTCCGCCAGGCTCGGCGTGCTGATGCCGGCGGGCATGGGCTTCACGAGGGCGTCGTGGAGCGCGTAGAGCACCATGAACGGGGTGATCAACGCCTCCGTCTCGCCGGGATCGAGCCAGCGCGAGACGAGCGTCACGTGCACCCCGATGCTCAGGGTCCCCTCCTGGGCCCCGAGCGCGGGCGACCGGTCCAGAAGCGCCGCCAGCACGAGCACGACTGCGAGGAGCGACGAGCGAAACCTCATCTCGATTCCTCCCGAACGGCGAGCGGGCTCAGCCGAGCGCGGGCTCGGCGTGCTCGATCGCCGGCATGGTGCGAAGGTGACGCACGGGTGACAGGAGCAGCCAGAGGAACGCGGACAGCATGCCGAGCTCGGCCACGACCAGCGTGAGGGGAAGGCCGATGAGGCCGCCCAGCAGGCCGCCGCTCAGCGAGCCGAGCGGCATCGCGCCGCCGGCGATGAACCGGATGGTGGCGTTGACGCGGCCTTGCAACCGGTCGGGCGTGATCGCCTGCCGGACGCTGACCGCGTTGACGTAGTAAATGGTCACGGTCATCCACTGCGCGAACTCGGAGCCCACGATCATCGGGAGCGCCACGGCGGGTACGAGCACCGCGAGCGGCACGGCCAGCCCCGACAGGCCGAAGAGGAGCTGCGCCACGATCATCGCCGGGCCCGGCCCGAAGCGCCGCGCGAGGGGCTGCGCGACGAGCGCGCCCGCCAGCGCGCCGACGCCGCCCGTGGCGAACACCAGGCCGACGCCGACCGGGCCCAGCCCCAGGTCGCGCGTCATGTAGAGCACGTAGACGGCCATGAACATCAGGCCGAAGAAACTCGTGGTGGCCGAGCAGCCGGCGAGCACCTGGAGCACGGTGTGCCGCGACACCGCGCCGAGCCCCTCGCGGATCTCCCGCGCCAGGCCCGCGCGCGCGTGCGCCGGCGCCGGCTCGGTCACGCGGATGCGCGTGATGAAGAGCGCGGAGGCGAGGAACGACAGCGCGTCGATGAGCAGCGTGAACGGCGCCCCCAGCAGGCCGATCAGCACGCCGCCGAGCCCCGGCCCCGTCACCCGCGCCACCGACTCCGTCGCCTCCAGCCGGCTGTTGGCCTCGACCAGGCGCTCGCGGCCGATCAGCGAGGGCAGGAACGACACGTGGGAGACGTCGAACAGCACCGTGAGCGCTCCGGCGAGCAGCGCCACCACGCACAGGACCTCGATGCGCAGCGCGTCGAGCACGCTCGCCAGCGGGATCGCGAGCAGCAGCGCCGCCCGGCCGAGGTCGGCCGCGATCAGCAACGGCCGCCGGCGCAGCCGGTCCACCCAGACGCCCGCGAAGAGCCCGATCAGCAGCGTCGGCGCCGTCCCGGAGGCGGAGAGGAGTCCCATCTGCCAGGCCGTCGCGCCGAGCGAGAGCGCCGCGATCAGCGGCAGGGCGAGCGCGGACACGTGCGAGCCGACGTCCGAGATCGCGGACGCCGCCCAGAGCTTCGTGAAGTCCCGGGTCATCCGCGGCCGACGACGCGGTTCTTCTGGGCGCCGAGCCCGGCGATGCCCATCTCGACGACGTCGCCGGGCTGCAGGTAGCGGGGCGGCTTCATGCCGTGGGCGACGCCCGCCGGCGTGCCGGTGGAGATGACGTCGCCGACCCGCAGCGACATGAAGCGGCTCACGTAGGCGACGAGCTGGCGCACGCCGAAGACCATGTTGGCGGTGTTGCCGCGCTGGCGCGACTCGCCGTTGACGGTCGTCCAGACGTCGAGCCGTTGCGGGTCCGGTACCTCGTCGGCGGTGACGAGCCAGGGGCCGATCGGCGCGAAGGTG
>JBGQFW010000197.1:0-3279 GCA_041497115.1 Methylomirabilia bacterium
ACGATAGTTGAGCGGGTTGAGCACGGCGCCGGTCAGCGGCACCCCGTAGTGCGCCTCCAGCATGGCGGGGACGTTGGGGGCCATGATCGCCACCGTGTCGCCGCGGCCGATCCCGCGCCGCGCCAGCGCCGAGCCGAGCCGACGGCAGCGTCCGGCGAACTCGGCGTAGGTGAAGACACGCTCGCCGTGGATCACGGCGGGCTTGTCGGGGTAGACGCGTGCCGCCCACGCCAGGAACGAGAGCGGCGTCAGCGGCGCGTAGTTCGCCGGCCCCCGATCGAGATCCGCGAAGGCGCCCGGCACCGCCGGCCCCCTAGAGCGTCGTGCGCAGCAGGCGCCCGAGCTCGCCGACCACGCCGCGGCGGAAGGTCAGCACGCACACCACGAAGATCGCGCCCTGCACGATCGTGAGCCAGGCGCCGAGCTGGGCCAGGTAGTTCTCGAGACCGATGAGGATGAAGGCGCCCACCACCGGGCCGAACACCGTGCCGAGGCCGCCCAGCAGCGTCATCAGCACGACCTCACCCGACATCGTCCAGTGCACGTCGGTGAGCGAGGCGAGCTGGAAGACGATGGCCTTGGTGGCGCCGGCCAGGCCGGACAGCGTCGCCGAGAGCACGAAGGCGATGAGCTTGTACTGCTCGGCGCGGTAGCCGAGCGAGACCGCCCGCGGCTCGTTCTCGCGGATGGCCTTCAGCACCTGGCCGAACGGCGAGTGGATGGCCCGGTAGATCACCAGGAAGCCAGCGAGGAAGATCGCCAGCACCGTGAAGTACATCGCGTAGGTCTGGCGGAGGTCGACAAGGCCCAGCAGGGTGCCGCGGGGCACCGCCTGGATGCCGTCCTCGCCGCCGGTGAACGCCGCCTGCAGCGCGAAGAAGTAGATCATCTGGGCGAAGGCCAGCGTGATGTTCGCGAAGTAGATCCCGCGGCTGCGAATCGCCAGCGCGCCGATCAGCGCGCCGAGCGCGCCGGCGGTGGCGGTGCCGAAGAGGATCGCCGCCTCCGGCGGCGCCCCCCACACCCGCGCGGCGTAGGCGGAGGCGTAGCCGGCCGAGCCCAGGAAGACCGCGTGGCCGAAGGACAGCAGGCCCACGTAGCCGATCAGCACGTTGAAGGCGCAGGCGAAGAGCGCGAAGCACAGCGCCTTCATGAGGAAGACCGGGTAGACCAGGAACGGCGCGACGACGAGGAGCGCCACCATCGCGCCGAAGGCGATCACCTGGTGGGTCGGCGTCGCGCGGACCGCCGTGGCCTCGCCGGCGCCCGCCTGAGCGGTCGCCGCCATCGTCAGCTGGGCCGTCCGAACAGGCCGGTCGGGCGCACGAGGAGCACCAGGGCCATGATCACGAAGATGACGGTGTTGGAGGCCTCGGGGTAGAAGACCTTGGTGAACCCTTCCACGATGCCGAGCGTGAAGCCGGTGACGATGGAGCCGGCGATCGAGCCGAGGCCGCCGATGACGACGACGGCGAAGACGACGATGATGAGGTTGCTGCCCATCAGCGGGTTGACCTGGTAGATCGGCGCCGCCAGCACGCCGGCCAGCGCGGCAAGCGCGACCCCGAAGCCGTAGGTCAGCGTGATCATGCGCGGCACGTTGATGCCGAACGCCTGCACCAGCGTCGGGTTCTCGGTGGCCGCGCGCAGGGTGGCGCCCAGCCTGGTGCGCTCGATGACGTACCAGGTGGCCACGCAGACGACCAGCGAGAACAGCACGACCCACCCGCGATACGTCGGCAGGAACATGAAGCCGAGGTTGTAGCTTCCGGTGAGCGGCGGGGGGATCGTGTAGGGCAGCCCCGAGGAGCCGAACTCGTTGCGGAAGACGCCCTCGATGACGAGCGCGATGCCGAACGTGAGCAGCAGCCCGTAGAGGTGGTCGAGCTGGTAGAGCCACTGCAGCATCGTGCGCTCGATGAGGATCCCGATCAGGCCGACCACGATGGGCGCCACCACCAGCGCCGTCCAGTAGCCGAGCCCGGCCCACTGCAGCAGGAAGTACGCGGCGAAGGCGCCCATCATGTACTGGGCGCCGTGGGCGAAGTTGATGATGTTGAGCAGGCCGAAGATCACCGAGAGCCCGAGGCTCAGCAGCGCGTAAAAGGCGCCGTTGATCAGCCCGATCAGGAGCTGACTGAACAGCGCCTGCGTGTTCACGCCCCGTTACTTTTTCACGAGCGGGCAGTCGCCCTGGTCGAGAGGGCGGAACGCCTGCTCGGCCGGGATGGTGGCCCGCACCTTGTAGTAGTCCCAGGGCGCCTTCGACTCGCTCGGCTTCTTCACCTCGAAGAGGTAGGCGGGGTGCACCTTGCGGCCGTCGGGCCGGATGGTGCCCTTGCCGAACAGCGGATCGTCGGTGGGCATCTCCTTCATCTTGGCGATGACCTTGGTGCCGTCGTCGCTCTTGAGCGCCTCCACCGCCTTGAGGTAGTGGGTCACGGCCGAGTAGACGCCGGCGTGGATCATCGTGGGGTGGATGCCGCGGTCGCGCTCGGCGAAGCGCTTGGCGAACGCGCGGGTCTTGTCGTTCAGGTCCCAGTAGAACGTCTCGGTCATGATCAGCCCCTGCGCGGTCGGCAGGCCGAGGGCGTGGACGTCGGTGATGAACACCAGCAGGCCGGCGAAGTTCTGGCCGCCCTTGACGATGCCGAACTCGGCGCCCTGCTTGATGGCGTTGGTGGTGTCGCCGCCGGCGTTGGCCAGGCCGATGACCTTGGCCTTGGAGGCCTGGGCCTGCAGCAGGAACGAGGAGAAGTCCTGGGTGTTGAGCGGGTGGCGGACCTTGCCGAGCACCTTGCCGCCGGCCTTGATCACCACCGCCTCGGTGTCGCGCTCGAGAGCGTGCCCGAACGCGTAGTCGGCGGTGATGAAGAACCAGGAGTCGCCGCCGGTCTTGACGATGGCGTTGCCGGTGCCGTTGGCCAGCGCCCAGGTGTCGTACGTCCAGTGGATGGTGTTGGGCGAGCACGCCTTGCCGGTGAGGTCGGCGGTGGCGGCGCCGGAGATCAGCAGCGCCTTGCCCTTGTCGCGGGTGATCTGGTTGAGCGCCAGCGCCACGCCCGAGTTCGGCACGTCCACGATCACGTCCACCTTGTCGGCGTCGTACCACTGGCGGGCGATCTGGGAGCCGACGTCCGGCTTGTTCTGGTGGTCGGCGGAGACGATCTCCACCTTGAGGCCCTTCTTGTCGGCGCCGTAGTCCTCCACCGCCATGCGGGCGGCCACCACCGAGCCCTGGCCGGCCAGGTCGGCGTACAGGCTCGACTGGTCGTTGAG
>JBGQFW010000198.1:0-3120 GCA_041497115.1 Methylomirabilia bacterium
CTTCGCGCGCCAGATCCGCCGCGGGTGGCCGGCCGAGGCGCAGATGCTGGTGGACGGCACCGACGGCAACACCGCGCGGCTCACGCGGGGCAACGCGGGCCAGATCACCCGCGCCTTCGCGCAGCAGGTCGGCCGGCCGGGCGCGGTCGCTCCGATCCTCACGGCCACCCGGCTCTGGTTCAATCCCGGCCGCGTGCCCGGCAAGTTCTACGGTCCGGGGTTCCTCGTGCTCGGGCTGTCCATCTTCCCGACGGTGATCGCGGCGCTCGCCATGGCGCGCGAGGGCGAGCAGAAGACGATTCTCCAGGTGTACGTCTCGAGCATCTCGGCGCACGAGTTCCTGCTGGGCAAGATCCTCGCCGGGATGGTGATCGGGCTCGTGCAGTGCCTGCTCAACGTCGGCCTCATGTACACGCTCTTCGGGCTGCAGTTCGCCGGCGATCCCACGCCGTTCGTCGCCGGCAGCCTGCTGTACGTCTTCTGCATGGCGTCCTTCGCGTCGCTCGTGGGCGCGGCCATCCCCAACCAGGCGGCCGCCGTCCAGGCCGTCGCGCTGGGCGGCTTCCTCCTCTCGTTCCTCCTCTCCGGGCTGATCTTTCCGGTCGAGAACATTCCCGACGGGCTGCGCTGGGTCTCCAATCTCGTCCAGGCGCGCTACTACGTGCTGATCGTGCGCGACGCCTTCCTGCAGGGCGGCGGCTGGCCCGCCGTCTGGTGGGCGGTGCTGGCCATCGGCGCGATCGGCCTGGTGTTCTACACGCTCGCCTGGCGCACGATGCGCCGCATGCAGGTGAAGGCGTGAGGCGCGCCTGGAGCGCGCTCTTCGGCGGGCGCTTCTGGGCGCTGGCGCTCAAGGAGCTGCGGCAGATCCGCCGCGACCGCCGGCTCACGATCTCGCTCATCGTGCCGCCCACGCTGCAGATCCTCCTGTTCGGCTTCGCGCTGGACTCCGACCCGCGCGACCTGCGGCTCGCTGTCGTGGACGAGAGCCGCACGCTCGAGAGCCGCGAGCTGGTCTCGGTGCTCACCCAGAACCGCACGTTCCGGCTGGCCGGCTCCTACCAGACCCCGGCGGCGCTCGGCGACGCGCTCAGCACCGGGCGGCTGGACGTCGGCGTGGTGGTGCCCTACGACTTCGCCCGGCGCCGCGCGCGCGGCCGCCCGGCCACCGTCCAGGTGCTGCTGAACGCGGCGAACGCGAACACCGCGCAGATCGCCCAGGGCTACGTCGAGGGCGCCGTCGCCTCGCTCAACCGTGATCTGGACGGGGGCCGGGCGGCGGCCGTCGAGCTGCGCACGGCGTTCCTCTACAACCCCGGGCTGGTCAACTCCTGGTTCGTCGTGACGGGCGTGTTCGGGACGCTGATCGTCCTCAACGGCTCGCTCGTCTCCGCCGCCACGATGATCCGCGAGAAGGAGCGCGGCACGGTCGAGCAGCTGCTGATGACGCCGGCGAGCGCGCTCGAGGTGGTGGCCGCGAAGATCGTGCCGCTCTTCATCCTGCTCATGGCCATGGTCGGGCTCGTGCTGATGGTCGCCCGGCTGGTGTTCGGCGTCCCCCTGCACGGCAACCCGGTGCTCCTGGTCGCCGCCTGCGCGTGCTGCGTGCTGAGCGGGATCGGCCTCGGGACCCTGATCTCGACGTTCGTCCGCTCGGCCAACCAGACGCAGATGATCAGCTTCTTCATCAACCCGCCGCTGGCGATGCTGTCGGGCGGGCTGACGCCCATCGAGGCGATGCCCAAGTGGGTGCAGCCCGTGACGCTCTTCAACCCGATCGCGCACTTCGCCACGATCGCCCGCGCCGTGCTGATCAAGGGCGCCGGCCTCGACGTCGTCTATCCGAACCTCCTGGCGCTCATCGCCCTGGCCAGCCTGTTCGTCGGCATCAGCGCCTGGCGGTTCCGCCGCCAGCTGGGCTGAGCCGGGATCCGGGCGTTTCGCCCGGCGCGGCAGCGTGGCATCACCACTGTTGAAACGCCGTGGGCCGTTGTGTTTAAATGCTCAGGCGGCGCACTGGGCGCCGTCTGGAGTCGTAGTGCTAGTGCATTAGTGCACGCGAAGCGGAGGACCGTGGTGGCGATCTCCGATTCGAAGCACGCTCCGGCCGGCCCGATCCTCGCCGTCGCGCTCCTCTTCCTGGTCCTCAGCCCCGCCTTGGCTATGGGCGCCGAGCCACCTGTCGCGTCCGGGATCGCGCCGTCCGTCGTGTGCACGTTTGCGCTGGCGCCCGTCAGCGCCTCGTTCGGGGTGAACGGTGGCAGCGGTGGCTCGGCGGTCACGACGCAGGGCGGCTGCTTGTGGACGAGCACGAGCCTGGCGCCGTGGGTGACGATCACCTCGCTCAGTCCGCAGAGCGGCAACGGCTCGGTGACCTACACGGTGGCTGCCAACAACACGCTGGTGGCGCGCGCGGCGACGCTGACGATCGCCGCCAAGCCGTACAAGGTCAGCCAGGCCGCGTGCACCTTCGCGCTGGACGCCGCCGGCGCCTCGTACCCGCCGGCCGGCGGCGGCGGCAGCACCGCGCTCACGACGGGCGACGCCTGCCCGTGGACGGCCGCGAGCAGCGCCGCGACGTGGCTGGGGATCAGCTCGAGTCCGAGCGGCATCGGCAACACGTCGGTGACCTACACGGTCGCCCCGAACACCTCGCCGTCGGCGCGCACCGGCGCGCTGACGATCGGGGGCAAGCGCTACGCCGTCACGCAGGCGCCCTGCATCTACGCGCTCTCCGCCGCCGGCACGACGTTCGGCGTCAACGGCGGGTCCGGCGGCCTCACGGTCACGGCGCAGAACGGCTGTCCGTGGACGAGCGCGAGCCCCGTGCCGTGGGTGACGATCACCTCGGACAGCCCGCAGAGCGGCAACGGCTCCGTGACCTACACGGTGGCCGCCAACAACACGCTGGTGGCGCGGACGGCGACGCTGACGATCGCCGCCAAGCCGTACAAGGTGAGCCAGGCCGCGTGCACGTTCGCGCTCGACGGCGCCGGGGCCTCGTACCCGCCGGCGGGCGGTGGCGGCAGCACCGCGCTCACGACGGGCGACGCCTGCCCGTGGACGGCCGCGAGCAGCGCCGCGACGTGGCTGGGGATCAGCTCGAGTCCGAGCGGCATC
>JBGQFW010000199.1:0-3002 GCA_041497115.1 Methylomirabilia bacterium
AGAACGCGGTGCCGAAGTGGGCGGCCATCGACGCCGAGGCGTCGCTGGAGCCGAGCAGCCACACCTCGGGCGCGGTCGGCCCGGTCGGCATCGCCAGGATCTTCGCGAATTCGTGGTCGGGCGGCAGGTCGCCGTGCAGGAAGCCGAGCAGGTCGGCGACCTTCTGCGCAAAGTCGTCCACGCGCGGCGCCTCGCCCGAGGCCAGGGCCATCGCGGTGACCTGGTCGCTGCCCGGCGCGCGGCCCACGCCGAGATCGATGCGCCCCGGGTAGAGCGCCTCCAGCACGCGGAAGGACTCCGCCACCTTGAGCGCGCTGTAGTGCTGCAGCATCACGCCGCCCGAGCCGACGCGGATGCCGGTGGTCAGCGCGGCCACCTGGGGAATCAGCACCTCGGGGCTGGGGCCGGCCAGCGCCGGCGTGGAGTGGTGCTCGGCCAGCCAGTAGCGGTGGTAGCCGAGGCGGTCGGCCGCCCGGGCCAGCTCGAGGGTCTCGCGGATGGCGTCGGCGGGCGTGGCGCCGCTGCGGACGGGCGACTGGTCGAGCGCGCTGAGACGAAGCATTGCCGAGGAGCATATGCTATCAAGTGAGCGGGAGGCGGACGGATGACGAGCGAGGAGCTGGCGACCTTCATCGAGCGGCGGCGGCGGTTCGTCGAGGCGATCGGCGACGGCCTGGCCGTCGTCCCCGCCGCCACCGAGACGATTCGCAACAACGACGTCGGCCACCCGTTCCGCCAGCACTCCGACTTCTACTTCCTCACCGGCTTCGACGAGCCGGACGCGGTGGCCGTCTTCAACCCCGCCCACGCCAAGGAGCGGTACGTGCTGTTCGTGCGCCCGCGCGACCGGGAGCTGGAGATCTGGACCGGCCACCGGGCGGGCGTGGAGGGCGCCGTCGCCGCGTACGGCGCCGACGCCGCCTATCCGGTCGAGCAGCTCGACGCCAAGCTGCGCGAGTACGCGATCGAGCGCGCGACGCTCGTCTACCGGCTCGGCAACGCCGCCTTCGACCCGCGCGTCCTGCGGCTGGTGGCCGAGCTGCGCGGCGCGCGGACCCGCGGCTTCCCTTCGCCCACGCGCATCGAGGACCCCGGGCCGATCGTGCACGAGCTGCGGCTGCGCCGCTCGGCGGCCGAGCTGGCCCGCCAGCGCCGCGCCTGCCAGATCAGCCGCGACGCGCACGTCGAGGCCATGCGCTACGCGCGGCCGGGCATGCACGAGTACCAGGTGCAGGCGGCGCTGGAGTTCGTCTTCCGCTCCGAGGGCGCCCCGCGCGAGGCCTATCCGTCCATCGTCGCCTCGGGGCCGAACGCGTGCATCCTCCACTACGTCGAGAACCGCCGCCTCATGGAGGACGGCGACCTGCTGCTGATCGACGCGGCGTGCGAGTACGGCTACCACGCCGCCGACATCACGCGGACGTTTCCCGTGAACGGCCGCTTCACCGCGCCGCAGCGGGCGATCTACGAGGTCGTGCTGCGGGCCCAGCTCGCCGCCATCGCGGCCGCCCGGCCCGGCGTGAGGTACGAGGCGATGCACGAGGCGGCCCGGCGCGAGCTCACCGAGGGGCTCGTCGCGCTCGGGCTGCTGCCGCGCGGCGTGGCCGACTCGCTGGCCATGCACCACTATCGCGAGTTCTACATGCACGGCACCGGCCACTGGCTCGGCATGGACGTCCACGACGTGGGCGACTATCGCGCGAGCCGCCAGTGGCGCACGCTCGAGCCCGGCATGGTCTTCACCGTCGAGCCCGGCCTCTACCTCGACCCCGCGCGCGAGACGGCGACGTTCCACCTGCGCGAGTACAGCGAGGACGAGATGTGGGAGCGCCGCCTGCGCCTGGGCGTGGCCGCCGCCAAGAAGCTCGAAGACGAGGAGAAGGCCAAGGCCGGGACGATCGTCCACCCGATCCCGAAGGAGTTCCGTGGCATCGGCGTGCGCATCGAGGACGACATCCTGGTCACCGCCGACGGCATCGAGAACCTCACCGCCGGCACCCCCAAGACGATCGAGGAGATCGAGCGCGCCTGCGCCGAAGCCCCGCGGCTGCCGCGCTAGGCGGCGGGCTCCTCTGGTAGACTTGGGCCCCTAGGAGACACCGCCATGAGAGAAGCCGTCGTCGTCGCCAGCTCGCGCACGCCGCTCGCCAAGTCCGCCCGCGGCTCGTTCAACATGACCCTGCCGTCGGACTTCACGGCCCACGCCATCAAGGACGTCCTCGGCAAGGTGCCGCAGCTGGACCCGAAAGAGGTCGAGGACGTGATCCTCGGCTGCGGCCAGCCGCACGGCGCCCAGGGGCACAACATCGCGCGCGTGGCGGCGATGCGGGCCGGCCTGCCGGTCAGCGTCGGCGGCCTCACGATCAACCGCTTCTGCTCGTCGGGGCTCAACGCCATCGCGCTGGCGGCCAACTACATCATGAACGACGGCGCCGACGTCATGATCGGCGGCGGTGTGGAGTCCATCACGATGATGGAGCGCGACAGCAAGCCCAACCCGTGGGTGAAGGACAAGCTGCCCGGCATCTACATGGTCATGGGCGACACCGCCGAGGTCGTGGCCAAGCACTACAAGATCACGCGACAGGCCCAGGACGAGTACGCGCTGGTCAGCCAGCAGCGCACGGCGCGCGCCCAGCAGGAGGGCTTCTTCAAGGAAGAGCTGGCGCCGATGAACGTGACCCGGGCGGTGCTCGACAAGAAGACGGGCGAGAAGATCGGCGAGGAGCCGTTCTACGTCGAGAAGGACGAGTGCAACCGCGCCGACACGACGCTGGAAGGGCTGCTGAAGCTGCCGCCGCACTTCGACAAGACGAGCGGCCAGGGCACGGTCACCGCCGGCAACTCCTCGCAGCTCTCCGACGGCGCCTCCGCCACGCTGGTGATGTCCATGGACCGCGCCAAGGCGCTGGGCATCAAGCCCAAGCTGATCTTCCGCGGCTTCGCCGTCGCCGGCTGCGAGCCGGACGAGATGGGCATCGGCCCGGTGTACGCGGTGCCGA
>JBGQFW010000200.1:0-2896 GCA_041497115.1 Methylomirabilia bacterium
AGCGTCATCGCTCACCTCGGGGCGTAGCGCAGCCCGGTAGCGCACCGGACTGGGGGTCCGGTGGTCGCAGGTTCAAATCCTGTCGCCCCGACCAAAATTGAGAGCCTCCGGACTCGCTCCGGGGGCTCTCGCAGTCTCCGGGGCTTTTGTGATAAAGACTGAGGCACCTGGCCTTGGGAGGATGAGGATGGGGATGGCACCTCGCTTCAGCGCCTGCGGTCTGTTCGCGGTCGCGCTCGTCACCCTGCTCGGCGCCTGCTCGACCGTGACGACGTACCCCGTCGTCAACGCGCCGGGCAGCCCCACGACCTACTCGGACCCGGGGACGCGCGGGCCGGTCAGCGGCGTGGGCATCGAGGCGCAGGACATCGTCTCGATGACCGACAAGATGATGCGCGACATGCTGGCCACCCCGTCGCTGACCGGGCGGGCGGCGCCGCCGCGCGTGATCATCGACGCCGAGTACTTCGCCAACGAGAGCTCCTCGCGGGTGAACAAGAACAGCATCACCGACCGGCTGCGCGTGAGCCTCAACCGTGCCTCGCAGGGACGGCTGGTCTTCGTCGGCCGCCAGTTCGCCGACATGGTCGCCCGCGAGCGCGACCTCAAGCGCCAGGGTGTGACGGACACGGGCACCACCGGCATGGCCAAGGCCCAGCTGGGCGGCGACTATCGCCTGGGCGGGCGCATCACGTCGCTCGACTCGCGCAGCCCCGCCACCGGCCAGATGTCGCGCTACAACCAGATCACCTTCGAGATGGTGGATCTCGAGACCGGGCAGATCGTCTGGAGCGGGATCTACGAGTTCCTCAAGACCGCCCAGGACGATGTCATCTATCGCTGAGATCGCTCCCGCGCCCCGCCCCGGGGCACTCGCCGCGCTGGCGCTCGGCCTGCTGCTCGGCGGCTGCGCCACGATGGACCCGCGCTTCAAGGAGATCGACGTGCCGGCGGGCGCGCTGGCCCAGTATCTCGAGGACAAGCCCGAGCCGCTCAAGCCGCACTATGCGGTCCTCCTGCGCCAGGGGCAGCGCAACGCGGTCCTCAACGAGATGCGCATCGGCCTGGGCGCCACCGAGCTGGGCGCCCGCGAGGCGGCCGTCGAGGCGTTCGATCACGTGCTGGGCTCGATCGAGGCGATCTACGCCGACACCGAGACCGCCGCCAAGGCGCGCAGCCTCTGGAGCGCCGAGGCGTACAAGGACTTCAAGGGCGAGCCGTACGAGCGCGCGATGGCCTACTACTACCGCGGCCTGCTCTACATGCGCGAGGGCGACTACGAGAACGCCCGCGCCAGCTTCAAGGGCGGCATCCTGCAGGACGCCTTCGCCGAGGAGGAGCAGAACCGCTCGGACTTCGCGCTGCTGATCTTCCTCGAGGGGTGGGCCTCGCGCTGCGCGGGCAGCGAGGGGCTCGCCGCCGACAGCTTCGCGGAGGCGGCCAAGCTCAAGCCCGAGATCCCCGCGCCCGACGCGAGCCACAACGTCCTGCTGCTGGCCGAGACCGGCACCGCCCCCGTCAAGTTCGGCGACGGCCCCAAGCGCTCGCTGCTGCGCTTCCGCCGCGGGGACGGCTTCGACGAGGCCAAGGCGCGCTTCGAGGTCGCCGGGCAGACGCTGCCCGGCGTGGCGGTGGAGGACATCTTCTTCCAGGCCTCCACGCGCGGCGGCCGGCCGGTGGACCACATCCTGGCCGGCAAGGTGAGCTTCAAGGAGACCGCCGCCACCACCGGCACCGTGCTCAAGACCGTGGGTGTCGCCACGCTGATCGGCGCCGCCGCCGGGCACTCGCGCGAGGCGGCGATCGCGGGCGGCATCCTGACGATCGCCGGCTTCATCGCCGAGGGGATGTCCAACGCCGTGCGGCCGGAGGCCGACGCCCGCTACTGGGACACGCTGCCCGACGGCGTGCACCTCGCCACGCTCAGCCTGCCGCCGGGACCGGCGCCGGTGCAGGTGGTGTTTCTCGACGCGTCCGACCAGGCGGTGGACGGCCTGGCGAAGACAACCGACGTCACGTTCGCCGGCAAGTGCGGCCTGGCGTGGGCGCGCTCACGCGGCGCGGTGCCCGCCTCGCCGGTGGCGCCGGGGACGACCGCGGTCACGGGCCAGTGAGGTGACAGCCATGCGCATGACACGGACACGGACCCTGGCGGCGACGCTCGGCTTGGCGCTCGGACTGGTGGGATGCCAGCCCAAGGTGCAGGTCGCGACCATCCAGCCGGAGCCCATCTGCAACTTCAACGTCCAGGTCGCCCAGCGCCAGGCAGCACCGGCGCCGGCCGAGGTGCCGCCGCAGGCGGCGGCGCTGACGCCGATGCCGGTGAACGCCGTGAACATCACCGACTACCGGATCACCAACAAGATCATGGTGGAGTCCACCAACGCGCGGCGGAATCCCACCGGCACCGTCGAGGTGTTCGCGCGGCTGGTGAACTGCACGGACTATCCGCTGCAGGTCGAGGGGCGCACGCACTTCCTGGACGAGGGACGCGCGCCCGCCGAGGACGCGAGCGCGTGGAACCGGGTCTACCTGGCGCCCCGCTCCTACGCGGTCTACCGCGAGCACTCCATCAGCGTGCAGGCCGTGCGCTTCTACTACGTCGAGGTCCGGGAGGGGCAATGATGAGCCGCCGCCGCGCGCTTCTCGCCGTCGTCGTCCTCGCCCTGTTGCCGGCGGGCGCGCCGGCCCAGCCGGCGGGCGCGCCGGCCCAGCCGGCGGGCCAGGTGCCCCCGCCGCCCCCGGCGGCGTCGCCGGCACCGCCCGCGCCACGGAGTGGAGAGGTCCTGACGCCGCCGCCGGCGCCCGACTACGAGCGGGCCCTCACCGTGGCGGTCGAGCGCTTTCAGCCGGTCTACGCCAGTCACGGATCGCCGAAGATCGCCGTCTACTGGAA
>JBGQFW010000201.1:0-2872 GCA_041497115.1 Methylomirabilia bacterium
GAAAATCTCAAGACCGACCACGGCCCGCTCATCACCCTGATGCAGCGCGTGCGCAACGAAGACGGCGTCAAGCACGTCTTCATCGCCAGCGGCGTGCGCTACGATCTGGCCGAGCGCTCGCCCGAGTACGTCGAGGAGCTGGCGCGCCACCACGTCGGCGGCCAGCTCTCGGTCGCCCCCGAGCACGTGAGCCCGCGCGTGCTGGAGAAGATGAAGAAGCCGGGCATCGAGAGCTACGAACGGTTCCAGCAGATGTTCGCGTGCGCCAGCAAGGACGCCGGCAAGGAGCAGTACGACATCCCCTACTTCATCAGCGGCCACCCCGGCTCCACGCTGGAGGACATGGTCGAGCTGGCGCTCTGGCTCAAGAAGAACGGCCGGCGGCCGCGGCAGGTGCAGGACTTCATCCCCACGCCGATGGCGATGGCGACGTGCATGTACCACACGGGCATCGATCCGCTCACGATGCAGCCCGTCTACACCGCGACCGGGCTGCGCGCGAAGAAGCTGCAGAAGGCGCTGCTGCTCTACTGGAGCCCCGAGCAGTGGCCGCTGGCGCGCGAAGCACTCCGCGAGGCGGGCCGCGCCGATCTCATCGGCGACGGGCCCGACGCGCTCGTGCCCGCCCCCGGGAGGACCCCATGGCCGACTACATCCTCGAGGAAACGACCGACGGCGTCGCGATCCTGACGCTGAACCGCCCCGAGCAGCTCAACGCGATGAACCAGCAGCTCAGCGCGGAGCTGCACGCGGCGGTCACGCGGCTGGCCGACGACGACGGGATCAGCTGCATCGTCATCACCGGCGCCGGCCGCAAGGCGTTCTCGGCGGGCGGCGACATCCACGAGCAGCGCGAGCACGACCGCACGCTGGGCCAGCCGGAGCTCGACGCCCGCACGGTCGTGCGCGCGCGCGGCAGCTACGAGATCGCCGCGTGCCCCAAGCCGACCATCGGGATGATCAACGGCCTGGCGTACGGCGGCGCCGCCGTGCTCGCCTCCTCGCTCGACATGCGGGTGGGGTGCGAGCACGCGAGCTTCCGCTTCCTCGCCGCCGCCTACGGCCGCATCAACAGCACGTGGACGCTGCCCAACCAGGTGGGGTGGCCGATCGCCAAGGAGCTGCTCTTCTCCGGCCGCGTCGTCGAGGCCGAGGAGGCGCTGCGCATCGGCCTGCTCAACCATCTGGCGCCGTGCGCCGAGCTGCGCGCCAAGACCCTCTGGCTGGCGACGCTGATCGCCAAGAACCGCCGCGAGTCGGTGATGGGCGTGAAGGCGTTGCTGCTCGAGCACCTGGGCTGCGATCTCGAGGCGCAGTGGCAGAACGAGCGCGACTACACGACCAAGGTCGCCCGCGGCGCCCGCGCCGAAGCCGCCTTCCCCGAGTTCATCGCCCGCAAAGGCCGCCCGGCCGGCGGCTAGCCCAGCCCGACTTCTTTCCTGAAGCGGCGCAGGGTCTCGACGTGCGCGGCCGGCGTCGCCAGCCCGAGTCCCATGGTGCTCACGCACAGGTGGCTGATGCCGCGCATCTCGCGCCACGCCGCCAGCTCTTTGGCCCACTCGCCCGGCGGGACTTGCGCGAGCGTCATGCGCCCCTCGACCCCGAACGTCCTGGGATCGCGCCCGGCCTCGCGGACCAGACCGTGCATCCGGTCCACCGCCGCCTGGCCGGCCGCTCCGGGGCGGAAGTGGGGCATCCAGCCGTCGGCGACGCGCGCCATCCGCTGTTGCACGACCTCGCTCTCGCCGCCCATCCACACGGGAATCGGCCGCTGCACCGGCAGCGGGTTGAGGCCCGCGTCGGGGATGCGGTGGTGCTTGCCCGTGAACGTCACCAGCTCTTTCGTCCACAGCGCGCGCATCACCTCGATCTGCTCCTCGATACGACGGCCGCGCGTCGTGAAGTCCTCGCCGAGCGCCTCGAACTCGACGGGGTTCCAGCCCACGGCCACGCCCAGGCGCAGCCGCCCGCCCGAGAGCACGTCCACCGCGGCCGCCTGCTTGGCGACCAGCGCCGTCTGGCGCTGCGGCAGGATGACGATGCCCGTCACCAGCTCGACCCGGCGCGTGACGGCGGCCAGGAAGCCGAAGAGCACGAACGGCTCGTGAAAGGCGTGGCGGTGCGTGTAGGGTCCCTTCCAGCCGCCCGGGCGCTCGGGGTTGGCGCCCAGCACGTGGTCGAAGACCAGGATGTGCGTGAACCCCATCCCCTCGACCGCCTCGGCGTACGCCGTGATGGCGGCCGGGTCGCTCCCGATCTCAGTCTGCGGCAGCACAACGCCGATCTTCATCGCACGCTCCTCGGGGTCAGGGTCAACGGCTGCCCGGGACGATACCACCGGGCAGCGCCGCGATGTGCGCGTAGATGTCGCGCGGGCGCGTGAGCCAGACGCGCTCGCGATGGTCGAGGATGTGCTGCAGCGCCCGGCGCAGCCGGCGGATGCGGTAGGGGCGGCCGATGACGAACGGGTGGAGCGAGATCGGGCACACCAGCGGCTGGCGCGCCGACTGGGCCAGCATCTCGTCGAACTGGTCCACGATC
This sequence comes from Methylomirabilia bacterium, assembly GCA_041497115.1. Lineage (GTDB taxonomy): Bacteria > Methylomirabilota > Methylomirabilia > Rokubacteriales > CSP1-6 > AR5. Next base: position 2,542 of record JBGQFW010000201.1, read on the forward strand.
ATCTCGGCGAACTCGTCGGCGGTGTAGCGGTACCAGACGATCCCGCGCGTGTCGTTCACCTCGATCGGGTACGGCATCGCCAGGAGGCGCCCCTTGCGCGTGCGGATCCACACCGGCTGGTCGTCCATCGTCCAGTCCATCACGTAGCGGTAGCCCGCCTCCTGCAGCAGGTCCATCGTGACCGCGCTGTTCGACAGCCACGGGCTCATCCAGCCCAGCGGCGGCGTTCCTTCATGGCGCGCGATCGTGGCGGTGACGTCCGCGCTCAGGGCGCGCTCGGCCGCCTCGTCCAGGTGCCCCTGCTCGTCGGAATTGGTCACGCCGTGGCCCA
>JBGQFW010000202.1:0-2773 GCA_041497115.1 Methylomirabilia bacterium
CCCACCACCACGAACGGCATCCCCGCCACCACCAATCCCACCACCGTCTCCATGTCCGCGCCTCCCTCTCTTCTCTCGCTTTCTACGACCCCGCAAGGCCGTGTTCGTGAAACCCCTCCGCCCAATTCGGCGCGCCGCGCGACACGCGTGTGACTGACGGTCGAGTGGTGAGCGACGAGTGCCGTGACCTGCGAGCGATGAGCGACGACTGGCCGCGACGGTGGAACGGCGAGCGCGGCGCGGAGACTAGGCGCTCAGCGGATGGAGATCAGGGCGGCAGTCGACGCAGGGCGCGAGGCCGGTCGTCTCGGCGAGGTCGCGGCGCGCGAACAGCCGTACCCGGCCGAGCGGCCGCCGGAGGATGTCGCCGCACGTCGGCAGGCAGTACTGCCGGTCGGGATTCGGATCGTAGTGGTACATCGCGGTGCGCGCGATGCGCCCGGCGTGCGTGTGATCGGTCGGCACGCCCTCGACGGTGAGCAGCCGCTCCTTGAGGCCCACGCGGTGGCCGGCGTAGCCGACGAGATCGCCGTGCAGCCCGACGATGCGATGGCAGGGGATCACGATCGGCACCGGGTTGTGGCGCAGCGCCTGCGCCACCGCGCGCACGGCCTCCGGCCGGCCGATGTCGCCCGCGATCCCGGTGTACGAGGAGACGGCGCCGTAGGGCACCGCCGCGGTCGCGCGCAGCACGTCGCGCTCGAAGTCGCTGCGCGCGAAGCGCAGGTCGAGCGGCCACTCCAGCCGCGTGCGGCGCCCGCCCAGGAAGTCGAGCAGCTCGCGCTCGAGCGAGGCCAGCCCGGCGCCGTCCTCCTCCGCCTCGACGCCGGCGGCGCGGAACAGCCGCGAGCCCCGCACGCCGGCGCGGCCGAGGTACTCGACCAGCGCCACGCCGTGCTCGCTGGCGGCGAGCAGGATCGGCCCCAGCGGCGAGGCGAACACGCGATAGCCCACCAGCTTCGACTTGAGGTCGGCCAGCCGCGCGACGAGCCGCCGGCGGGCCGCCTCCGCGTCGGCGGCGGGCGCCGCCTCGCCGCGCAGCGCGCCGACCACCGCGTCCACCGCGCGGTAGCGCGCGAAGTCCTGGCGGCACGCCGCGCAGCCGGCCACGTGGACGTGCACCCGCTCGGCGGCCGCCGGCGCGGCCTCGCCGGTCGCGGCGGCGATCAGGTCGGGCTCGATCTGGACACACACGTTCGGCTTGTCGCTCATCGCGTGGACTCCGTCAGGGGCAGGGCCGCGCCGTTCAGCGTCGTGCGGATCTTGCGCAGCGCCTGGAACACGTGCGCGCGCGCGCTCTCCGCCGAGCAGTCGAGGCTGTGCCCGATCGCGTCGTAGTCGAGGTCGTGCAGCTTGCGCAGGGTGAACGCCAGCCGCTGCTTGAGCGGCAGCCGGTTGATCGCGCTCTCGGTCAGCGCGCGGACCTCGCCGGCGACCGCCTGCGCTTCGGGGCCGTCCAGCTCCAGCTCGCGCCGGGTGACCCGCACCGTGTCGTGGGCGGCGCGCCGCCGCTTCTCGGAGCGCAGGTGGTTGCGGAACACGTTGGTCGCGATCGTGAACAGCCAGGCGCGGACGTTGGCGTCGGGGGTGAGCCGCTCGCGCGCGCGGTAGGCGCGCAGGAACGTCTCCTGCGAGAGATCGTCGGCCTCCGCCGCCCGGGCCAGCCGCCTCAGGTAGCGATAGATCTCCCCGTGGTGGCTCGCCACGATGCTCTCGAAGCCGAGATCGGGGATCTGCACCGTCTCTCCCACGCCCTATGAGACACCGGACCGGGGCCGGTGTGAAATGGGTCGAGTATACTGCCTGCCATGATCGATCCCATCACCGTCTCGGTCCTCACCCACCGCTTCGAAGCGATCGTGCAGGAGATGGGGGAGGCGATGCTGCGCACCGCCTATTCCCAGATCCTCAACTCGAGCCGTGACTTCTCCACCGCGATCTGCGACGACCAGGCGCGGCTGGTGGCCCAGGCCGAGCACGTGCCGATCCACGTCGGCGCGATCCCGTGGGCGGTCGCCTCGGTGCGCGACGCGTTCGCCGGCCGCGTGAACCCCGGCGACGTCTTCCTGCTCAACGATCCCTACCACGGCAACAACCACCTGCCCGACCTCACGGCGTTCGTGCCGGTGTTCGTGGACGGCGCGGTGGCGTTCTGGTCCATCAACCGCGCCCACCAGAGCGATATCGGCGGCTCCACGCACGGGGCCTACAATCCCGGCGCCACCGAGATCTGGCAGGAGGGCATCCGCATCACGCCGCTCAAGCTCTACGACCGCGGCGAGCTGCGCGACGACCTGCTCCAGATGATCACCACCAACGTGCGCCACCCGCACGACTTCATGGGCGACCTGCGCGCGATGATCGGCTCGGCCCGGGTGGGCGAGCGGCGGCTGCTGGCGCTGGTGGCCGCCTACGGGGCCAAGACGGTGATCGCCGCGGTGGACGAGATCCTCGACGGCGCTGAGCTTCAGGCGCGCGCCTGCGTGCGCGGCTGGAAGGACGGCGTCTACCGCGGGGTGACGCTCCTCGACGACGACGGCCACGGCGCCCGCGACATCCCCATCCGCGCCACCGTCACCAAGAAGGGCGACGGGCTGGTGATCGACCTCAGCGCGTCGTCGCCGCAGGTGACCGGGTTCGTGAACTCGGCCCTTCCCAACACGATGTCGGCGGTGCACATGGCGTTCGCGTACCTCATCGACCCGCGCACGCCGAAGAACTCGGGCACCTTCCGCCCGGTGACGGTGATCGCGAAGCCGGGGACGATCGTCAA
>JBGQFW010000203.1:0-2735 GCA_041497115.1 Methylomirabilia bacterium
CGAGCGTCGGACCCACGATTACCGCCGCCATGGCACCACGTCGCTCTTCGCCGCGCTCGACGTGAAAAGCGGCGGGATCATCGGCCGCTGTCATCGTCGCCACCGCGCCGTCGAGTTCCGTCAGTTCCTCGAGACCATCGAGGCGGCCGTGCCCGCGGAGCTTGAAATTCATCTCGTGCTCGACAACTACGCCACGCACAAAACGCCGCGGATTCAACGCTGGCTCGCCAAGCGCCCCCGCTATCATCTGCACTTCACGCCCACGGGGGCCTCTTGGCTGAATCTCGTGGAACGTTGGTTCGCCCTGCTCACGCAGAAGCAGATTCGGCGCGGTACCCATCGAAGCACGCGCGCGCTCGAGACGGCCATCCTTGAGTACATCGCGATTAGCAATGAGCGTCCCAAACCCTTCATCTGGACGAAAACGGCCGACGAGATCCTCCTCAGCATCGAGCGATTTTGTCGACGGATCTCAGACTCAGGACACTAGTCCCTCGCTAGAGCAGCGTGCACGCCTCGTCGAAGTCCAGACGGGGCAGCTTGGGAAGGACCTTGGACGGATCGCCGTGGCCGAGGTTGCAGAGGAAGTTGGACTTGACCCGTCCGCCCGGGAAGAACTCGGCGTCCACCTTGGCGTTGTCGAAGCCCGACATGCCGCCCACGTCCAGGCCGACGGCGCGGGCGGCCAGCATGAAGTAGGCGCCCTGCAGCGTGCCGTTGCGGAACGCCGTGATCTCGGCCAGCGCGGCGTTCTTCGCGTAGTTGTCCGCCATCTCCGGCCGGTGGGCGAAGAGCCTGGTCGGCATGAGCTCGAAGAAGCGCGTGTCGTAGCCGATGATGACCGTCACCGGCGCCTGCTTCGTCTTGTCCACGTTGGTGGGCGAGAGCGCCGGCAGCAGGCGCGCCTTGGCCTCGGGCGTTCGCACGAAGACGAAGCGCGCCGGCGAGGTGTTGGCGCTGGTCGGCCCCACCTTCACGATGGCGTAGATGCGGCGCAGCTCGTCGTCGGTGACCGGCGTGGGCAGCCAGCCGTTTTGCGTGCGCGCGGTGAGAAAGAGCAAGTCGAGGGCGACGGCGTCGAGGGTCGGTCGCACGAGAAATCCTCCTGGCCGGCTCAGTGCCGGCGGGCGTCGTGGATCGCGCGCCACACCCGCTCGGGCGTGGCCGGCATGTCGAGGTGGCGGACGCCGAGCGGCGCCAGCGCGTCGAGAATCGCGTTGATGGTGGCCGGCAGCGCGCCGACGGTGCCGGCTTCGCCGGCGCCCTTGGCGCCAATCGGGTTGAGCTTCGTGGGGACGGGGTGGCTCTCGATGTGCATGTCGGGCAGGGTGTCGGCGCGCGGCATCGCGTAGTCCATGAACGAGCCGGTGAGGAGCTGGCCGGAGTCGGGGTCGTACACGACCTGCTCCATCAGCGCCTGGCCCACGCCCTGGGCGACGCCGCCGTGGATCTGCCCCTTGAGCGTCACCGGGTTGATGACGGTGCCGACGTCGTCCACGATCGTGTAGGCGACGAGCGCGACCGCGCCGGTGTCGGGATCCACCTCGGCCTCGCACACGTGACAGCCGTTGGGCCAGGTGTCGGTCGGCGGCACGAACGTGCCCGTCTCGTAGAGCCCGGGCTCGAGCCCCTTGGGCAGCGACGCCGGCTGGAACGCCGCCCGCGCGACGTCGCGGAGCGCGACGGCGCGGTCGGTGCCGGCCACCGTGAAACGGCCGTCGGCGAAGACGAGATCGGCCTCGGCCGCCTCCAGCAGGCGGGCGGCGATCTTCGTGGTCTTGGCGATGATCTTGTCGGCGGCCATCCACAGCGCGCTGCCGCCGATGACGGTGGAGCGCGAGCCCATCGTGCCCATGCCGAAGGCGACGCGGTCGGTGTCGCCGTCGACGTAGCGGACGTCGCGCGGGTCGAGCCCCAGCCGCTCGTGCAGGATCTGCTTGAACGTCGTCTCGTGACCCTGTCCCTGGTTCTTGGTGCCCATCAGCACGGTGGCAGTGCCGCTCGGCGCGAAGCGGATCTCGGCGAACTCCGGCTGGGCGCCCGCCGCCCGCTCGATCGCGTTGACGACGGCGAGGCCGCGCAGCCGGCCGCGCCCGCGGGCGGCGTCGCGCCGGGCGGGGAAGCCCGCCACGTCCGCCAGCGTGAGGGCCGACTCCATGTTGAGGGCGAACTCGCCGCAGTCGTAGGTCATGCCGAGCGCGGTGCGGTACGGCATCGCGGTCGCCGGGATCATGTTGCGGCGGCGCAGCTCGACGGGGTCCATCCCCAGCTCGCGGGCGGTGTCGTCGATCAGCCGCTCGAGGACGTACGTCGCCTCCGGACGGCCGGCGCCGCGGTAGGGGGCGGTGGAGTTGGTGTTGCTCAGCACGCTCAGCACCGCCACGTGGGCGGCCGGGAACGCGTAGACGCCGACCAGCGTCACGATGTTACTGAAGGTGGCGAGGAGATTCCGGTCGGAGGAGACGTAGGCGCCGACGTTGGCCAGCGTGCGCACGCGCAGGGCGAGGAAGCGGCCGTCGGCGTCGAGCGCCAGCTCGGCGTCGCTCACGTTGTCGCGGGCGTGCTCGTCGGCGGGGATCGCCTCGCGCCGCTCACACGACCACTTCACCGGCCGCCCCAGCCGGCGGGCCGCCCACAGCACGAGGCGGTGCTCGGGATACTGCCAGCCCTTGGTGCCGAAGGCGCCGCCGACGTCGCCGACGATGACGCGGATCGTGTGCTCGGGCACCTTGAAG
>JBGQFW010000204.1:0-2705 GCA_041497115.1 Methylomirabilia bacterium
ACATGGGGGCCCCGAGATGGCCCCCAAACCCCCACACGCTCGGCACCGCGCCGGCGGAGCCGTCGCGGTCCTCGGTCACGGTGTGCGCGATGTCGGGGGCCCCGAGATGGCCCCCAAACCCCCCGGGAGACTCGGCGCGCCCCGGCACAGCTGTGGCGCTCCTCGTTCAGCCGATGACGACCGGGAAGGCACTGACGACGCGGAAGCGGGCGCGGCGGGCGCGCACCGGCGGGCCGGCGGCGCGCAGCCGCTCGAAGCGCGCGACCAGACGGCCGAGCGCCACGCGGCCTTCCATGCGCGCCAGCCACATGCCGGCGCAGGCGTGGATGCCGGTGATGAACGCGAGATGCCGATTGGGAGTGCGCGCGAGATCGAGGCGGTCGGGGTCGGGGAACTGCGCGGGATCGCGGTTGGCGGCGCCGATGCCGAGCGTCACCAGCGCGCCGGCGGGCAGCGTCACGCCGCCGACCGTGGCCTCGGTGAGGACGCGCCGGTTGCCGAGCTGGTTGGGGCTCTGGTAGCGCAGGAACTCCTCGACCGCGCTCGCCAGCAGCCCCGGCTCGGCGCGCAGCCGCCCCCACTCGCCGGGGTGGTCGAGCAGCGCGACGACCGCGTTGGCGATGAGGTTGGTCGTCGTCTCGTGGCCGGCGTTGAGCAGGAAGACGCACTGGTGCAGCAGCTCGAGCTCGGTCAGCCGGTCGCCGGCGTCCTCGGCGGCCAGCAGCGCGCTGAGGATCTCGCCGGGGTCGGTGCTCGGCCGGCGGCGGCGGTCGGCGATGAGCCGGCGCAGGTAGTCCTTGAACTCCTCCACCGCCCGGTTGCCGGCCGCGAGCCGCTCCGGCCCCGGCGCCGGCTCGAGCGCGCCCAGGATGGCCAGCGACCAGCCGCGCAGCGGGCCGCGCTCGTCGCCGGGCACGCCGAGCATGTCGCCGATGAGCTGGATCGGCAGCGCGGCGGCGAAGTCGTCCACCACGTCCATGCCGCCGCGGGCGGCTGCGCGGTCGAGCAGCGAGTCCACCAGCCGCACCACGCGCGGCTCCAGCGCGGCCAGCGCCCGCGGTGTGAAGGCCGGCGCGAACAGCCGGCGGATGCGCGTGTGGTCGGGCGGGTCGCGGAAGACCACGCTGGTCGTGTGGTGCTCGTAGAGCGGCGAGTCGCCGAACTTCGGCGCGAACTCCACGCGCTTGTCGGAGGAGAAGCGGGCGTGGTCCTGGTAGACGGCGACGACGTCGTCGTAGCGGGTGAGGAAGTAGGTGCCGTCCGGGCCCCGGTGCACCGGCGCCCAGCGGCGAAGGCGATGGTAGGTCGGGAACGGGTCCTCGTAGAACCCGTCGGGCAGCTCCCGCAGATCGAAGGCGAGCGCGGCGGCGCGCTCCTCGCTCACGCCCGGCCCTCGTCCTCCCGCGGCCGCAGCGTGTCGCGCGCGTCGGCCAGCCGCTCGCCCGCCGCCCGCGCCTCGGCCAGGCGGCCGGGGGCGAAGGTGAAGCGCGGGTCGCTCGTGTACTCGGTCCACGCGCCCATGTAGTCGGGGCGGCTCAGCCCCAGCGCCCATTCCGACACGCGCGCGGGGTTGGCGAAGTCGGCCATCACCGCGACCTCGTTGTGCACGCCGGGGTTGGCGCCGTCCAGGAACGCCTCGAGCGCGCGCGGCTTGGGACCGTGGGGCAGCCCCACCGGGTGCAGCGTGACCATGCCGGGGCCGACCACGCCGCCGCCGCTGAAGAAGTCGCCGAAGTGGTAGCCGAGCGTCTCGAGGTAATCCAGGTTCTTGTGGAAGAACGGCAGCCACATGGCGTCCTTCTCGACCGAGCGCACGGTGAAGACGCAGAGATAGCAGCCGGGCAGCTTGAAGATCGTGTGGCCCGAGGGCGGCACGTGCGAGCGGTCGGCCACCAGCGGCCGCACGTCCTCGACGGCGAACTTGTACGGCAGGTAGTCGCCGCGCCAGCCGATGACGTCGAAGGGGTGGGTGGGATGCACGCGCCGCGCGTACACCGCGTCCACCTTGGAGACGATCTCGAACCGCCCGCTCTCGTTGCGCGTGTCGAGCGAGCGCGGGAAGCGATAGTCGCTGCGGCTGTGGGTGAGGAACCGGCCGGTGGTGGCGGACTCGGCCTTCTCGGGATCGCCGGCGAAGGACTCGTACATCCAGTAGTAGTGCGACCCGGCGCCCAGCTCGAAGCGGTGGGTGACGCCCTGGGGCACGATGAGGAAATCGCCCTTGCCGTACTCGATCGGTCCGAACGTCGTCTCCAGCGTGCCCCGTCCCTCGTGAACGAAGAACACCATCGTCGCGGAATGATGCTCGAAGAAGTAGTCCATCGGCGCGCGCGGCGCCGTCACGTTCATCGCCGCGGTGGCGTTGGCGACGAGCCGGCCCATGCCGCGATAGACGTCGCGCGCGGGCGCGGCGGGCGCCACGCCGAGCACGTGGTGGAGGCCGCCGATCGGGCGCAGCGGCGAGTCCCACGCCGGCGCCCAGTCGGCGAGATACCGGCTCTCGGCGGGCAGCCAGTTGGTCGGCGGATAGAGGTGATAGGTGTGACTCACCTTCCCGGCGAAGCCGCCGCGTCCGTGCTCCTGCTCGTAGACGTGACGCAGCAGCGGACCGGCGTGCGGGGCGCGGGGCACGATGCCGACCTCCGGCGTGCCGGTGAAGTACTCGTATTTCTCCACGGCGGCGTCCTCCCGGGGCCGATTGTACC
>JBGQFW010000205.1:0-2703 GCA_041497115.1 Methylomirabilia bacterium
AGGAGGCCGGGATCAGCGCCGAGGTGATCGACCCGCGCACGACCTGGCCGCTCGACAAGCAGCGGCTGATCGACTCCGCCAAGAAGACGTCGCGCGCCATCGTGGTCGACGAGGGCTACGAGCGCTACGGCGTGACCGCCGAGATCGCCGCGGTGATCGCGGACGGCGCCTTCTACCATCTGGACGCGCCCGTCAAGCGCATCGGCGCCATGGACGTGCCGGTGCCCTTCTCGCCGGTGCTCGAGGACCTCACGGTGCCGAACGAGAAGAGCGTGTTCGAGGCGGCGAAGGCGCTCTGCCGGAAGGGCTGAGGCGCTCAGGCGATGCCGACCAACGTCATCATGCCCGCGCTCGAGCTGGCGCAGGAGACCGGCAAGGTCCTGCGCTGGCTGAAATCTCCCGGCGAGGCCGTCACCAAGGGCGAGCCCATCGTCGAGATCGAGACCGACAAGGTGACCGTCGAGGTGGAGGCGCCCGCCTCCGGCGTGCTGCGCGACGTGACCGCGCGGGCGGGGGACGTGGTGCCGGTGGGCAAGACGATCGCCGTCATCGCCGCGCCCGGCGAGGCGGCCGCCGCGGCGCCGGAGACGCCGGTCGCGACGGTGCGGCACGCGGGCGCCGCCGCCGCCCCCGCCCCCGCGCCGGTCGCAGCGTCGGCCGGGGTGAAGGCCTCGCCGCTGGCCCGCAAGCTCGCCGAGCAGCACGGCGTGGACCTGGCGCGGGTGCAGACGCCGAGCGGACGGATCGAAAAGGCCGACGTGTTGGCCTATGTGGAGAGCCGCAAGCGCGCTACGGCGTTGGATGCTGCGGCGGCGCGTTTGACCGCCGCCTCGCCAAAGGCGCGACGGCTGGCCTCCGAGCGCGGCGTCGATCTCTCGGTGGTGCGCGGCTCGGGCCCCGGCGGCGCCGTCCTCGCGCTGGACGTGCCGGCGGCGGCGCAGCGTGCGGCGGCGGCCGGCGTGAGCAACGTCTGGCGCATCATGGCCGAGCGCATGACGGCGAGCTGGACCACCGCGCCCCACTTCTACCTGGTGCGCGAGGTCAACGTGAGCCGCCTGGCCACCTGGCGCGAGCGCGCCGGCAAGCAGACCGGCGCGCGGATCACCTACACGGATCTGCTGGTGCGCCTCGTCGCCGCGGCGATCGCGCAGCACCCGCGCGTGAACGTCTCCTGGAAGGACGGCGCAATCATCCAGCACGCCGAGGTCAACGTCGGCCTCGCCGTTGCGCTCGACGACGGCCTCGTCGTCCCCGTCTTGCACCGTGCCGACACGCTCACGCTGGCCGAGATCGCCGCGCGCCGCGAGGACCTCGTGACGCGCGCCCAGGCCGGTAAGCTGCGCCCAAGCGACATCCAGGGCGGCACCTTCACGATCAGCAACCTCGGCATGTTCGGCGTGGACGCGTTCGACGCGATCGTCAACCCGCCGCAGGCGGCGATCCTGGCGGTGGGCCGCATCGCCGACCGCGTGGTGGCGCTGAACGGCCAGCCGGCCGTCCAGCCGACGATGGTGCTGACGCTCTCGTGCGACCACCGCGCGCTGGACGGCGCGCGGGGCGCCCAGTTCCTCGGCGCCCTCGCCGACCTCATCGAGGAGCCGCTCGCAATCCTCGTGTGAGCGTCACGCTCTCCGATGACGCCGCCTTAACTTGGCTGGTAGCGTCCCGAGCGCGGTTTCCCTTGACAACCTTTCGCGAGCACAGTTGCCGCCAGTCGCCAGCGCCCGGTGAATGCCGCGCCAGCAGCCCGCCGAAGCCCGGCAATGCACCCGTGAACGCCCTCGCCGAGAGAAATCTCGCTCGCGCCGCGATCGCCGCTCCTCGCGCCTCCCAGGCGGGTCGAAAACTGCGGTGTAGAGTTTCACAAGAACCAAGGAGGACTCGTCATGCAGAGCTGCACCGCAGACACAGACCGGCTGGGCGACGAGATCGCCGAGCTCTCCGCGCACCTCGAGGCCGCGACCGCGCGCCTCCTCGATCTCATCCGCGAGTTCGATGCGCGCGGAGGATGGGCCAGCCAGGGCTTTCGCTCCTGCGCGGCGTGGCTGGGCTGGCGCGTGGGGCTCGACCTGGGCGCCGCCCGCGAGCGCGTCCGCGTGGCCCGCGCGCTGGGCACGCTGCCGCTGCTCGCCGGCGCCCTCGCCCGCGGCGAGCTGTCGTACGCCAAGGTCCGCGCGCTGACGCGCGTGGCCACGCCAGAGACCGAGGAGCGGTTGCTAGCAGTCGGCAAGGCCGGCACCGCCGCCCACGTCGAGCGGATCGTGCGCGGCTGGCGGCGGGTGGATCGCAACGCCGAGGCGCGTGAGGCGGCCCGCCAGCACGCGAGCCGGGGACTGCAGGTGTATCCGGATGAAGACGGCACGGTGGTGATCCGTGGCCGGCTGGCGCCGGAGGTCGGGGCGCTGCTCGTGCAGGCGCTGGCCGCGGCCCGCGACACGATGTACCAGCAGGCTCGGCTCAACGATCCGCAAGGCGACCCGCCGACGATGGCTCAGCAGCAGGCCGACGCGCTCGCGCTGCTCGCGGAGACGGCCCTCCACCATGGGATCGATCCCGGCGCGCCCGGCGAGCGCTACCAGGTGGTGGTCCACGTCGATGCCCCCGTCCTCGCGGATCCCGACGAGCCCGGCCAGTCCGTCCTCGAAGACGGCGCGCACGTTCCCGCGGAAACGTCCCGGCGCCTGGCGTGCGACGCCAGCCGGG
>JBGQFW010000206.1:0-2611 GCA_041497115.1 Methylomirabilia bacterium
CCACACCATCTGCGGGCGCGAGGCGCCGAGCGCGACCAGCTGCAGGCGGAACTTGGCCGGCACGTTCTGGACCGCCGCCAGCGTGATGCCGGTGACGATGGGGGCCGCGATCACCGCCTGGGCGAGCACGATCGCCAGCGGTGTGTAGAGGATCTCGAGGACGCCCAGCGGCCCGCTCCGCCAGAGCAGGATCGTGACGAACAGGCCGACCACCACCGGCGGCAGCCCCATGCCGGTGTTCACCGCGCTGACCACGAGGGTGCGGCCGGCGAAGCGCGTGAGCGCGAGGCCGACGCCGGCCGGGATGCCGAGCACCAGGGCGATCAGCGTCGCCGCGCCCGACACCTCCAGCGACGTCCGCAGCACGTCCAGCACCTCGGGATCGGCGCCGAAGAGCAGCGCGGCCGCCTGGCGCAGCCCCTCGACGAGGACGTCCACCGCCTAGAAGTCCTCGTCCTTCCTTCCGGCGATCGGCACGAACAGCGGCTGGCCGTACGTGTCGACGCCGAACGTCTTGATGGCCGCCTGCGTCGGGGGCGACAGGATGAACGCCGCGAACGCCCGGCCGCCGGCCACGTTGACCCGGGGGCCGTTAACCGGATTGACCTCCAGCACCGAGTAGATGTTGAGCAGCAGGCGGTCGTGCTCGACCATCGGCGTGAGGTCCACGCGCCGGGTGAAGGCCAGGAAGGTCGCGCGGTCGCTCAGCGTGTAGGCCTGGCGGTCGTTGGCGATGCCCAGCGTGGCGCCCATGCCCTGCCCCGACTCGATGTACCAGGGCGAGGCCGGTGTGAGCCCGGCCTCCGTCCAGAGCCGCTGCTCGAGGATGTGCGTGCCCGACCGGTCGCCGCGGGAGACGAACCGCGCGCCGGCGGCGGCGATCTTCTTCACCGCGTCGACCGCGCTCGGGTCGCCCTTGATCCGGGCGGGGTCCGCCGCGGGCCCGATGACGAGGAAGTCGTTGTACATGACGAGACGCCGGGCGTGCAGCTTGCCCTCGGCCACGTACTTCTTCTCGAGCGAGGCGGCGTGGCACAGCGTCACGTCGGCCTCGCCGCGGGCGGCCAGCGCCAGCGCCTGGCCGGTGCCGACCGAGATGGTCTTCACCGTGTAGCCGGTCTGCCGCTCGAACAGCGGCACCAGCACGTCGAGCAGCCCGGAGTCCTGGGTGCTCGTCGTCGTGGAGAGGATGATCGTTCGCGAGCCGGGTCCCTGAGCAACCGCCGGCGCCGTCAGGGCGAGCGTGAGTGCGAGGAGCATCGGTGCCAATCGGCGCATGCGGTAGTCTTATATGCTTTTGAGGGCATATGCAAGGCCACCGCCCGCCCCTCAGCGGCGACGGCGGGGGGGAAACGCGCGGCGGAAGCGGCGGTCGGCGATGGCGGCGAGGCCGGCCTGGAAGCGGCGGTAGCGGACGACGAACTCGCGCCCCTCGCGCGTGAGGCGCAGGCCGCCGCGGGGGCCGCCGCCGGCCGGCTCCAGGAAGCGGATGCCGGCGGCGCGCTCGAGCTCGCGGAAGTACCCCCAGCCGTGGCGGTACGACATCCCGACGCGGGCCAGCGCGCGGCGCAGCGAGCCGAGCTGGTCCACCAGCTCGAGGAGCCGGGCGCGCCCGTCGCCGAACTTCACGCGGTCGCCGAACACCACCCAGACCTTGAGCCGGGGCCTCACGATCCCCGACTCTGCCACAGACGTGTCGCGACGGCGTTGTGCATATACATATAATGGTCGCGTGCAGCCAACCCTCCCCTGGCTCGATCGCGTCCTGCGCCGGCTCGGCGGTCCCCGCGTGCTCGCGCTGCCGCTGCTGCGCATCCTGGCGGTCGGCATCGGCGTCGCCTGGGTGGCGCTGTCGCCCGGCCACGAGGCGGGCGGCCTCGTCCTGGCGTTCGTCCTCTACAGCGCCGGCATCATCACGGCGCTGGCCGCGTGGCCGGCCGGAATCCTGCGGCTCAACGTCTTCGTCCTGGTGGTGGACCTGGGCTTCGCGCTGGCGCTCATCGCCGCGACCGGCGCCGGCAGCGCGATGTTCCTGGCGCTGCTCGTCATCACCGGCCTGCAGTCCTACTACTACGGCATCCGCCGCGGGGTCCTGGTCGGCGTGGCGGCGGCGATCGGCTACCTGGTGGTGGGGTGGCCCGCGCCCACCGGTCTCGAGTGGGCGAACGTGATGATCCGGCTGGGCGCGCTCGTCGCCACCGCGGTCGGCATCGGCATCCTCGGCGACCTCGAGGACCGCGAGCGGATCAAGGTGCTGGAGCTCACGCGCCAGGCGCAGGCCCGCGAGCGGTTCATCACCAACGTGGTGGGATCGCTGCAGGAGGGCGTGGTCGCGCTCGACGCCGACGGCCGCGTGATCGCCTGGAACGAGGCGCTCGAGCGCAGCGGCGGCGTCGAGGCCGTCGCGGCCCTCGGCCGCGACTTCTTCGCGGTCTTCCCGTCGGCCGGCCGGCTCGCGTGGAGCGACTCCCTGCGCCAGCTCCTCGCCGGCACGATCGAGAGCTTTACCGCCGAGGCGGGGGACTACGACCGTCCCGACGGCGGCCGCGCCATCCTCAACGTGAGGGGCACCCTCCTGCGCGAGCACGGCCGCCCGGCCGGCGCGGTGCTC
>JBGQFW010000207.1:0-2560 GCA_041497115.1 Methylomirabilia bacterium
CAGCACGGGCGCGATCATGCCCAGCGCCAGCATGTCGAGCGCGACCGTGACGACGATGAAGGCCAGCGCCGCGCGGCGCGGAGCGGAGCTCAACGCGCGACGCGACCTAGCCCGAACTATTCATGAACGAGGATACCGAGATCGGACGGGTGGTGCCGGGGGCTGTGCCCGCGCACCCGGCGAAGTGGGACCCCCGAGTCCCGTCCGCAGCTCGAAGAGCTGCGATCGAGCGAGTGGGTGACGGAGCCGGGGCGCGGGCACAGCCCCCGGCGCCAGGACCCGTCCGCCTCGCGGGCGGTCGTCCATGAATAGTCCGCGCTAGGGTCGCGACCCGCGTTGGGTTCCGCTCCGCGCCGCGCGGCGCTGGCCTTCATCGTCGTCACGGTCGCGCTCGACATGCTGGCGCTGGGCATGATCGCGCCCGTGCTGCCGAAGCTCGTCGAGAGCTTCGAGGGCGGCGACACCGCGCGGGCGGCGCGGATCTACGGGCTGTTCGGCACGGTCTGGGCGCTGATGCAGTTCGTCTTCTCGCCGGTGCTCGGCGCGCTCTCCGACCGCTACGGCAGGCGGCCGGTGGTCCTGCTCTCGAACCTGGGCCTCGGGCTCGACTACGTCCTGATGGCGCTGGCGCCCACGCTCGGCTGGCTCTTCGTGGGCCGCGTGATCTCGGGCATCACCGCGGCGAGCATCGGCACGGCGGGCGCCTACATCGCCGACGTGACGCCGCCCGAGAAGCGCGCCGCGGGCTTCGGCATGATCGGCGTCGCCTTCGGGATCGGGTTCATCCTCGGCCCGGCGCTCGGCGGCGTGCTGGGCGGCATCGATCCCCGGCTGCCGTTCTGGGTGGCGGCCGGCCTGAGCCTCCTGAACGCCAGCTACGGATGGCTCGTGCTGCCGGAGTCGCTGCCGCCCGAGCGCCGCGCGCGCTTCGCGTGGCGCCGGGCCAATCCGGTGGGCGCGCTCGTTCTGCTGCGCTCGCACCCGGGGCTGCTGGGGCTCGCGAGCGTTAGTTTCCTGGGCAACGTCGCCCACGCCTCGCTGCCCAGCACGACCGTGCTCTACATGGGCTATCGCTACGGCTGGGACGAGCGCGCCGTGGGGCTCACGCTCGCGGGGGTGGGCGCGTGCTCGGCGCTCGTCCAGGGCGTGCTGGTCGGCCCCGCCGTCACGCGCCTCGGCGAGCGGCGCGCGCTGCTGACGGGACTGCTGTTCGGCGCGGCGGGCTTCGCCGTCTATGGTATAGCGACGACCGGCGCG
Source organism: Methylomirabilia bacterium (assembly GCA_041497115.1). Taxonomy (GTDB): domain Bacteria; phylum Methylomirabilota; class Methylomirabilia; order Rokubacteriales; family CSP1-6; genus AR5. The sequence continues at coordinate 1,258 of JBGQFW010000207.1, forward strand.
GTGTTCCTGATCGGCATTCCGCTGATGTCGCTGTGGGGGCTGTACGGTCCCGCGGCCCAGGGCCTGATGACGCGCCGGGTGAGCCCGTCGGAGCAGGGCGGACTGCAGGGCGCGCTGAGCAGCGTGCGCGGCATCGCGGAGCTGATCGGCCCAGGTCTCTTCACGCTGACCTTCGCGTACTTCATCGGCGCCGGAGTCGGCTGGCATCTGGCCGGCGCGCCCTTCATGCTCGCCGCGGCGTTGCTCGCTGCGGCGCTGGTCCAGGCCTGGCGCGTCACGCGCCCGCGCTGAGCCCGGCGGGCGGGAACCTCCCGGCCCGTTCCGCGGTTGGCATGGCGCCGCCTCTCGGCTAGACTCGCGCCGACCGTCACCCACAAGGAGGGGACCCGATGAAGACGCTCCTGTCGATCGCCCTGCTGGCGCTGGCCCTGCTCGTGACCTCGATCGACCCCGCCGCGGCCCAGCTCGCGGACAAGAAGGCGCTCACCCTCGCGGCCGCCGAGAAGATGATGGCGGCGGCGAAGGCCGAGGCCGTGAAGAACAGCTGGCGCGTCGTCATCGCCATCGTGGACGACGGCGGCCACCTCGTGCACTTCTCGCGCATCGACGAGACCCAGTACGGCAGCATCGACATCGCGCTCGGCAAGGCGCAGACCTCGATGGCGCTGAAGCGCCCGTCCAAGGCGCTCGAGGACGCGGTCGCCGGAGGCCGGACCGCGCTGGTCACCGTGCGCGGCATCACCGCGCTCCAGGGCGGGCTGCCGATCGTCGTGGACGGCAAGGTCATCGGCGCCATCGGCGTGAGCGGCGTGACCTCCCAGCAGGACGAGCAGGTGGCCAAGGCCGGAGTCGACGCGCTCCAGCGCTAGACCAGCGCGGGGAGAACCTCCGCGGTGAACCGCTCGAGCTGCGCGAGCTGGTCCTCGCCGACGAACCGGATGCACAGATCGGTGACGCCCGCGGCCGCGTAGCGCTGGAGCGCCTCGATGACGACACCGGCCGGGCCCAGGCCCATCGTGCCGCGCGAGTGCACGCCGCCGCCGTAGTAGGCGGCGAGGAACTCCCGGGTGAAGCGCTCGGCCGTTGCCGGCTCGTCGTCGAGCCGCACTGTCGTGTACACGCAGAGGGGAAAGCCGGGGAGGGCCCGCGCGCGCCGCGCGAGCGCCTCCTCGGCCCGCTCGCGTACGAGCCGACATTCCTCGGCGTGGAGGTACGTCGTGATGATCCCGTCGCCGAGCCGCGCGAACCGGTCGAACTGCGCGGGAAGGAGCTCGCCGCGATTGCCCGCGGTGATCAGGACGGG
>JBGQFW010000208.1:0-2508 GCA_041497115.1 Methylomirabilia bacterium
AAGACGCGTTCCTCCGTCCAGGGGCCGGCGGCGCCGTTTCCCCAGGTCCGGCGCGCCACCTCCAGGTTCTCGTGCACCGTCAGGTTCGGAAAGACGCGCCGGTCCTCCGGCACGAAGCCGATTCCAAGCCGAGCGATGCGAAAGGGCGCCAGCCGGGCGAGGTCACGGTCCCGCAGGGTGATCCGCCCCGAGCGTGGCGGGGTGAGCCCGACGATGCTGCGGACGGTCGTCGTCTTGCCGGCGCCGTTGCGGCCGAGCAGGCACACCACCTCGCCGGCCTCGACGGTGAGCGACAGGTCGAACAGGATGTGGCTGTCCTCGTAATAGGTCTCGACGTGGCTGAGCTCGAGCAGCGCCATCAGTGGGCCGCCGGCTGGCCGAGGTACACGCGCTGCACCTCGCCGTTGGCGCGGACCTCGGCGGGCGCGCCCTCGGCGAGCACCGCGCCCTGGTGCAGGACCGTGATCCGTCGCGCCACCGCGAACACCACGTCCATGTCGTGCTCGGTGAACACGACGGTGAGGCCGGTGTCGCCGGCGATGCGCGCCACCAGCGCCATGATCTCGTGGCGCTCGCGCGGTGCCATCCCGGCCGTTGGCTCGTCGAGCAGTAACAGGCGGGGAGCGCCGGCCAGCGCAATGGCCAGCTCCAGCCGGCGCTGATCGCCGTGGGCGAGGATTCCGCTCGGCTTGCCCGCCTGCGCGTGAAGCCCGACGCGCTCGAGCAGCGCCAGCGCCTCGTCGCGGTAGAGACGACGGGCGGGGACGAGGAGGTTGTAGTGCCGGCGGTGGTGGCTGAGGAAGGCCGTCTGCACGTTCTCCAGCGCGGTGAGGCGGCGAAAGATGCTGGTGATCTGGAAGGTGCGGCCCAGGCCGCGACGGCAGAGGCGGTGCGGCGGCAGCCCGCTGACCTCCTCACCGCCGAAGTAGATCTGGCCGGTGTCGTGCACGAGGTCGCCGCTGAGCAGGTTGAAGAGCGTGGTCTTGCCCGCGCCGTTGGGCCCGATGATCGCGCGCAGGTCACCCGGCGGCACCGCCAGGTCCACGCCGTTCACGGCCTGGATGCCGCCGAAGTGCTTGCGGAGGCCGAGCGTCTGGAGGACTAGGCCTTGGTGGACGGTCGAGTCCGCCACGGGCGTCCTCCCACGAGCCCCACGAAGCCGTACGGCAGGAGCACGATCACCGCGATCACGATGGTGCCGAGGAACAGCGGCCAGTACACGGGCCACTGCCGGCTGACGAGCCACTCGAGGATCTTGAAGCCGAACGCACCGGCCAGCGGCCCGAAGAAGGACTGCACGCCGCCGAGCAGCGCCACCACGAGCGGCTCGAAGGACTTGGTGAAGTACGCGAAGTCGGGGAAGACGCTGCCGTTGTAGAAGGCGAACAGCCCGCCGGCCAGCCCCGAGAAGGCGCCTGAGATGACGAAGGCGACGAGCTGGTGACGGCGCACGTCGATGCCGATGAAGCGCGCCCGGCGCGGATTCTCGCGCACCGACCGCAGCGCGTAGCCGAACGGCGAGTCGACGATGGCCCGCAGGGCGAGCACGCTCACGCCCACCACCGCCAGCGTGAAGTAGTAGTAGGCCGCCGGCGACTTGAGCAGGGCCGGCGGCCACACGTCGAGCAGGCCGTCGTCGCCGCCGGTGAGGGCCTTCCACTTGAAGATGACGGTGAAGACGATCTGCCCGAAGGCCAGCGAGAGCATCGCGAAGTAAGTGTGGCTGAGACGCACGATGAAGAAGCCGAACAGCAGCGCGCCGGCCGCCGCCACCACCGGGGCGGCCGGCAGCGCGAGCAGCACGGGGACCCCGGCGCGCTTGACCAGGAGGGCCGGGGCGTAGGCGCCGAGGGCGAAGTAGGCGGCGTGGCCGAAGGACACCATCCCGCCGAAGCCCATCAGCAGATTGAAGGCGGTGGCGAACAGGCCGACGATCGCGATCTCGGTCAGGAGCTGGAGGAAGAACGGCGGGAGCGCCAGCGGCGCCACCGCGAGCGCGAGGATCACGAGGCCGACCCAGCCGGCGGGCCGCATCGCTCTACTCCTCCGGCCGGCCGAGCAGTCCCCACGGCCGCACGATCAGTACGACGGCCATGAGGGCGAAGAGGAGCACGATCGAGATGGCCGGGAAGATCAGGATCCCGAACGACTGCAGCAGCCCGACCAGCAGCGCGCTGATGAAGCTACCCGCGAAGCTCCCCAGCCCGCCGATGACGACGACGACGAACGCGGTCGTCAGCACGTCTCCGTCCATGCCGAGCGCCACCGCGACCGTCGGCGCTGCCAGCGCGCCGCCGAAGCCGGCCAGCCAGCTCCCGAACATGAACACCTGCGTGTAGAGCGCGGACACGTTGACGCCGAGGGCGCCGAGCATCTCGCGGTCGACGGTGGCGGCACGGATCAGCATGCCCCACCGCGTGCGATAGAAGACGAGCCAGAGCGCCACCGCCACCAGCGGCGCCAGCCCCAGCACCAGCAGGTAGTACGACGGGAAGGGCTGGCCGAGGA
>JBGQFW010000209.1:0-2507 GCA_041497115.1 Methylomirabilia bacterium
ACCCGTGGCGACGGCGGACAGAACCTGCTCGGCCCCCAGCTCGGCGAAGCGCTCGGCGTGGCGCGCACGCAGGAGTTGCTCGCCGCGCGCCGGCTGGACGGCGGGCGGCAGTACTTCACCCGCGCGAAGGACTTCGGCTACTCGAAGAACTCCGAGGAGACGCTGAGCGTCTGGGACCGGCAGGGCGTCCTCGGCGACATCGTGCGCGTGATCCGCGAGTTCCGCCCGGACGTGATCATCACGCGGTTCTCGCCGAAGCCCGCGCCCACGCACGGTCATCACACCGCGTCCGCCGTGCTCGCCCTCGAAGCGTTCAGGCTCGCCGCCGACCCCGCGGCGTTTCCCGAGCAGCTCCGCGAGCTCAGGCCCTGGCAGGCGCGGCGCATCGTCCACAACGTCGGCCTGGGCGCCGCCGCGGCGAATCCGGGCGCCGGCATGGCCGTCGCGGGCTCGCCCGCCAACGTGCCGGATGGTCCGGGCGTGGTGAAGGTCGAGGTCGGCGGCCGGGATCCGGTGTCGGGCGAGTCGTTCGCGTCGATCGCCGCCCGCAGCCGTGGCATGCACAGGACGCAGGGCTTCGGCATCGGCGGCCCGCCCGTGAACGAGGGCTCGCGGATCGAGCCGTTCGTGCTGCTCGCCGGCGACGCGGCGACGAGCGATCTCCTCGACGGCGTGGACACGACGTGGGCCCGCGTGCCGGGCGGCGCCGAGATCGCGCGGTCGATCGACGAGGAGATCGCGAAGTTCAACCCCCAGGACGCGGCCGCGCGCGTACCCGCGCTGCTCGCGATCCGCCGCCGGCTCGCCACGCTCCCCGCGGATCCCGTCGTGAGCGACAAGCGCGCGCAGCTCGATCGGATCATCCAGGCGTGCCTCGGCCTCGAGGTCGACACCGTGGTGGATCGCGCCGAGGTCGTGCCCGGCGAGACCTTGAAGCTGCGCCACACGGCCGTCGTGCGCTCGCGCATCGCCGTGCGCTGGACGGCGGTACGGTACCCGGGCGCTCACCGCGCGATCGGCAAGGCCGTCGACCTGCGCCCGAACCAGCCGGTCGTTCGCGCGACCTCCCAGCTCGTGCCCGCGAGCACGCCGCCGAGCCAGCCGTACTGGCTGCGCACGGAGGGGACGGCCGGGCTGTTCGACGTGGACGATCCGTCGCTCATCGGCCGCGCCGAGAACCCGCCCACGTTCCCGCTGGAGTACGTCTTCGACGTCGGCGGGCAGACGCTGGTGATCACCGGCGAGCCGATGCCGGCCGCGGATCCCGACAGACCCGCGCTGCGCCGGCGGCTCACGGTCATCGCGCCGGTCTCGCTGCGGTTCATCGCGGGCGTGCGGCTCTTCGCGCCCGGCGCCGCGCGTCCGGTGACGGTGGAGCTGAGGGCCGCCCGCGCGCGCGCCGCCGGCACCGTGCAGCTCGACGCGCCGGCCGGCTGGACCGTGACGCCGCCCTCGCAGCCGTTTCGGCTCGACGCGCCCGGCGCGCGCGCGCGCTTCACCTTCACCGTGACCGCGCCGCCACAGCTCGCGACCGCGGCGCTCGGCGCGAGCGTGGAGATCAACGGCCGGCGCTTCAACCAGCAGCGCGTCGAGGTTCGCTACGATCACCTGCCGCTCCAGCTCCTGCAGCCCCCGGCGCGCGCCAAGGCGGTGTCGCTCGAGCTGGCGACTCGCGGCCGCCACGTCGGCTACCTGCCGGGCGCCGGTGACGACGTGGCCGCCGCCCTGGAGAGGATGGGATACGAAGTCGCGTCGCTGACCGGCGCCGACCTCACGCCGGAACGGCTGCGCGGCCTCGACGCGGTCGTCATCGGCATCCGCGCCTTCAACGTGAGGACGGATCTCGCCGAGCGCCTGCCCGCGCTGTTCGCGTACGTCGAGGCGGGCGGCACGGTCGTCGCGCAGTACAACACGCTGGACGGCCTGCGCGAGGGCTGGCTCGCGCCGTTCCACCTGCGCCTCTCGCGCGACCGCGTGACCGACGAGCACGCGCCGGTGACGATCCTGGCGCCCGAGCATCCCGCGCTGACCACGCCGAATCGCATCACCGCGGCGGACTTCGAGGGCTGGGTGCAGGAGCGCGGTCTCTACTTCCCCGATCAGTGGGACGAGCGCTTCACCGCGATCCTCGCGTCCGGGGACGCCGGCGAGACGCCGCTCAAGGGCGGGCTGCTGGCGGCGCGGCACGGCAAGGGATACTTCGTCTACACCAGCCTGGCGTGGTTTCGCCAGCTCCCCGACGCGGTCCCCGGCGCGTATCGGCTGTTCGCGAATCTCGTCTCGCTGGGCAAGTGACGCCCGCACCGCGCCGCGACGAGCACCCCGAGGCCGAGCCGCCCGACGTCCCGGGGTTCCGCACCTGGCGCGGCGTCTACCTGTTCGTCTTCGGGTGGTTCGTGCTCGTGGTGATTCTGTTAGCCGTGTTCACGGGGATCTTCTCGTGAACGTCGCCGACTGGGTCGTGCTGCTCGGCACCATCGTGGGCATCGCCGCGTACGGCTCCTGGC
>JBGQFW010000210.1:0-2334 GCA_041497115.1 Methylomirabilia bacterium
ATGGTGGCGCCGCGCGCCGCCGCGCCGGCCGTCCCGATCGAGCGGGTCGCGGCGATCACCTTCACCCGCAAGGCGGCGGGCGAGCTGAGGCTGCGCATCCGCGAGCGGCTGCTGCGCGAGCTGGCCGAGGCGGGCGGCGGCGCGCCGCGCGAGGGCGCGCTGCGTGAGGCGCTGGCCGGGCTCGATACGGCCTACGTCGGCACGATCCACGCGTTCGCCGACCGGCTGCTGCGGCTGCGGCCGGTCGAGGCCCAGCTGAGCCCGTCCTACGATGTCGTGGACGACGAGGGCGAGCTGCTCCACGAGACGTTCGGCGCGCTGATGCAGGCGGTGGAGAGCGGGACGCTGGCCGCGGAGCTGCTGGGCTCGCCCGCCGCCGCGCGCGCGGAGGAGATCACGCGGGCCGTCCTGGACGCGCTGGCCGCCGGTGTCGAGGCGGAGTCGAAAGAGCACGAGTGGGGCACCCGCTACGGGCTCGACGCGCTCGTCGCGGGCTTCGTCGGCAACCGCGACGTGCCGCCGCCGGACGCGCCCCCCGCCGCGCTCGACCTGGGGCCGTTTCGCGAGGCGGTCGACGAATTCATCGGGCGGGTCCGTGGGGTCGCGTCGGAAGCGTCCGGCGCCGTCTGGCTGGTCCGCACCGCGCGCCTGCTCGGCCGTCTGCGCGGCGTCGACGATCCCGTGCGCCTGTATCGCGAGCTGGGCCGCCAGCTCGATCGCGCGCCGGCCCGAGCCGCGGGAAAGCGTAACGACTTCGGCAGCGATGAGGTCGCATGGAGGGCATGGAAGGCCTGGACGGGTGGCGATCGCGACCGGGACGGCGCGCTGCGGGACGATCTCATGGCGCCGCTGCGGCGGTGGATGGCCACGCGGCTGGTGCGGCTGTTCCCGGTGGTCGTCGAGCTCTACGAGCGCGTGAAGGCGCGCCGCCGCCAGCTCGACCAGCTCGACCTGCTGGTGAAGCTGCGCGATCTGCTGCGGGACAACCGCGAGGCCCGGGCCGAGTTCCAGGCGATGTTCGACCACATCCTCGTGGACGAGTTCCAGGACACGGACCCGCTGCAGGCCGAGATCGTGCTGTTCCTCTGCGAGCGCGAGCCGCGCGCGACGAGCTGGGCCGACGTCGCGCTCGCGCCGGGCCGGCTGACGATCGTCGGCGACCCCAAGCAGTCCATCTATCGCTTCCGCCGGGCCGACGTGGCCATGTACGATCGCGTGCGCGCGATTGTGATGGGCAGCGGGGCGCTGGAGGTCGAGCTGTCGGTCAACTTTCGGAGTGCGCCGCCGCTGATCACCTGGCTCAACGACCGCTTCGATCGAATTTTGAGGCGTGATCCTGAGCGCCGCTTCGATCCGGCCGAAGGCCGCGTCTTCAACCAGCCGCTGCTACCCGGGCGCACGGGGGACGCGCCACCCGCCGTCCAGATCCTGCCGTTCGACTTCGGCGACGGCGGCAAGCACAAGGTGGACGAGTACCGGACGCTCGAGGGCCGGGTGCTGGCGCGCTATCTGCGCTGGCTGGTGGAGCGCAGCGGCGTGCGCATCGTGGACCCGCTCGACCGCCAGCCCCGGCCCGCGCGCTACGGCGACATCGCGGTCCTGGCCATCTCGACGTGGCGGCTGTCGATGCTCTTCCCGGCGCTCGACGCGGCTGACGTGCCCTACGCCTCGCGTGGCGGCACGCTGTTCCTCGGCGATCCGCTGCACCGCCAGTTCCTGCTGGGCCTGCGCGCCGTCGCCGATCGCGACGATGGCGTGGCGGAGGCCGCGCTGCTCCGGCCGCCGTTCTTCGCGGTCGACCTGGCCGATCTCGCCATCGAGGCGGGGAAGGTGACCGAGCCCCCGGAGCGCTTGAAGCAGGCGCGCGAGCTCGTGCGCGACCTGCGCCGCCGGCGTCACGAGCGGAGCCCCGGCGCGACGGCCCGCGATCTTCTCGAGCTGACCGGCTTCGCCCGCACGGTGGCGCTGGGGCCCAACGGCGCCCAGCGCCTCACGCGGCTGCGCGAGCTGTGTCTCGTGCTGGAGCAACTCGTCGCCGCCGAGGGACTGGACTACGACGCCGCCACCGCGCGGCTGCGCGAGTGGGTCGAGGCTCCCATCCAGCTCGACCCGCCGCATCCGGTCGGGAGCGAAGCGGTCCAGGTGCTGACCGTGCACCAGGCCAAGGGGCTCGAGTTCCCCGTCGTTGTCGTGTGGGACGGCCGCGGCCTGTGGAACGCGCGGCTGCAGAACGCCCCCTGGCGCGTGGAGCGTGAGGGTCGCGGCTGGCTCATGGACCTGCCGACGCTGCAGTGGGAGGAGCCGAGCGGCCAGGCCCTGCGTGACACCGAGCTG
>JBGQFW010000211.1:0-2264 GCA_041497115.1 Methylomirabilia bacterium
CGGCGCCCGCAGCATCTGGTACACCACGCACGGGTCGGGGTCGTGGTACTCGACCAGGCGGGGCGCCGAGTAGGCGTCGAGGTGGTCGATGAGGGCGCGCTCGGCGACGTGGATCTGCCCCTTCTCGAGCACGGTCGGGACCGGCACCACGAGCGCGAACTCGGTGGGATCGCCCCGGAAGTCGTTGGCCATGGTGATGACGGTCCGGTCGTCCTGGCGCGCCAGCACGACCTTGGAGGCCTGGTTGAAGATCCGGGTGTCGGCCTTGGCCACGTAGAAGCCGCAGAAGGCCAGCACGGCGGGGGCGGTGAGGGCGACGGCGAGCGACGCGAGCAGGACGATGCGGTGAGGCGTCTCACGCTGAGCTCCTTTCCCCGCGCGCCCACTCGTACCGCGCGCCGGGCAGCGCCCGGTCGATCAGCGGCACCAGGAGCGAGCAGGCGGCGAGCGACCACAGCAGGGCGTCCGGCCGGAAGAGCCGGAACTGCACGAGATAGGCGGTGGCGGCGACGAGGACGGCGAAGAGGACGCGGCCGGCGCGCGAATCGGGCGTCGTGCGCGGATCCGAGATCATGAAGAAGGCGAAGAGGACGAGGGCGCCGTTCTGCAGCCGATAGAGCGGGATCGCCAGTGGGTCGCCCAGCCAGAGCGCCCGGCCGATCAGCAGCGCCGCCCACGCGGCGAGGAACGTGCAGGTGACGTCGGCGCGGGCGGCGCGGTTGACGACGAGGCCGCCGGCGGCGGCGAGCAGGAACGCGAACACCGCGTGGCTGCCCCACTGCCCCGGCGACACCCACACCCGGTCGGTGAGCAGCATCAGCGCGACGAGCGCGCCGTTGGTCGGGTTGAAGACGTGCTTGCCGCCCAGCCGCACGCTGAACTTGCTCGCGATCGCCACCACCGCGGCAAGGGCCGCCAGCTCGAGCGCGCTCGTGCGCAGCAGCAGGCAGAGCGAGAGGCCCGAGATGAGCGCGCTCCGCCCGTCGAAGCGCGGGCGGCGGGCCAGCACAGTGCCGGCGAGCTGGGTGACGAGGGCGGTGGCGACGATGACGGCGGCGGTGGCCGGCTCGACCTCGAGGTCGAGCCGGAGCATGCCGTAGCCGAGCAGGCCTGAGAGCGTCGCGATCTGCAGGAGGCGGGGATCGAGGCGGCCACGGCGCGCCGCGGTCACGGGGGCGGCCGGGATCGCGACCCGGCCCGTCGTCGCGGCGGTGAGGACGCTCATGCCCCGTTAGACCGGGGGCGGCCGGGGAAGTTCCCGGGATCAGGCCATGAAGCGTCCGCCGGCCACGGCGACGACCTGGCCGGCGAAATCGAAGCGGGTCTTGCCCAGGCGCGCTACTCCGCGAGGAACTCGACGGGCTTGGGCAGCGTGACGAGCACGAGGCACCCCGCCTCGGTGGAGGCGGCGTGCTTCTCGTCGGGCGGCGTGTAGAGATAGTCACCGCCGGTGAGCCGGTGGCGTCCGACCTGGAAGTCACCCTCCAGCACGAGGATCTCCTCGCCGGCGGGGTGGTTGTGGGCGGGGAAGCGGGTGCCCGGCGCGAACCGCACCAGGCTGGTGGACTCGCCCGTCGCCCGGTCGTAGCGCAGCACCGTGACCGACACGCCGGGGACGGCCGACGGCTTCCACGCGGCCTCGGCGGAGCGCACGAGGATCTCGCCGGCGGGCCCGCTCATGGCTTGCGCAGCTTGACCTCTTCCAGCGGCGCCGACCACGGGTAGGGATCGATCAGCATCAGCGCCGGCTCGGCGACGCGCGGGCCGACCGCGCTCGGCCAGTAGTAGTCGTAGATCGCGCCCCAGCGGACGCGGTCGTAGATCATCTGCTGCAGCTGATGCAGCAGCGCCTGGCGCTTCTTCTTGTCGGTCTCGCGCGACTGCTGCTTGTAGAGGGCCTCGAGGTCGGGATACGTGCCATAGGTGTACACGCCCTCGCTCGCCAGCGTCTCCGACAGCCGCGAGGACGCATTGCCGTAGACGGCGTTGACGCACATGCACAGCCCCTTGAGCTTCTTGGTGGCGAGCGTCGCGTAGAACGCCGCGCGCTCCATGGTCCGGACCTTCGTGCGGATCCCCACCACCGCCAGGTAGTTGCTGATGGCCTCGCCCGCCGAGAAGTACGGCGGCCACGGGTGCAGGTCGCCGGCATCGAACCCGTTGGGATAGCCGGCCTCGGCCAGCAGCTTGCGCGCGGCGGCGGGGTCGTAGCGGTACGGCTCCAGGGGCAGCGCGAACTCGAAGCTCTTCGGCACGACGTTGCC
>JBGQFW010000212.1:0-2234 GCA_041497115.1 Methylomirabilia bacterium
ATCGCCGGCAACCTGCTCGGCGGCTGGCTCTCGGACCGCGTCGGGCGCGGCGGGGTCTTCGCCCTCGGCACCGGCGTCGCGATCGCGGGCATCGCGTGTCTGGCGATCGTCCGAGGCCCCGAGGATCTGCCGCTCCTCGTCCTCTACACGGTGTCGGGGTTCGGCTTCGGCATGCGCATCGCGCAGCTCTCCGCAATCCCGGCCGACGTCTTCGCGGGGCCGCAGCTGGGTGTGATCCTCGGCGTCGTGCAGGCCGGCGGCGGCCTCGGCGGCGCCATCGGCCCCGCCCTCGCCGGCTGGCTCTTCGACGTCACCGGCAGCTACGCGCTGGCCTTCGCCGCCGCCGCGGTGGCGGTGGCGGGATCCGCCGTGGCGGCGTGGTTCGCCGCGCGAGGGACCGTCAGATCGCGCGGGCCAGCTCGAAGTCCTTCGCGGTGAGGCCGCCGGCGTCGTGGGTCGTCAGCGTCAGGGTCACGACGTTGTAGCGGATGTCGATGTCGGGGTGGTGGCCGGCGGCCTCGGCGAGGCGGCCGACGCGGTTGACGAACGCCAGCGCCTCGGCGAAGTCGCCGAGCTGAAACCGCCGGCGGATCCCGTCGCCGGCGCGCTCCCAGCCCGGCGTGCCCCGCAGGGCATCGGCGATCGCGGCCTCGTCGAGCCGGCTCATTCCTTCACGAGCTTCTGCAGCGAGCGGATCTCCCGCGGCGGGTGCTCCTTGCTGCCCTGCGCCGTCCACGCGACCTCGGCCACGTAGACGTCGCCCCGCGAGTCCACCGCCACGCCGTGCGGCGCCACGAACTCGCCCGGCTTCTCGCCCGCAAAGGGCCCGCCCACCCGCGCGATGAGCTCGCCCTTGATGGACAGGATGCTCACGCGCGCGCCGATGTTCGGCACCGCCTGGTTGACCGGCAGGTGCGTGGGCAGCTCGCCCACGTAGAAGACGTCGGTGCGCGGGTCGGCGAACAGGCCGCACGGGCGATGCAGGTTGTTCCACTGGGCGAGGTACCGGCCGTGCTCGTCGAAGATCTGCACCCGGTGGTTCTCGCGGTCGGCCACGTACACGCGGCCGGCAGGGTCGGTGGCGATGTTGTGCGGGATGTTGAAGCAGCCCGGATCGGTGCCCGGCTCGCCCCACGAGAGCAGGTGGCGGCCCCGGGGATCGAACTTGTGCACGCGCGAGTTGCCGTAGCCGTCGGAGATGTAGATGTTCCCGCTCCTCGGGCAGACCGCCGAGTGCGTCGGCCGGTTGAACGGCTTGCCGCCGTGCAGTGTGGACGGCTGATCGGGGTCGCCGATGGTCAGCCGCAGCGTTCCCTCCGGCGTGAATTGCCGGATCGTGTGGTGCAGGTCGTCGGTCAGCCACACCGTGCCGTCGGGGCCGAAGCTGATGCCGTGGGCGCGGCGGATCAGCCCCTCGCCCCACGAGCGCAGGAACGCGCCCGCGCGGTCGAAGACGATCACCGGGTGCGCGCCGCGGTTGAACACCCACACGTCGTCCTTCGCGTCCACCGCGACGCTGGTCGCCTCCACGAAGGACCAGCCGTCGGGCAACCGGCCCCAGCCGACGTCGGGACGGTACCCCATGGGCGTCCGCTACGGGCCGTACTGCGTGGTCAGGTAGGTGACGATGGCGGCGGCGTCGGCGGGCGGGATGTTGGCGCCGAAGACGCCGATCATCTTGGTGACGACGCCCTGCCACTGCTTGGCGTCGCCGCGCGGCTGCATGACGATGTAGTCGGTCGAGTGACAGCTGCGACACGTGCGCACCGTCACCTCCTGGCCGGCGCCCGCCTTGATGTCGGCGTAGGCGTGGTCCAGCGGGAGCGTGATGCTCTTGGTCTGGGCGGCGGCCGCGGCGGGCAGCAGCGCCAGCAGCGTCGCCACGAGCGCGAGTCGCTTCATCGCCGTCTCCTCAGCTCGCCTGGACTTCGACGTGCTCGATGACGTTGCGCAGGTATCCGGCGGGGTTCCAGAGCGCCTCGTGGCCCTGTGACTGGCCGATCCCGTTGAACGCGCGGACCATCAGCCGGTGGGCGCCCGCCCGCGCCGGCGTCCACGTGGCCCCCCACTCGCGGAACGAGTAGCGGCCGAGGTCCTGACCGAGCTGGACGCGTCGCCACGTGGCGCCGCCGTCGTCGGAGAGGTGGACCTCGCGGATCCCGTAGCCGCTGTCGAAGGCGATCCCCTTGACGGCCACCGGCCGCCCGACCGCCACCGCGGCGCCGCTCTCCGGC
>JBGQFW010000213.1:0-2179 GCA_041497115.1 Methylomirabilia bacterium
ACGGCCGGCCGATCATCGACCGCCTCGGCCCCGAGGGGCTCTGGGGCATGCTCGGCGACTCCGGCACGTCCTTCAAGACGTCGCCCGCGATCGGCCGCTGCCTGGCCGAGTGGATCACGCAGGGCGCCCCGAAGACGGTGGACCTCCGCCCGTTCCGCGCCTCGCGCTTCGCCGAGGGGCGGCCCTGGCAGGACGCGGACCACTACGGGCGCGAGCGCCTGACGATCTCGCGCTGACGGTCATGCGCCCGGCCCGTCTCGCCCTCGTCGCGCTCGCCGCCCTCCTGCTGACGGCGGGAATCGCCGCCGCCCAGCCGTGCGGCCACCGCGGCGATCTCGACGCGCTCTACTGCGACGAGGACCGCGACCTGCTCCCCGATCCTCCCAAGGATCCCGCCAAGCTCGTCAGCCCCGACCCGCTGATCTTCACCTACGTGCCGGTCGAGGACCCCGCCGTCTACGAGAACGTGTGGAGCGACTTCCTCAAGCACGTGGAGAAGGTGACCGGCAAGAAGACGCAGTTCTTCGGCCTGCAGAACTACGCGGCCCAGATCGAGGCCATGCGCTCGGGCCGCCTGCACCTGGCCGCCTACTCGACGGGGTCGGTCGTCTACGCGGTGAACCTGGCCGGCGCGGTGCCGTTCGCCGTCATGAAGGACGCCCGGGGGCTCAGCGGCTACCACGTGTGGCTGATCGCCGGGGCGAAGGACGAGCGGATCAAGTCGGTGGCCGACCTCAAGGGCAAGCGCGTCGCGCACGTGTCGCAGACGTCCAACTCCGGCCACCAGGCGCCGGTTTACTACTTCTCGAAGATGGGCGTGGTCCCCGGCCGCGACTACACCATCGTCTACTCCGGCAAGCACGACACCAGCGCGCTCGGTGTCGTCAACGGCGACTACGACGCGGCGGTGGTGGCCGACACCGTGCTGCAGCGCATGATGGCCCGCAACGTCATCAAGCAGAGCGACTTCAAGATCGTGTGGACGTCGCCGACGTTCCCCACCGCCGGCTTCGTCTACGCCCACAACCTCGAGCCGACGCTGGTCGAGAAGATCCGCGAGGCGTTCTTCTCGTTCAAGTTCGAGGGCACCAGCGTGGGGCGCGAGTTCAAGCCGCGGATCGGGTTCATGCCGCTCGTCTACGCGCGCGACTGGGAGCCGGTGCTGGCCGTGCTCAAGGCCAACGGCGTCACCTTCACCAAGGAGTCCGAGGAGTACAAGCGGCTGCACAAGCCCGCGCGCTGAGTCGTGCTCGACGTCACGGATCTCGCCAAGACCTACCCGCCGGCCCGGCGGGGCCAGACGGGCGACCGGGCGCTCGACGGCGTGTCGTTCACGATCGCCGGCCACGACGCGGTGTTCGTCATCGGCTCGTCGGGAAGCGGCAAGTCCACCCTCCTGCGCTGCCTCAACCGGCTCATCGAGCCCGACCGCGGCCGGGTCCGCCTCGACGGCGAGGAGATCACCGCGCTCGGCGGCCGCGCGCTTCGCGAGGCCCGCCGCCGGATGGGGATGATCTTCCAGGAGTTCAACCTCGTCGAGCGCCTCACCGTGATGGAGAACGTGCTGTCGGGGCGGCTCGGCTACGTCTCGCTCTGGCAGGCGTGGCGCCGGCGCTTCCCGCCCGACGACGTGGAGGCCGCCTACCGCACGCTGGCCCGCGTCGGCCTCGCCGGCCTCGAGAACAAGCGCGCCGACGCGCTGTCGGGCGGCCAGCGGCAGCGCGTGGGCATCGCCCGCGCGCTGGTGCAGCGGCCGCGCATCCTCCTGGTGGACGAGCCCACCTCCAGCCTGGACCCGCGCACCTCCGAGGCGGTGCTGCGGCTGATCGTCGAGCTGGCCGCCGAGGACGGCATCCCCGCGCTGATCAACATCCACGACGTGCCGCTGGCGCGGCTGTTCGCCCGCCGCGTGCTCGGCCTGCGCGCGGGGACCCTCGTGTACGACGGTCCCGCCGACGGGCTCACCGCCGACGCGCTCGAGCGCATCTACGGCGCGGCAACCGCCGCCGTCCCCGCGTGAGCGGCGGCGCCGGCGCCTGGCGCCCGCCCTCCATCTGGCCGCGGCCGTGGGTGGGGCCGCTGGTGTGGCTGGCGCTCGGCGCGTTCCTGGCGTGGAACGCCCTCAGCCTCGAGATCGACCCGGTGCGCATCGCCCGCGGCCTCGCCCGGCTGGGCACGG
>JBGQFW010000214.1:0-2128 GCA_041497115.1 Methylomirabilia bacterium
CGATCGCCTGCCCCAGGCCGGAGCGCTCGCGCTCGAACAGGCCCGCCAGGACCGAGGAGAGCACGGCAAGCGAGCTGGTCTTGTCGGCGACGATCGTCGGAACGTAGCGCGGCTCGCCCGCGATGAAAGTCTGGAGCGACGCGAGGCCGGCGGCCGCCTGGATGACGTCGTCGTACGCGGGCTTGTTGCCGTACGGGCCGCGCGCCCGGAAGCCGTACGTCGCGCAGTAGACGAGCCGCGGGTTGACGGCCCGGAACGCCTCGTAGTGGAGACCGAGGCGCGCCGCCGGCTCGGGGCGGAAGTTGTGCAGCATCGCGTCGGCCGTGGACGCGAGCCGCAGCAGCGCCGAGCGGCCGGCGTCCTGCTTGAGGTCGAGGACGAGGCTGCGCTTGTTGCGGTTGCAGGCGAGGAAGAACGCGGCCATGCCCGGGTGGCGCGCCGGTCCCAGCCGGCGCGTCGTGTCGCCCTCGGGCGGCTCGACCTTGATGACGTCGGCTCCCAGGTCGCCCAGCGTCTGGGTCGCCCACGGGCCCAGCACGACCGTGGTAACGTCGAGAACGCGAACGCCTGCGAGAGGTCCTGGCATGGAGGTCCTTGGAACTGCTGGGTGAGCTTAGACGAAGCCGGCCCATTATGTCCATCCGAAATCGCTTGGCCTCCCGGTTCCGTCATGTTCGCGCGCGGAGGTGCTACCATCTGGCGCTGTGCCGCCCGACCTCCGCGACGCGCCCGCGCCGCCGCACCGATGGCTCCTCCTCGCGCTATTGACCGTGGCGTACGGGATGGGCGCCTTCGGCATACTCGGTGTCTCGCCGCTCTTGCCGAGCCTCGTCGAGGGCTTCCGCCTCACGCGGCTCGACGTCGCGTTCGTCGTGCCGTCCGTCTATCTCGGCGGCCTGCTCTTCTCGCTCCCGGCGGGGCACTTGGCCGATCGCTGGGGCGTGCGACCGACCCTCCTCGGCGGCCTCGCGCTGGGCGCCGCGGGCCTCGCGCTGGCCGCGGCGGCGCCGCGCTTCGGGGTGTACCTCGCCTGTATCTTCCTGGCCGGCGTCGGTTGGAGCGTCGTCAACCCGGTGCTGGGCAAGGCCATCGTCGATCTCTTCCCGGCGGGCGAGCGCGGCGTCGCGATGGGGATCAAGCAGATGGGGCTGACGGTGGGCGGCGTCATCTCCGCGCTCGTGCTGCCGCCTATCGCCGCCGCCTTCGGCTGGCGCGCGGCCGTCGTTGCCTGCGCAGTCGTGATGGCCGCGCCCGCGCTTGCGAGCTGGCGGGCGCTCGCGCCCCTGGCCGCCGCGCGCCCGGGAGCGGGCGGCGAATCGAGCGCGGCGCCGGCGGGCAATTGGTGGTGGCTCGGGCGGCCGGCGCTGCTGATGCTGTTCGGCGCCGGCGTCGTGCTCGGGATGGTGCAGTCGGCCGTGCTGAGCTACCTGCCGCTGTACGGCGTGGAGGTGCTGGGCTTCACTGCGATCGCGGCTGGCGTGCTCGTGGCGGCGGCGCAAGCGGGTGGCGCCGCGGCGCGCCTGGGGCTGGGCGCGGCGAGCGACCGGTGGCTGGGCGGGCGCCGGCCGCCGTGGCTCGTGCTCTCCTCGGTGATCGCCGCCGTCATCTTCACCTCGTACGCCGTGGCGCCCACGCCCCGGCCGGCAGCGGCGCTGGTGCTGGCGTTTCTGGCGGGCGTCGGCGCGCACGGATGGGTGGGCATCTACTTCATCGCGAGCGCCGAGGCCGGCGGGCCGCGCCAGTCGGGCCTGCTCAGCGGCGTGGCCTTCACGGCGATCGTGGTGGGCCTGATGCTGGGGGCGCCGGTCTTCGGCGTGGTGTTGGAGGCGCGCGACTCCTACGGCGCGGCATGGGCGGTCTTCGCCGCGCTCTCTGCGCTGGTGGCCCTGCTCATGGCGCTGGCGGGCGGCGCAATCCATCGCGAGTGCGAGCGCGCGAGGGGCGGCGCCTGATCGCCCGGCTGCGTCCAGCGGGCGCTTGCGCCGGAACGCAGTTAGGCTACAATCCGTTGGTCTCCGGCCGGCCGCGTGAGGCGCGCCCGCCCGGAACCACAAGGAGGAGACAGTACCGATGATGGCCACACCGTTCCGCTCGGCGAAGGAGCTGGCGGCCGAGATCCGCCGGAAGA
>JBGQFW010000215.1:0-2111 GCA_041497115.1 Methylomirabilia bacterium
CGCAGTTCCTGAAGCGGCGTGCCGAGATCGCCCAGCGTTACCGGGCGGAGCTGGCAACGCAGCCGGGACTGACGCTCCCCGCCGTCGCGCCGCACGTTCGGCACGCCTGGCACATCTTTCCCGTGCTGCTCGATCTCGAACGCGTCCGCGCCGACCGCCGCTCGATACTCGGCGCCCTTCGCGCCGAGACCATCGCCGCGGCGGTGCAGTATGTGCCCGTCTACTGGCATCCGTACTACCAGGCGCGCGGATACCGGCGGGGACTGTGCCCGCGGGCGGAGTCGGCCTTCGAGCGTCTGCTGACGCTGCCGCTGTACCCGGCGATGACGGAGCAGGACGTGGACGACGTGCTGGCGGCCGTGCGCAAGGTCCTGGGGCATTACCTGCGATGAGCGTGACGGGGGGCGGTCACGTGGTCTTCATCACCGAAGGCGGTCCCGACGTCGGGCTCGGCCACGTGAGCCGCTGCGCGGCGCTGGCCCGCGCCGCCGTCGCCGACGGCGCGCGCGTGAGCTTCCTCGTGAACGAGGACGCGCGGGCGGCCTCCGTGCTGCGCGGGGTCCCCGCCGACGTCGTTTCCGTCCCGTGGCCGGTCAATCGCGAGATCGCGCTCCGGACGGTACAGGCGCGCTTGCCCGACGTGGTCGTGGTCGATTCCTACGCCGCGTCGCCCGACTTCCTCGCCTCGCTGCGTAGGCTGGCGCCGGTCGTCGCGGTGGACGACCTCGCCGGCCGTCCGCTCCCGGTGGACGTCGTCGTCAACGGCGGCGCGGGGGCGGAGAAGCTTTCGTACGAACGCGCACCCGACACGGTCTTCCTTCTCGGGCCGCGCTACGCGCTGCTCGATGCGCGGTACGCCGAAGCGCCGCACCGCGCCGCCACGGACCATGTCGGTCGCGTGCTGATCTGCCTCGGCGGCGGCCGGCACGTCGAGGTCATTCTGGCGGCGCTCGGCGCGGTGGACCGGGCGCTCACGGATTGCGTCGTGGACGTGGCGGTGGGGCCCTTCGTCGTCGGCGCGCCCGACCTGGACGCGGCCGCCCGCACCGCGCGCCATCGCGTCCGCATCCGCCACGCTCGCTTCGGGCTGCGGGCGTTGATGCTGACCGCGGACGTGGCGATCTCCGGGGCGGGCGTGACGCTCCACGAGCTGGCGGCCACGGCCACGCCGACCGTGGCGGTGTGCATGGCGGACAATCAGCGGCCCAACTTCGTCGCCTTCGAGGAGGCCGGCGCTGCCCTCGCCGGCGGCGTGGCCGGGGACGCGGCACTGGGCGCCGCGATCGAGTCCGTGCTCGGGCGCCTGGCCGCGGATGGCGCGCTCCGGGCGTCGCTCGGCGCGCGCGGGCGCGAGCTGGTGGATGGGCAAGGCGCGATGCGCGTCGCGCGGGCGATCCTGCGCCCCGTGACGTCCTTGCGATGACCATGCAACGGATCCGGATCGGGGACCGCTGGGTCGGGGAGGGCGAGCCCTGCTTCGTCATCGCGGAGGCCGGCGCCAACCACAACCGCGACCTTGGCATGGGCCGCGAGCTGATCGACGTGGCCGCCGCCGCCGGCGCCGACGCGGTCAAGTTCCAGACCTACTCGGCGGAGACGCTCTACTCGAAGAAGACCCCGCGCTTCTCGTATCTGGAAGGCGTGAGCGACCAGGACACCTGGGATCTCATCAAGGGCATCGAGCTGCCGCGCGAGTGGCAAGGGGAGCTGGCCGCCCACGCGGCCCGGCGCGGGATACGCTTTCTCTCGACACCCTTCGACCACCGCGCCGTGGATGAGCTGGCCGCCCTCGGCGTGCCCGCCTACAAGATCGCCTCCTTCGAGATCGTGGACCTGGACCTCATCGGCTATGCGGCGGCCAAGGGGCGGCCCATGATCCTGTCCACCGGGCTCGCGAGCTACGAGGACATCGCCGACGCGCTCTCGGCCTGCGCCGCCGCCGGCAACTCCGAGGTGATCCTGCTGCAGTGCGCCTCCCTCTATCCGGCGCCGCCCGCGCGCATGAACCTGCGCGCGATGGCGACCATGCGCCAGGCCTTCGCCGCGCCCGTGGGGCTCTCGGATCATAGCCTCGGCATTCACGTGGCGGCGGCGGCGGTGGCCCTCGGGGC
>JBGQFW010000216.1:0-2101 GCA_041497115.1 Methylomirabilia bacterium
GTGGTACTGGGCCTGGGCGTCGGGTGGAGCCTGCCCTCCGCCGAGCGGGAGTGGGCGGCATGCGGCGCGAACCACAAGCGCCGCGTCCGGCGGCTCGAGGAGCACGTGGAGATCTGGCGAATGCTCTGGGGGGGCGAGCCGATCAACCATCGCGGCGACGACGTGGACCTGGTGGACCACACCACCGGGCCATTGCCGTGGAATACGGAAGGCCCGCCCGTGCTCATCACGGCGGGGAACCGCGGCGAGTTGCTCCCGGCCCAGTTCGACCGCTTCGCCCGGCTCGGCGACGGGATCATCACGACCTATCTCGACGCCGAGGAATGCCTCCTCGTGCGCGAGCGCGCGGACGAAGCGCTGGCGCGTCACGGCCGCGCCCTCCCCGACTTCCCGCTCTGCGTATACACGACGGTGCGGCTGGAGGACGACGTCGCCACCGCCGAGCGCGTCACCGCCCTATTCCTCGCCACCTACTACGGCGGCGGCGTGCACTCGCGCGGCACCATGGGCCTCGGCCCCGCCGACGTCGTGATCGCGGCCCTCCTCCGGTACGCGGCGGCGGGCGTCACCGATCTCTGCATCCGCTTCGTCGGCGACGACCAGCTCGCCCAGCTCGAGCGCTTCACCGCCGAGGTCTTCCCCGCCCTCCGGAACGTTTCGGAGGGCTGACAGCCAAACCCGCGCGACATACCGGCGGGCGCGGGCGGCCGAAAGGCCGGGTGCCCGCGCCAGGTCAGGAGAACCCGCGATGATCGTCAGCTTTGATCCATCCGCCCCGTACGACGTCGATGAGATGGACATGCCCTTCGCCCGGCCGCCGGGCAAGGCGCTGCTGGCGCGCGTCTATCGGCCGAGGGGAGAGCCGGCCGCGCCGCTGGCGGCGCTCGTCGACGTGCACGGCGGCGCCTGGGCCCGGAACGACCGTACCTCGGGCGCGCTCCATTGCCGAGGCCTCGCCGCCTGCGGGCTGGTCGTCGTCGCGCTCGACTTCCGTCAGGCGCCGGATCACAAGCATCCCGCCGCGAGCGCCGACGTGGCGGCGGGGTTGCGGTACGTGCGCGCGCACGCGGCCCGGCTGGGCGTGGATCCCAAGCGCGTCGGGCTCGTCGGCAGCTCGAGCGGCGGGCAGCTCGCCCTCCTCGCGGCGGTCACGCCCGGCGCCCCCGAGCACGGCGGCACGCCGATCGTGCTCCCGGACGGCTCGCTCGACGAGAGCGCGGGCGATGACTCCGTCCTGTTCGTCCTCGCGCTCTACCCCGTCGCGGACCCGCTCGCGCGGTACCGCTACGCGCTCTCGCGGGAGCACGAGACACCGCCGCCCGCGGGATTCGACGCCAAGCGGCTGATCGCCGCGCACCGCGGCTATTTCGCCGACGAGGCGGCGATGGCGGATGCCAGCGTCACGCGCATCGTCAGCGCCGGACAGGCGCGCGCGCTGCCGCCCGCCTGGGTCGCCCAGCCGGAATTGGACGACAATGTGCCGGCGGAGATCACGGAAGGCTTGGTGCGCGCCTATCAGCAGGCGGGCGGCCGGATCGAGCGCGCGCACTTCCCCGGTGCTCGCCACGGGTTCACCCAGCAAGCCAGCGCGGACACGAACAAGTGCATCGCGCTGATGCGCGACTTCATCGGGCGGGAGCTGTCGCGACACGGTTGACGTGGCCTGGCGCCGCTGACCCTCTCCCCCGTCGAGGGGAAGAGGGTCGCGGAGCGGGCGCCGGCGCTACTGAAGCGGCGAGAACGACGCGGGGAGCAGGATCTTGTTGCGCTGCGCGATGAGCGAGTCACCGCCGCCCGGGGGCGGCCAGACACCCGTCTCCCGCGCCTTGGCGCGGACGGCCATGCGCTGATCCATGCTCTCGTAGCCCCAGATGTGGATGAACCCGTTGGCCTCGCCGAAGTCCACGTTACCGGCCGTCACCAGCGGCGAGAGCTTGACGCGCGCGGCGATCGCCGGCTCCCAGCGCTTCATGAGGTCGGGGAGCGTGCCGGGCTTGATGTTGTAGTAGCGCAGCTCGAAGACCGGGCCCAGCTTGCCGGGCAGAATCTCGGGCAGGAACGGGAACGGCACCAGCACCTCGGAGTTCATCTTGACGATGAA
>JBGQFW010000217.1:0-2013 GCA_041497115.1 Methylomirabilia bacterium
CCGCCCGGCGAGGCCTTCGACGAGCGAGATGGCGGATTCGGCGATCGGGACTCCCTCGAGGCCCGGGCTCAAGGATGGCGTGCTTGTCGTCATGTCACTCCCACCGCTCTCCCGCGGTGGTCGGACACCGCCGCCCCACGGGGTTCTTGGGTTTTGGCCACCCGAACAATCCCGGGCTTGTCGCCTCCGCACGAACGCGGAGGCGCCCAGGGCATCGGTCCAGCGCCGTGGTCACGAGCCACTGGCCCGAGTTGAAGGCAGCGAGCCCGAGCACCGCGGCGGCGCACAGCCGGTAATGCTGGAGTGTAGAAGCCGGCAAGAGAGGCAAGTGGCCGCAAGCTTGGTTCCCACGGGCGGATCGGCCGGTTCAAGCCGTTCGTCCATCTCGGGCCCAGGAAATCCGCGAATCAGGATTCTATGTTCGGTCACTTTCTCGCAATACGGGCACCAGATCGGCCTATGGATGTCAGCGAAGCTACGGTAAGCCACTAGCTGGCCAGCCCTGAGAATCCGCGCCGGTCGTGCTCGAGAGCCACCGCGCCCCCGGCGCGCACCGCCTCCACCGTCGCCTCGAGTCGCGGGTCCATGCGGAGAGTCTACCGCGATCGGCGGGCCGTGGGGATGCCGCGTGCGCGGGGGCGGGGCGGCGCGCGTGCGGGTCCGGCCGCGGGGGGGGTCGGATCGGGATCGCGCCGGCCGCGGGAACGCGTACAATGGCGGGCGGCAGAGTTGCGGGCGGCGGCCCGCGGGAGGTGCCCCATGGACGAGCCGGGCCGCCAGGTCACGCACAGTCAGTTCGGACACCTGGTCCAGCTCATCATGAACGCCCGGCACTGAGGGCGCCCGCCGCGCGGTGGGCGCCGAGGGAAGGACACCGCCGATGCCCGAGTTGAGCATCCCGTCCCGCCTGGCGCGGGCCTCGTGGCTCGAGATCGATCTTGACGCGCCGGCCGAGAACCTGCGCGCGGTGCGCCGCCTCGTCGGCCCGGATCGCAAGATCTTCGCCGTGCTCAAGGCCGACGGCTACGGGTTCGGCGCGCGCGAGATGGCGGACGCGTTCGTCGCCCACGGCGCCGACGCGCTCGCCTTCGCCGACCTCGGCGACGCGATCTGGACGCGCCGGCACGGTGTGACGCTGCCGATCCTCGTCTTCCCGAACTCGCTTCCCGGGGCCGCGGCGGAGATCATCGCGCATCGCCTCATCCCCACCCTGACCGACCTCGACGAGGCCCGCGCCTACGACGCCACCGCGCGCGAGTCGTGCCCGGTGTTCGTCAAGGTGGACGCGGGCCTGGAGCGCCTGGGCGTGCCCGCCGAGCAGGCGGTCAAGGTGATCACGGCCATCGCGGAGCTCCCGCGCCTGCGCCTCGACGGCGTGTGCACGCACCTGCACGCGCCGCCGGGCGGCGACCGAGCCTACGTCGACTGGCAATTCGGCCGCTTCACGGCCGTGCTCGACGGCCTGGCCGCCGCCGGCGTCGAGGTCCCGGTCAAGCTCGCTGCCAG
Organism: Methylomirabilia bacterium; assembly: GCA_041497115.1. Taxonomy (GTDB): domain Bacteria; phylum Methylomirabilota; class Methylomirabilia; order Rokubacteriales; family CSP1-6; genus AR5. The sequence continues at coordinate 1,507 of JBGQFW010000217.1, forward strand.
TAGTCCCCTCGTGATGCAGCATCGCCAGACCTATCTCACCGCGGTGGACCCCGGGAGCATGCTCTACGGTGTGCCGCAGAGCTTCGCCGCCGCGCCCGCGATACCGCTCTTGCCGGCGTTCCGCGCCCTCAAGGCCTGCCTCATCCACGTCAAGGACCTGACGCCGCGCGAGCGCTTCGCCGCCGAGGCGCCCTTCCCCGTCCCCGCGCCGATGCGGCTCGGCATCATTCCCCTCGGGACGTCCGATGGGATGGGCATGCTCCACGACGGCCGCGTCCTCGTGCACGGGCGGTCCGTCCCCATCCTGGCCGGGCCGTCGCTCGAGCACACGCGAATCGACCTCACCACCGTCCCCGATGCCCGCGTGGGCGACGAGGTGGTCGTGATCGGCCGGCAGGGCGACGCCGAGATCACGGCGGCGGCGGTGGCGGCGCGCCACGGCCTCGCGCCGCACGGCGTCGCGATCGCCGTGCGCGAGCGCGTGGCGCGCGTGTACCTCTCCGGCGA